>JAIUMY010000067.1 GCA_022565335.1 Opitutales bacterium
CTCACTGTTGTACCAGATACTCACCCGCTGTTTGAAGGTTTTCACAAACTCCGGCAGATTGTGCATCCGCTTATGCAGGGCCTCGCGGAGTTCCTCCGCCTCCTTCCCTCCCTGTTCCAGCGTCCGCTGCACCTGCTCCACCGAATTGGGTGCGTAGGCTATTGAGCGGGGTGTTTTACGCAGATGATTATTCTCCCCGTGCAAATGCCCATACCGCTCCACCAACTCCTCGTCGGTCAACTCAATCCCCTCCGCAGCGGGCACTTCCACAAGAATATGGAAGTGATTGGCCATCATACAGTAGGTCAGAACCTTGACCCCTGAAAAGGCCGCCACCTTGTGTAACATTTTGGCAAGAACGGCTTTCTCCTTCTCGCCAAAAATCTTTTCCCCATTCACTGTCCGCGACATCACATGATAAACCGCCGGACAGTCCGTAAAATGTAAGCGTTTTCGTTGCATACCCCCAAAAAAACAAAAATCCACCCACCGTCAATATTTAAGTTCAAAATTCTTAAATTACCTTAGTGGTATTTGATTTTGTTTGTGTCTTTTATTCGAAACTCTTGGCCGCTTCGCGCAAGGCGGTATGCAGACGGCCTTGGCTGAAGAGTTCGGGCAAAATGGTGGGATTGTCCCGGTCTTTTCCGTAGATCACATTGAGCGGAACGCCGACCCGGTTATAACTATCGAGGTACGATCTTATGGCCTCGTTCTGATCCGTCCAATCGCCGTAGACGGCGATAATGCCGTGTTCTTCCATCAACTCGCGGGTTCCTTCCCGCTCGATAGCCACCCGTTCATTGACTTTGCAGGTCGCACACCAGGCAGCGGTCATATTGATAAAAACCACTTTTTCGCGTTCGAGCAAAGTCTCCAGACGATCCGGGGTAAAATCATACCAGGAAATCACCCCCCCGCCTTTGGTAGAAGCGACCATCTCCTCACTGACCTCGGTGGTATAACCTCTTTCCGCAGCCCACTCTGCATTGCCCAAGCGCCATTGCAAAGGTCCCTCCAGAACCCCAAAGATCCCGATAGCCAAAAAGGCCAAGGCAAACGCCCACGCTTTACGGCGGGTAGAACGCTTCTTACCGGTCACAAAGGCCCCGTAAATCCAAGCCACCAAACCGAGGATCCACAACCAAAGAGCTGTCCAAACCACCGCTTCTCCCCCACGGAGGGCATTAACTACGGTGAGTAAGAACAAGACCATGACCATCATGACAAAGCCCATGCTTTGCTTAAAATACTCCATCCAGGGACCGGGCTTGGGAATGAACTTGGTCCACTGCGGTTTATGCCCCAGTAAAGTAAAAGGGAAGGCCAACCCCAAAGCGATGCTGGTGAACATGACAAAGCTCAAGAGCGGCGGTTGGGTAAAGGCAAAAGTCATGGCCCCGGCAAGGATGGGCGCCGAACAAGGGGTCGCCAGCAGGGTCACCAAAAACCCATTGAAAAAAGAGCCGGAATAGCCTTTCTTCCCCGCCAGCTGATTAGCCTTTTGATACCCCCCCGATCCGATATCGATCATAAAGACCCCCAGCATACTGAGCGCCAGCAGGAAGATGACCGAGGTCATAAAAAGGACAAAAGGGAAATTCTGGAGCTGAAAGCCTTGCCCCAAGGCGGTCCCGCCAGCCTGAACAATCGCTACGATGCCGGCAAGTATCCAAAAGGATACCACAACGCCTGCGGTAAAAACCCAACCGTGCTTTTTTGCTTCGCGGGGCGAATCTCCCGCATGTTGGACCAGAGACATCACCTTGATACCAATGACCGGCAGAATACAGGGCATGGCATTAAGTATCAGACCGCCGACAAAACCTAGTAAAATGCTGACCACAATCGTCCCCAGAGGATAGCTCTCACGAGTCTTGGCAGCCGCACCCTCGGCAGTCTCCGTTTGCTCGGCAACCATAGCCTTTTCCCCGGTTCCTGTGACGATTTCCCATCGATCCGACCCGACATGAAACCGTCCGGTGGAATCCACCCTCACCCATTCCGCCTTGACGGCGAAAGTTCCGGACAAATCCCCCTCCTCAGGCGCTTTTAAAATTTTACGGAACGTCGTTTCGCCAAAATGAAAGAACTCTTCAAGCCCACCCAACTCTGCCGCCCGGGGGGCTGGAGATTCCTCTCCTATTGCCGTGAAAGCATCAGGATAGTCCCACCGCAATGTCGTAGGGCGCCCCCCCAAATGACTTCGGCGGGCAAAAATCGCCTCTTCATCCTCCAGGGCAAAAGTAACTTCCAGGATCACCTCATCGCCTGGGAGGGGATCCTCTGGGAAAACCTGAAAAGACACTTCTTCGGCTACAACGGAAGCGATGGCAAAAAAGCACAAAAATAACAAGGCGAACAGCTTGGGCATACCTACTTAGACTACGTGGAGTCCGGAAAATTCCAAGACATGGTGTTTTTTAACAATCCAAGGAGGCTTGCTTTCGCTTATCCCGTCAAAAAACCAGCTTAGGCAGTCCTTCTTTAGCATTGCCTTTCGCTGAGAGAATGGCTTCTTAATGGAGTTCCTATGATCCAACCTGAAATCCGTTCCCAAATCGAAGAAATCAACAAGCGCGCCGGCTATCTTTGGAGGTATCTTTGACGTCCCCACCAAACAAAAGGAAATCGCCGCCATCGAAGCCAAAATGTCCGAACCGACCTTTTGGGATAATCCCGACGGGGCGCGCAAGATCATTGATGAATCCAATCGTCTGAAGGGTCTGGTCAATCCAGTCGTTGACTTCTACGAAAAAGTCCGCGACCTGGAGGCGATGGTTGAGCTGATCGATGAAGCCGACGAAGGGGAAACGGACGAAGAGGAAAAGGAATTAACTGAATCCGTGGCGGCCCTGGCCAAGGAAATTGATACCATCGAAATCAAGAGCTTCCTCACCGGCCCCCACGATCATTGCAATGCCATCCTTAGCATCCACGCGGGAGCCGGCGGCACGGAATCCTGTGATTGGGCCGACATGCTCTTCCGCATGTACACCCGCTGGGCTGAAAGGTCCGGGTACAAGGTGGAAATCCAGGACATGATTGATGGTGAGGAAGCGGGTCTGAATAAGGTAACAATGCTCATTTCCGGCGACAACGCCTACGGCTACGCCCGGGCCGAACGGGGTGTTCACCGTCTGGTTCGTATCAGCCCGTTTGACTCCAATGCCCGGCGCCACACTTCCTTTTGCAGCGTGGATGTAATTGCCGAAATCGAGGATGACATTGAAATCGACATTCAGGATGATGACCTGCGCATCGACACCTACCGCTCCAGCGGCAAGGGGGGGCAGCACGTCAACAAGACTGACTCCGCGGTCCGCATCACCCACCTGCCTTCGGGCATTGTTGTGGCCTGCCAAAACGAACGTTCCCAACTCAAGAACAAAAACACCGCCATGAAAGTTCTTAAAGCGCGTTTGTATGAGAAAACCCAGGATGAGAAAAAAGCGGAAATGGAACGCTTTTACGGCGAAAAGGGGGAAATTGGTTGGGGCAATCAGATCCGGAGCTATGTGTTCCAGCCCTACCAAATGATCAAAGATCTCCGCACCGGTCACGAAACCGGAAATCTCCAGCAAGTCATGGACGGGGATTTGGACCCTTTCATTCACGCCTGGCTACGCGCCGGAAAACCGATGACCCGTTCCAAGGAAGTTGCCGTCGAAGAATAAACGGTTATTCTATCCCTATGCCCGTATCATCCGCCATTCCTTTGGAGACCCTCCAGACGCTTTTTGCCGAAAACCAGTTTTTTGACAACAAAACCTGGCGGCTCTCGCCCCAGCCCTTCGCCCTCGAAGCCCCGCTGCGGGAGGAACTCGGCGCGATTGGCAAAGCCTGTCTGGATTTCCATCGGGCGGTGGAAAATCTCTACTACAAAAGTGTCGAAAAAAAATCGGTCCTTCGCAACGGCAACCTCGTCACGCCCTGGGTAGCCGACTACCTCGAACGCGGGAAACCGGAAAACATCGTCCGGTGGAACCGTAGGCGGGCTCAATCCGGAAGTCTTCCCGCGGTTATCCGACCGGATCTTCTGCTGACCGAGGACGGTTTTGCCCTCACCGAAATGGATTCCGTTCCCGGCGGCATTGGTCTGACCGCCTACCTCAACCGTCTCTATGCGGGAAGCAATGACGACTTGATTGGGAGTTTCGAGGCCATGCTGGACGGGTTTTACCAAAGCGTCGCCCAGGCGGCGCCCGAACGGGAGGTTCCCTTGATTGCCATCGTGGTCAGCGAAGAAGCCGCCACTTACCGCCCTGAGATGGAATGGCTGGCGGCCCAACTACAGGAAAGGGGACGCCGGGTGTTTTGCCATTACCCCGAGGATCTCATTCCCCTGGGGGATGCCCTCTTCCGCGACGGCGGGGGCAATCCTGAAAAGATCGATATTATTTACCGCTTTTTCGAACTCTACGAACTGGAGACCCTCCCCAACTCCGACTTCATCATGAACGCTTGGGAAAAGGGAGAAGTGGCCCTGAGCCCCCCACCCAAAACTTACCAGGAAGAAAAGCTCACGCTGGCCCTCTTCCACCACCACCTTTTGACCGAATACTGGAAAGACCACCTGCCGCGTTCTTCGCGCAAAACCCTTTCCCGGCTTATTCCCCGCAGCTGGGTCATCGACCCCACTCCCCTCCCCCCCGGGGCCATTCTTGATGGACCGACCGCACAGAACCGACCCCTCCATCAATGGGCAGACCTTGCCCAAGCCTCCCAAAAAGAACGAAACCTGATCCTCAAGATCAGCGGGTTTCACCACGATGCCGAAGGGGCCCGAAGTGTCCTTTTGGGCAGCGATTGTTCCAAGGAGGAATGGACCGAGGGATTACAGGACGCCATTAGAAACGCGCCGAAGAACCCCCACATTCTACAAGAGTATCGTAAACCGGCGCGGCGCCAACACGACCTTTATGATGAGGAGGGGTCCATTGCCCCGAGTGAAGGGCGGGTACGGGTTTGCCCTTATTATTTCACTCACGAGCGAAGCGCTCCCGAACCTGCAGGAATCCTCTGCACTTTTTGCCCCTCCGACAAGAAAATCATCCACGGCATGAGCGATGCCGCCATGTTGCCTGCCCAGCGAAGCCAGTAAGCTCCGTCTTTCCGTCTTGCCACCGTGAAAACCTATTTTTCCGTTTGACAGATACGCCGTTAAAACCCAACATTATCGCTTCCATCCTGCCAGAGTAGCTCAGTGGTAGAGCAGAGGACTCATAAGCCTTTGGTCGGCGGTTCAAATCCGCCCTCTGGCACCATTCCCGCCAAAGCTTTGGAGTTTTTAAAGAATGGTTTTCTCTGGGAAGGCTCTTTTTTCGTCAAATACGAGTGAAATTGTGGATCAAGGCTTTACGTAAAGTATTTTATTGGCCTATTCTCTAATTTGAGCGATAAATAACCTTTCTACACTTCAGAACCCTCGTTTCATGCCCAGAAAAATCAGTTTGATCAATTACAAAGGAGGAGTTGGGAAAACCTCCCTCATCGTCAACACCGCAGCTTGTCTTGCCGAAAAAGGAAATCGGGTACTTTTATTTGACCTCGATACGCAAAGCAACGCCAGCATATGGCTTATGCGTTTGGAGCGTTGGAACGTTCTGCAAAGCAGTGGCAGGGGTGACATTTTCTCAATCTTCGATCCAGCGGAAGATACTATTAAAGATTGTATCATCAAGGACGTCGTTCAGGACAAATCCGGAAAGTCCATTTTGCCCGGACTGGATATCGTTCCCACCACCTTCAATCTGGTGGACGTGGAAAACGAATACAAAGCACAGCGGCCCCCATATGCGGTATTTCAAGAACAACTTGAAGAAATCGAGGACAACTACGACTATATTCTTTTTGATTGCCCTCCCAATGTGTTGCGGGCTGCTCAATGTGGCATCTTTTGTAGCAATGAAGTGTACATCCCCTCCAACCCCGATGCGTTGAGTCTGATTGGCTTCACCTTGCTGGTCGATAAAATGCTCAAATTCCATCAGCGCTCGGCCAGTTTCCGTAAACCCGGCATGGGCAAACCGGCGCAAGTGCAGGGCATCATCTTCAACGCCATTAAAACCGGGGTCGACATTGATGTCCCGAAGATGCGCATGCAGTTCCGTCTCAACCAGTTCAAAAAACAAAAACGGGTCGGAGCCAGTGCCAAGATTTTTTCCTCCATCGTCCGTGACGCCATTGTTGTCCGCAGAGCCGTAACTCTTGGACTTCCCATCAATTTGGTGGGGCAGGTCCGGGAAGAAGAAGACAGCGTGTATAAAGACTACACTGACGTCGCTCAAGAACTCATAAACCACAAACCCTCCTAACCGGTAAACCAATTCCCCCAAAAAGATGTCTGACCCCAACACCGAACTGAAGTACACTGCCGAGGACTGGGACCGTATCCGCAAACAGTTTCTCACCAGTATGATGATTGACACCAAGCTCTCCAGCTTGGCCGAAAATCTGGACTCCCCCCCTTGGCCGCTGGAGGGAAGCGATGAAACTCCCGACAAATACATGGATTACGAATTCGGAGAACTCATCGAACTCCCTGAATTGAAAGACCATCCCGAGAGGATCAATCTCCTCCTCAACATTCTCGAGGAAACCATGTCCTTCGACGATCCCTTTGGCGATATGGTGGATATTGTTGAATCCGAGGAAAACAAAGAGGAAGGCTTGCTGGAAGTTCTCGATAAGTTGCACATTAACCGCAAGTTCCCCATCAGCCTGAGCGCCCTCACCCCGGAAACCCTGGACTTTTTGCAACAGGAAGAAATTGAAACTTTGGATGATTTTGTCGTGTTTTCGCAGAACATGGCTCAGAACATTGTCCTGGGCGGAGATTTCCGGGAATTCCTTAACGCCTTGTCCAACAACGAAGAAAAGGGCATTTCAAAATACATTCCTTTCCGCTACGGCGAGAAGGGGCTCCATCTTCCGGAAGCTATCGCCCAATCCTTCAGAAATTATAGTGAAGAGGAGATTTTCGCCCTTCTGGCCAAATACGGTCGTTCCATTAGTGAGGAAGAAGCCGAAAAGGCAGAGGAAGTCTCTTCCGGTCGAATCGATCAAATTGAAAAGAAACTGCAATCTCGTCTGCAGAAAATTTTCAATTGGTTCGATAAACAAAGGGATGACCTAAGATCCATTTCCGACGACGAACGGGCGCTGGAGCGTTATTTTGCCGTTTTGCAGGATCCTGATTTGAATTTTCTCTGTCAGCAGACTATATTGACCTATGGCCCTCTAGGGGGCGGAACTTCCGGGCCAAAACAAAAAAGAACCCCGGTCTCCGGAAAATCCTCCGGGAAATCCTCAACCGGTCTGTTCGGCAAACTGAAATCCCTATTCTCCAAATAAGAATTCACCCCGCCCGCACTTATGGGCAACATCAATAAACCCCACCCGCATTCGGACCGAAAACCACCTCGGCTGAAATCCCTATTGCCAAATCGGCCAGGGTTTTACGGCGGAACCGAGAGTTCCCCGGAGGCGAGAAAAGACGCCGAAGAATCATCCGCGGCCATATCCCGCGAGGCGAAGAATTGGCATAAAAAGCTTGCGGAACAAGAGGCCGATTTACTGCGCTACGCCGAACAACTCGACCGGAGAGAACAGGAACTTTCGCAGCAAGAACAACAATACGAGACCCAATCATTGGAACTCTCGGAGAGAATCGCCCTTTTTGAGGCACGTAAAAAGCTTTTGCAGCGCAAGGAAGATCGTCTACGGGAACTGGAAGCCAAATACCACCAAAACCAGAGCGCCCCCGATCCGCCTTCAACTATCCAGGGAAACAGGCTACCGGAATCTCATTTCCAGGAGGAGGAACAAAAAATTAAAGAAAAAGAGCAGTTTCTTAATTCCTGCGAAGAACTTCTCTTAAGGAAAAGTCAGCAACTTTCCGAAAAACAGGTTGAATTGGATCAACTCGCCGAAGAATTAGGAAAAGCCAAATAGATTTACGAAAATAAATCCGTAAATGGATTTTTTCTTTGACGCTAGATCAGGAAAAGGCCAATACTCACTCTTCCCGATCCCGGAGAGATGCCAGAGTGGTCGAATGGGCGTGATTGGAAATCACGTGTACGGGAAACCGTACCGAGGGTTCGAATCCCTCTCTCTCCGCCATTTTTGCGCGCCATTTTTGCGCAGCAAAAATGTTGGCTATGCGGAGCTTAGCCAAGGAGGGTGAGGGAAGAGAACCCGAGCAGAGGGTTTGGCCGCAGCGAGCTTGCGAGCGCAGGTAGGCAAAACGAAGTTTTGGGGCAACGCCCCGAAGCCGCGCTTGCCGCGGCGAAGCCAATCCCTCTCTCTCCGCCATTTTTGCGCGCCATTTTTGCGCAGCAAAAATGTTGGCTATGCGGAGCTTAGCCAAGGAGGGTGAGGGAAGAGAACCCGAGCAGAGGGTTTGGTCGCAGCGAGCTTGCCAAAGGTTAGTGCAGGCTTCCCCCCAAAAAAGGATCGTCGGTGGAAATTTCAGCCCCTGAATCCCGGGTGACTTGCAGGAGGGTACGGTACACCTCTACCACGCTCTTTTCGAGATTGCGCCGTTTCCGGACACGATCCGACACATCCCGTTCGACCCCCATAAACCCAATCAACCGGCCTTCCTCATCGCGGCAAGGGGAAATCGAAAGGTCGACCCAGTAAGCTTCTCCCTCCTTCTTGTAATTGAGCAGTTCGGTCCGAATGGGTTTCTCCTGATGAATAGGCTTCCCGAATCTTCCCGACCACCTTGTAATCCGTATCCGGCCCCTGCAGGAAGCTCCCGGGCTTTTGTCCGGACACCTCCTCTCTTTCGTAGCCGCAGAGTTCTGAAAAGGCCTGATTCGTCCAAACAATGCGCCCCTTCGGATCGGTGAGAACAATAGCTTCCGTCACCTGCTCGGCGAGCGTACGGAATAAACGATTTTCGCTGACAATTTTCATCCTCGGGGTTGGGGCAGGTAAATTCGGAATAGGATTACTAAATTTAATAAATTGCCGCCCAACGGGAAAGGCAAGAATAAAGTCTCACCCTTTACCAGAGAAGTCGTCCGGCTATCGGGCGGTTACTCTCCGTCCGACGAGGGGTCCTCGAGGGTGACTTGCAGCAGGCTGAGCCGGCGTTCGTCGGCTTCTTCCACCTTGATTCGCAGGGGGCCCAGGTGGCACTCTTCTCCTTTGCGGGGCAAGCGGCCCAGGGTGGAGATAATGAGGCCGCCGAAAGTGGACACCTCTTCATCCGACAATGAAACCTGCAAGGTTTCGGCTACTTCGTGGATGGGCGTAAGCCCGTCGATCAGAAATACGCCCTCTTGCCCGGTAGGACGAATCTGTTCCTCCTCGCGGTCAAATTCGTCCTGAATATCGCCCACCAATTCTTCCAAAATATTTTCCAAGGTGATTCCGCCGATGATGCCTCCGAACTCATCAGAAACCAGAGCCATGTGAAGCTTTTGTTTCAACAGGCGTTGCAGCACAAAATCCAAGGGATCATCAGGACCGAAAGTGACGAGTTGCCTTTTGATTTTCCGTAGATCCAAAGTTTTGATATCGGTACGGGCGCGAAAGATATCTTTGATGTGAATGAGGCCGATCGTTTGATCCAACTCTCCTTCGCAAAGGGGAAAGCGGGTGTGCCCGGTTTTGCGGGCAATTTCCAGATTCTCCTCAACGGTCCGGGTCAGGTCAAAATACTGAATCTGGTTTCGCGGAAGGAGAACATCCTGCACCACGAGCTTACGCAACTGGAGTGCGTTGGTCAGAATCTTTTCGGTCAAGGGGCTGATTTCCTCGCCTTCTTGCAAGAGGTTTCCGATTTGCACCTCAGCATCGAGCCTTTCCGCCTCGGGGGAAGGTTGAAGTCCCATTAAAGGAAGAACTTTTTGCAATAATCCGAGAAGAACAAGCTCCAGGGGCTTGGCGATAAAACGGGTCAGACCGATCCACCAACCGGACCAACGAAGTGACCTGCAGGGGTTTTGAATTCCCATCGAACGGGGCAAAAGGTCGCCCATCAAGGTGTGAAAAAGGATTACCAGCAGAAACGCAACGGGATACGCCACCGCTCTCCACAGCGCAGTGATGCTGCTTCCGGGACCTTGGAAAAAGGCTTCCAGGGCAAGAAAGAAGAAGAGCCCCAGGGCCACGGACGAGGCCAGACATCCCATCCGGATGACCCGGGAAATTTCCCCACTATGGGCTAGCATTGAGGCAACTTTGGGGCGTTGCTTGAATTGGGTAATGGAGTTTGAGGCAAAGCGGGTAAATTGCAGTTTAATGAGACTGCAATCCGCCAAGACGAAGAGAAAATGAAAGACAATAGCCAACAACCCACAACCGATCCAGATCAGCACCTCCCGATAGAGCTCCCAAAATTCACTCACTGAAAATAGTCCTCCAAAACATCCAAAAACCGTTCGTTCTCCGACTCTGTACCCACCGAAACCCGAAGAAAATCGGTGAGTCCATAGGGCGCCAACGGACGGCAAATGACACCGGCCTTTTGCAGGGCGGCAAAGCACGTAAGGGCGTCGTCGATTCTCACCATGACGAAATTTCCCTTACTGGGCACCATTTCCACAGGGTGGTGCTCGCTCAAGCGGGCGATCCCCTTCTCCAACTGAACCAACCCGGCGGCATTTTCCGTCCGACTGCGCTGGAGGAATTCCTCGTCTCCGAGCGCCCCGATAGCCGCCGCCTGGGCGATGGCATTGACATTGAAAGGCTGGCGGGCCCGATGCAGTAATTGGATACCCTCTTCCGGACCGTAGCCATACCCTATGCGAAAACCGGCCAAACCGAATATCTTGGAGAAAGTCCGCAAACAAATAACCAGCCGTCCCTCTTCGATGAGGGGGCGCAAATCCGGAGGCTTGGGGAGGTATTCCGCATACGCTTCGTCGAAAACAAAGATCACCCCCTCGGGGAGGGAGCGGGCAAATTCCAAAATCTCGCCGGCCTCGTTGGCGGTGCCAGTCGGGTTGTTCGGACTCGGCAGGAACACCATCTTGGTCCGTTTGGTCACCGCTGCCCGCATTGCGGCAAGGTCGTGACGATGGTTTTGCAAAGGGACCTCCACCGGAATGGCTCCGAACAGGAGGGTCACCAGTTTGTATACAATAAAGGCCGGCGTTCCCATGACGACTTCATCGCCTTCATTGAGAAAAGTGTGTCCGAGGAGTTCGATGACCTCGTTCGAACCGTTTCCCAAAATGAATTGCCCGGTCCCCAATTGGTGTCGGGCAGCGAGTTTTTCCAAAAGAAACCAACAACCTCCATCGGGGTAGCGATGCACCTCCTGCAAAGCTTCCCGGGCTGCCGCCAGCCCTCGGGGCGAAGCCCCCAGCGGGTTTTCGTTGGAAGCCAGCTTGATAATTTCCTTTGGATTCAGCCCCAGTTCACGGGCGACCGTTTCAATGGGGCGCCCCGGTTCGTAAATGGGTTGTTTGGCAATATGAGGTTTGATCAGGTCGGAAAATTTCATGAGCTTGGTCGAGCAGGCTTGCCGCGAAGAGGGAAACCGCTTGCAATCAAACTCCAGATATCGAATATTCGCTCCTTTTTGTCAACCGCTCCCGCCAACCTATCACACAAAAGATACCAACGTTCCAATGGGCCCCGCCAGACGCAGTAAAGCAACCAATCCCCTCAGCCTGGAAAATCTCTGGATCAGTGTCCGCGAGGCGTTCAAACGCGAACCCAACCGGACGCCCCTTCCCGGCATGGAGAAAGGGTTGGTTATTTTCCTGTTCTTGTATCTCAGCGGCCTGCTTTGGGCGATGGGCACGACCCGGCCCCAACCTCAACTCCTGTTCCTGATTCCCGCGGTAGCCTTGTTTTTGTTCGCCCTATGGCCCCGGAGCGAGCATCCGGTGAAGTGGCGGGGACTCCAACGGCTGGTGAGGTTTCCGGTGTTTTGGGCAGGATTGGTTTACGCGGGAATCGTTTTGGCCCAAACCTTGAACCCGGCGTGGTTTTACGCCGAAGCCGGCCAGGTATGGCGGTTGTTTCCCAAATCCGAATACCTGGCCTGGGCGCCCATCGGGGTTGAAGACGCGCCCTTCCAAAAGGGCAACGCCTGGCGGGCACTCCTCGTTTTGGGTCTCGGTTGGCTGCCCGTTTGTGCGCTGTGGTGCGGCATTACCCGCCGCCGGGCCTTGCTTCTTTTGGGGTGGTTGCTCAGCCTCGGCGGACTCGCTCTATCGACGGTCGTACTTTTGCAGGTTTTAACCGCTCCGGATAAATTGCTTTGGTCCATCGAAGTGCCCTCAACCCGTTTTGTCGGCCCCTTTATCTACAGTAATCACGCCGCGACCTATTTTAACCTGCTCATCATTCTGCAAGGCGGCCTGGCGCTGTATTATTTGAGTGAAGCCAGAGCTCATTTGCGCCGGAGCGATCCCAGTGGCTTTTTTCTTTTGCTCGCGGGCATCAGCTACTTCAGTGGTCTGGCGGCCCTTTCCCGGGGAGGATTTCTCACCGGAACGGCCCTCATGGTGCTCTTGGTCATTGTGTATTTCTGGAAAGTTTTTTTCCTCCATCACAAACGGGCCAGCAACCAGGCGGCGGCTATTCTGGTCGCGGTCTTTGCTCTGGGCGTGGGCTATTTTGCGGTGACGCAGGTCAATTTCGACCGTTTGTGGGAGAGGTTTGGTGAGCGTCCCGAGGATTTGACTTTCAAGCACTTGGCGGCAGATCAGGAAAGGCGGCTGCAAACGATCAACGAAACCTGGGAAATCTTCAACGATCACCGGCTCTGGGGGATCGGGGCGGGAAATTTCCGGTGGGTTCACTATCTGTATGAGGAACGGGAGCCGGGGGTTAACGTCCGCAGGGTCACCTGGGATCATGCCCATAGTGATACCTTGGAATATTTTGCCGAAAACGGCGTACTCGGCATGTTGCCCCTGCTCTTCATGGTCGGCTTTTGGGTATGGCTGATTTATGGCCACCGCAGAGCCACGCAGTACCCGCTCTCCTTTTTCCTCGGCATCGGGTGCCTGATCATTCTGTTGGTCTATGGATCCATCGACTTTCCGTTCCGCAGCCCGGCCATCCTGGCTTTTTGGGCGATTCTGTTGGCGATGGGAGGACTTTTTATTGAAAGGGACCGGCGGATTCGTTCATCCTCAAGCCACGAACCTCACCAGGAAGAACCAAGCCACACCCCATGAAAATATTTCTTACCGGAGCCTCGGGGCTCGTTGGAGCCGAATTTGCCCAAGCCGCACGCCGCCGTGGCCATACGGTGATCGGGACCGGGTTTACCTTTGACGGTCAAGTGGAAGGTCTTTCCGGCTACCACCAAGTGGATTTAACCGATCATTTCAGCATCCAAAACCTGCTTCTGGATGCGTTTCCCGACGCCATTGTCAACGCGGCGGCCCTTTCGAGCCCGGCCGATTGCGACGAGAATCCTGAAAAAGCCCACCAACTCAACACCGCCCTCCCCGAGGCGCTGGCCCAGATCGCCCATCATCTGAGCGCACGTTTTCTCCACCTTTCGACCGACCTGGTATTTTCCGGAGAATCCGGGCCTGCCAAAGTAACGGATCGCCCGAACCCGACCAATCTCTATGGTAAAACCAAAGCCGCCTCCGAGCAGGCAGTCTGCCGGGCCGCCCCGGTCTTTGCCACAGTAGTGCGCATTCCCATTCTTACCGGAAACAGCCCCCGCGGCCAGCGAAGTGTCCACGAGAAGCTCTTTGCCCAATGGTCGCAGGGGATCCCCGCTATATTCTCCGATCAGGATATCCGGCAACCGGTTTCCGCGGAGAATGTCTCGGCCCTGATGGTTGAGTTGCTGGAACGCAATGATGTTGCCGGGATTCACCAATGGGCTGGCGCCGAACCGTTGAGCCGATGGGAGATGGCTGACCGGATCCGTCGCCACTTTGGCCTGCCGGAGCATTTGGTCCAAAAAGATCCCGAAGGCCGGGCCTGTGACCTCCGGTTGGATCTCCATCCCCTGGCGGGAAAGTGCAAGACCCCGGTAGAGGATTTTACCAGTCAGTTGGAAAAAATGGTGGTGCCGCGACCCGCCAGAGATTGGTTCAACCAATTGGAGGAGTAAAGAAAGCCATGAGCATCGGACATTTCCTCCTCGCCTCCAGTCTGGGTTTGACCTTTTTGCTGCTCAGTCTGGGCTTGGCCTTTGCCTGGTTTCTGCCCCGGGGAGAGAAAAAGATGTCTCTGATATTCTTCGCACTGGCGGTTTTTGTAGGGCTCCCGCTGATCCTTTTCTCGCTGTTTTTTCTTTGAACCAATCCCCGCAAAACCGGTCAAACAAATCATCGCTCATGAAACATTTTTCCCTAAAGAACCTCCGCTCACTGGTTATGCTGGCAAGCCTCTCGCTCTTTGCCGCCTGCGTCCATGCCGAAGACACCGGGAAACCCACCCCAGATACCATGAAGATCACTCTTGAATTAACCGCCCGGACCCTCGGCTACGATTTGGAAATTCTTGAAGTTCGGACGACGGGAGAAAAGTACCTCGCCCTCTACCGCCTGGAAAGCCCACCTTCGGACGCGATGGTCGGCATGGCCCTGGACGAACTGGCAGCCTCCCATGAATTTGAAGGCACCCCCAAACCGGTTATGCACTTGGTTCTCGGGAGCGAACGTGGCATCTATGAACCGCCCGCCTCGGTCCGTTTTTTTGACGATGAGGAATCGTTGCCGGATGCATGGAAAGAGGCGGAAAGCCTTTGGGTAAAACCCAAAGATGACGAGGCGAAAGAAGAATGATTCGCCTGTGGCGGGGATTGACACCGCGCCGATAATTTCCCTATAGTAAAAACTCTCCCGCCGGTGTAGCTCAATTGGTAGAGCAACTGATTTGTAATCAGTAGGTTACGGGTTCAAGTCCTGCCACCGGCTCCATTTTCAAATCGCCGCAAAGCCGCTAATTTACAGAATTGGCGGCTTTTTTTACGGGTCCCTTTGCCCAAAAGACAAATTCATGTTGATTGGTTTTCGCCGCCCATAGGGCACCCACGACAAGAGTATTCACTCTCCTTGACCGCGGGCAACGATACTGATTTTCTGGTGCGGCTCTGCCTTCGCGAACACCCTGGTCGTCCTTCCGCAGTGGCCGTCCGGGACAGAGTGCATCGGTGATATCAACTTGAGCGGAAACAACTTTCCAACTTTGGCCTGATCGCAGGATAGGACAATAAACCTATCATTACGCAGAGGATGATAGGTAATTAGGAAAACAAGTTTTCTACCGGAAACATCTTGACCCCTTACAGGCTAGGGAAGATTATCTCAAAATGATCTAATAACTTGTTCCGGGAAAAATCGTGAAAGCAATAGCAACTGGCAAGATACCTGAGCAACAGGAGAAAAAAATAGTTTCGTCTCCAACGAATCCACCATCCCTGACAAACCGATAGTCCCCAACCACAACGGAAG
>JAIUMY010000068.1 GCA_022565335.1 Opitutales bacterium
CCACCACTGCGGAAGAAATTCACCGATGGTAAAAAACACAAACAAGGACAAAACGGTCAACCACAGGACCGTAAACAAAGTTCGTACCGAAGCGTATCGAAAATCCTCATAAAGAAGATCAGCAAACTTCCCGAGAAAGGAGCGCTCCTGCAGGTAGAAAATTTTCCCGCGCAGAGTATCGAGGGCCACCCGTCCCGTGAGTCCTTGCAGAATTTGGTCCATCGGCAACCCTCGTTTCGGAACCAGGTGCAAGGTGAAAATTAATAAAAGAGGAACGGCGAGGGTGGGCTGATAGAACTGAACGGCACCAATTGCCGGAAGAAAAGGCAGTAACCGTGCCACCCCAACAAAGAATGCCCCGCCGCGGTGGATCAGCCGGGAATCTCTAAGGTTAAAAGAAAAATGAGGTGGCAGGGCGAACCAGGAGAGGCCCGGGCGGTGAACTGCTCCGCCGAAATACCGGATCACCCCCCCCGCCAATAAATGTCCTGCGGAAAGGCAAAGTGAGGCGAGTAAAATCGCGTAGCCGATATCAGACCAGTGGGAAACAAAAACCAAGGGAAAGTCCCACATCGACCACAAAGCGAAGACACAGCTAGCAAGAAGCAAAGGAAGCAGAACCCACAGGGGCACCCGCGGGACTTTGTAAGGGGAGATTTCCTTCTCCGGCAAAGGGTCCTCTTTTCGTTCCAGGATTTGATGCGCGTAAGCCTTTAGAATTAGTTCATAAAAGTCTTTTAGCGCCGGGGCTTTGCTACTTCGAATCAAATTATTCAAAACATTGGGGACCACGTCACCCGAACGGAAAAGGGCCAAAATCTCCATCTGTTTCTCATCAACATTCAGATAGGTACCCGTGAGGCAATTCTTGAGAACCAACCGTTTACGATGCATAACCCCCCGTTGCACATGAGGAGCAATGATCAGCTCTTCTTTTTGCAGAAGGTCTTTTTGCTGAGCGGCGGACAATTTCATAAGCTAGGTAACGACCCCGGGGGTTCTCTTACTATGACCAAGCAGAAAATTTTGCCAAGCCTCAATCGAAGGACACAAAATTCTTTCCTTTTGCAGAAGACCTCTCAAAACTATATCTCATGACGTTATCCTATCTTCACGATGCCCTTCGCGAAAAAGTCCAGCACAGAGTCTGGGTATGCTCTGACCTCCAGCAATGGGATCCGGAAATCGCCAAAAAAAATCTCGAAATCATTTTTGCCGATTTCCATTCTCTGAATGCCCCCTGTGAGCAAGTTTGGAACCTTGGAGACAGCACTGACGGGCGGCATCCCGAGAACCAGCGCAAGACCATAACCATCCAAGCTGAAGCCTTTGAGTCCCTTGGTCTTCCCTTGTATTACACCTTCGGAAACCACGATTTCGATCTTTTGAAGAAATCCCCTGAGGGGGGCTCTGCAATGGTCCCCGCATGGGAGATTCTGGCCCCGCGTCCTGCCTGGCATTTGCCCGAAAAGCTGGAGGATTTCTTTTTCCGCGGGAAATTAGGTCCCTTCAATATCTATTTCATGGGCGACCATGCGTGCGCGAAGGGAGAATGGATCGTCACCCATGGAAAAATCCATGGCCAAGAAAGCCAGTATCCCCATTCCCCTGAGGTTTACCAAAAGCTCCGCGCCGAATGGTCCGAGTCTCCCGACCCGATTCTCATTGCCGGACATTATAGTTTTCCCGGAGGAAACCGCCCTTCTCCCCTTTTGCAAAATTGCCTCCCCCTACCTGACCAGGTGAAAGCAGTTTTTTACGGACATGCCCACCTAGGGGAGGAGAAACTGCTCCAAGAGAACAATTTCCGGAAAATAGCCTATGCGGATTTCCAGAGTATTCCACAGCTTGACATCGCGGCAATGGAAAACCGCAAAGGCACGTTTCTGCGTTCCGCCTTGGTGGAAATCTACGAGGACCAATCGGTGGGCATATTTTTCCGGAACCACGAAAACCGAGTTTGGGAAGAAGCTCTGGTGCTGGCCTCTAACAGAAAATCTTAAAAAACAGTCCCGATTTGCAAAATCGATCATTCTTCAGAAGATTGAAATTCTTTTGATTTAGAGATTGACCCTTCCCAAATCAAAAATTCAGCATAACAATTCGCTGAAAAAGCTTTTGACGGGCTTTCTTCAAATAAAGTAAAACTTTTCTCTTGTCGCCTTCTCTCTGATCCTTATGAGAAGAGGAGTCTCTAACCGAAAAAATACGTAATCCGGAAAATCACCTTAGTCTCAAACTCTCTCCACCTCTTGACGAGGAGCTTTCCGGACTACCGCCCACCGAACGAAAACGCCTATGTCCGAACGCAAAACTCATCCACGAGCCCAAGGTCTCTATCATCCTTCTTACGAACACGACAATTGCGGTGTTGGCTTCCTGGTCGACATGAAAGGCCGCAAATCCCACCGCATTATTGAAGGTGCGCTGGAAATCTGTGTAAACCTTGACCACCGAGGTGGCTGCGGTTGCGATGCGAATACCGGCGACGGTGCAGGCATGTTTATTCAGTTGCCGCACAACTTCTTCAAGGAAGTGTGCCCCAAGGAATGTGGATTCGAGGTTCCCGAAGAAGGGACCTATGGCGTAGGCTTTGTTTATCTATCCACCGATGAGAATGAGCGCGCCGAGGAAATGTCGATTATTGAAGAAATCGTCGAGGACGAGGGTTTGACGATGATCGGCTGGCGCGATGTTCCGGTGGATCGCAGCACTCTTGGAAAAGCCTCGGCTGAATGCGAGCCCGTTATGAAACAAGTCTTCATCGGCCGCGGAGAGACCGTTAAGGACACCCAAACTTTTGAGCGTAAGCTCTACATTGTTCGTCGCGTCGCTGGCCACCGCATTCGGTATTCGTCGGCCGACGAGGATTCTCTTTTCTACTTCAGCTCCCTGTCCTCCCGGACCATGATCTACAAGGGGATGTTGACCACGGAGCAACTGACCCATTATTTCCCCGATCTGCACCATCCGGCCATGGACAGTGCCCTGGCCTTGGTCCACAGCCGTTTCAGCACCAACACCTTCCCCAGTTGGCCGCGCGCCCAGCCTTTCCGGTATATGTGCCACAACGGGGAAATCAATACCGTCCGCGGCAATGAAAACTGGCTCCATGCGCGGCAGATGCAACTGGCCTCCGAGGTTTTCGGCAAAGACCTTAAAAAGCTTCTCCCCATCATCCGTGAGGATGGCAGTGATTCCCAAAAATTCGACAACTGTCTCGAATTCCTCGTTTTATCCGGACGCAGCCTGGCGCACGCCATGATGATGATGATTCCGGAACCCTGGGAAAAACATGAGGACATGTCGGACACCCAGAAAGCCTTTTATGAGTATCATGCCTGCATGATGGAGCCGTGGGACGGACCCGCTTCCATCGCATTTTCCGATGGTGTGCAAATCGGAGCAGTGCTCGACCGCAATGGTCTCCGCCCTTCCCGCTATTATGTAACTTCCGACGATCTGGTCATTATGGCTTCCGAAGTCGGAGTGTTGTCCGGAATCGAATCCAAAAATGTCGTCAAAAAAGGCCGCCTCGAACCAGGCCGCATGTTCCTCGTGGATATGAAGGAAGGCCGGATTGTTGGCGACGAGGAAGTGAAGGAAAACGTTGCCTCCGAACAGCCTTACGGAGAATGGCTCAAGGACAATCTGGTTAAAGAGGAAAATCTTCCGGAGCCCATCAAGGTCAAAGAGGACGACTATGACAGCATCCGCACCCGGCAAAAAGCTTTTGGCTACACCTACGAGGATCTGCGTTTCATTATTGGCCCCAGCGCCGAAACTGGCAAGCAACCTCTCGGATCGATGGGCAATGACGCGCCTCTGGCGGTCCTATCCGACCGTCCCCAGTTACTCTACAACTATTTCAAGCAACTTTTTGCCCAGGTAACGAATCCGGCCATCGACCCCATTCGGGAGGAGTTGATTACCTCGAGCATCACCTTCCTCGGCCCCGAGGGGGATTTATGTCACCCCACCGGCGATAATTGCCACCGTATTCGTTTTGAAAGTCCCCTAATCGACAACAACCAGTTGGGACGTCTCCGGGCCGCCAAGCAAAAGGGCTTTCGTTCGGCGACTTTATCGATGACCTTCGCCCCGGGCCTCGGTGGTCTGAGCCAGGGACATTCCGGAATCCCCGAGCCCCACGTTTCCGACCGAGGACTGGAAGCCGCCTTGGAACGTATTTTTGAGGATGCCGATGCCGCTATCAACGATGGTGTGAAACTGATTATCCTATCCGACCGTCATATCGATAAAAAGCATCTTCCGGTTCCCGCCTTGCTCGCCTGTGCCGGCCTCCACCATCACCTGACCCGGCAAGGAACCCGGACCAAAGTGTCCATCATTCTGGAGTCCGGGGAGCCCCGCGAAGTTCACCACTTCGCCTTGCTGCTGGGCTATGGTGCCGACGCCATCAACCCATACCTTGCCCTGGAAACGGTCCGTCACCAAATCGCCTGTGGTGACTTGACCGGTGAACCTGAGACCGCCTGTAAAAAATTCCTGAAGGCCAATCTCAACGGGGTCATTAAGACCATGTCCAAGATGGGGATTTCCACCATAGCCAGCTATCGTGGAGCCCAAATCTTCGAAGCCATTGGGTTAACCCAATACGTAATCGATAAGTATTTCACCAAAACCGCGACCCGGGTACAAGGTATCGGTCTGGAAGCCATCGCTACCGAAACTTTGATGCGTGGCGAAAAAGCCTTCAGTGACCGCGGTGATGCCAAGGACGAACTCGAACCGGGCGGCGTGTACCAATGGCGCTTCGACGGGGAACGTCACCTCTTCAATCCGATCACCATCCACAAGCTGCAAAAAGCCACCCGCCTTGGCGATTACGCGGTTTACAAGGAATATGCTCAGGCCGTCGATGACCAATCCCGGGACATGTTCACCCTGCGTGGACTGATGGACTTCCGTTTCGACGACAACAAAGCCATTCCCCTGGATGAAGTTGAACCCGTCGAGAGCATTGTCAAACGCTTCAAGACCGGTGCCATGTCCTATGGGTCCATCAGTAAAGAAGCGCATGAATCCCTGGCAATTGCCATGAATCGTCTGGGAGGAAAATCCAACACCGGTGAAGGCGGTGAGGATTACGAACGCTTTACGCCGGACGAGAATGGCGACAGCCGTCGTTCGGCGATCAAGCAAGTGGCCTCCGGTCGCTTCGGGGTCAATAGCTTCTACCTGGTCAATGCCGATGAACTTCAGATTAAGATCGTACAAGGAGCCAAGCCCGGTGAGGGCGGCGAATTGCCCGGACATAAAGTTCTCCCGCCGATTGCCAAGACCCGCGGCACCACTCCGGGAGTCGGCCTGATCTCCCCTCCTCCACACCATGACATTTACTCTATTGAGGATTTGGCGGAGCTGATCCATGACCTGAAAAACTCCAACGTAAATGCCCGCGTAAATGTGAAGCTCGTCTCCGCCGTCGGCGTGGGAACGATTGCTTCCGGCGTAGCCAAAGCGAAAGCGGATGTGATCCTGATTTCCGGCTATGATGGCGGGACCGGGGCCTCCCCCCGTTCCAGCATCCAACACGCCGGCGCCCCCTGGGAATTGGGTCTGGCGGAAACCAACCAAACCCTTCTTCTCAACGACCTGCGTAGCCGGGTCGTGCTGGAAACCGATGGCCAACTCAAAACCGGTCGCGATGTGGCTATTGCCTGCCTCCTTGGCGCCGAGGAGTTTGGTTTCGCCACCGCGCCCCTGATCACCTTGGGCTGCTTGATGATGCGGGTTTGCCACAAGAACACCTGTCCTGTCGGCGTGGCGACGCAGGATCCGATCCTGCGCCAAAAATTCATGGGCGGCCCCGATGCGGTGGTTAATTTCATGCGCTATATTGCGCAGGACCTCCGCGAAATCATGGCCAAACTGGGTTTCCGCACCATTCCCGAGATGGTTGGCCAGGTGGACAAGCTCCGGATGCGTAAGGAAATCGACCACTGGAAAGCCCGTGGCCTCGACTATTCCAAGATTCTGCACAAACCCAAAGTGGAGAAGAACGTTGGATTCTATTGCCAGATGAAGCAGGATCACTTGCTGGACCGGGCCCTTGACAACACCGAACTTCTGCGGCGCTGTGAGCCCGCCTTGGAGGATAAGAAACCGGTCGAAGTCAATCTCCCGATCGTCAACACCAACCGGGTTGTCGGCACTATCCTGGGTTCCGAAATCTCCCGCCGTTTTGGTCCCGACGCCTTGCCGGAAGATACGATCAAGCTCAACTTCACCGGTTCCGCCGGCCAAAGCTTGGGAGCGTTTCTGCCGAAAGGGGTCACGATCAAAGTTGAAGGAGATACCAACGACTACCTCGGAAAAGGCCTCTCCGGCGGAAAACTGATCGTTTTCCCACCCAAGGACTCCCCTTTTGTCGCCCACGAAAACATCATCACCGGCAACGTTTGCTTCTATGGCGCCACCCAAGGTGAGGCCTATGTCGCGGGTATGGCCGGGGAGCGCTTCTGCGTCCGCAATTCCGGCGTTCATGCGGTCATTGAAGGCGTCGGTGACCACGGCTGCGAATATATGACCGGTGGCTCGGTCATTTGCCTTGGACGCACTGGTCGTAACTTCGCCGCCGGAATGTCCGGAGGCATAGCCTACATCCTCGATTCCGACAAAGACTTTGAAGCCAAGCACCTGAATGCCGAAATGGTGAATCTCTATCGGTTGATTGAATGCACCGATACCGAAATCACCGAGGTCAAACGGCGCATTGAGCGCCACTTTGACTACACCGGCTCAGCCAAAGCCAAAGAAGTGCTGGACCATTGGGAAGACGTTCTTCCCAGTTTCCTGAAAGTCATGCCGCAGGATTACGAACGGGTCCTCACTGCCATCAGCAAAGCCGAGGAACGCGGACTGGAAGGCGATGACGCCATCCAAGCAGCCTTCGAGGAAAACGTGAAGGCCGGACACTGATTTACACACGAGACTGAAACCCAAACCATTTACATACTATGGGAAAACCAACCGGATTTATAGAATACCAACGGGAAACGATCGCTGATCGTTCCCCCACGGAACGCATCAAGGACTGGAACGAGATTCACGAGCATTTCCAGGAAGAGAAACTGAAGACCCAGGGAGCCCGTTGCATGGATTGCGGCACCCCCTATTGTCATACTGGCATTACCCTGGGCGGAATGGCCAGCGGTTGTCCAATCAACAATCTCATTCCCGAGTTCAATCATCTCGTGTACCAAGGCAAATGGAAAGAGGCATACCACCGCCTCATGAAGACCAACAACTTCCCCGAATTTACTGGTCGCGTCTGCCCGGCTCCCTGCGAAGGCTCTTGTGTTTTGGGCGTTATCGAACCACCCGTCACCATCAAAAACATTGAGTGCGCGATCATTGACCGCGCTTGGGATGAAGGCTGGGTCGTTCCCAATCCTCCGGTCAACCGAACCGGCAAAAAAGTTGCCGTCGTCGGTTCCGGTCCGGCTGGTCTCTCCGCCGCCGACCAACTCAACAAGGCGGGTCATTTGGTCACCGTGTACGAACGGGCAGATCGCATTGGCGGTTTGCTTATGTATGGGATTCCCAATATGAAGCTCGACAAGGACGTCGTCACCCGGCGGGTCAAAATCATGGAAGAGGAAGGCGTTTCCTTCGAAACCGGCGTGGAAATTGGCAAAGATCTGCCGTCCAAGCAACTACTCGACGAATTCGATTCCGTCATTCTCTGTTGTGGAGCCACCAAGCCCCGGGATTTGCCGATCGAAGGCCGGGATCTGAAAAACATCCACTTTGCCATGGAATTCCTCGGCCCCAACACCAAGGAAATCTGGGACATCAAGGAAGGCAAGTCCGAGCAGTTTACCGAATTGGCCAAGGACAAGCATGTCATCATCATCGGTGGTGGCGATACCGGCACCGATTGCGTAGGCACCTCCATCCGCCACGGTTGCAAGACCGTCACTCAATTGGAAATCATGCCCAAGCCGCCGGAAGAACGAGCCCCCAACAACCCCTGGCCGGAATGGCCCAAGGTATACAAAATGGACTACGGGCAAGAGGAAGCCGCCGCACTCTATGGGGCCGATCCGCGCGAATATTTGATCACCGCCAGCAAGTTTGAGGGCGACGAAGACGGCAAGGTCAAAGCGGTCCATGTTCACAACATCGAATGGAAGGAAGAAAACGGCCGCTTCATGCCCGTCAAAGTTCCCGGCAGCGAGCGCGTGCTCAAAGCCGATCTGGTTCTCCTGGCCATGGGCTTTCTTGGACCCGAAGCAACCATAGTGGAAGAACTCGGACTCGACCAGGATCCACGCTCCAACGTCAAAGCCGAATACGGCCGCTTCACTACCAGCGTGGACAAAGTCTTCGCTGCCGGCGATATGCGCCGGGGCCAGTCCCTGATCGTCTGGGCCATCAACGAAGGCCGCGCCGCCGCCCGCGAATGCGACCGTTACCTCATGGGCAGCACCCAACTTCCCTGAGGGTCAAGACCTGGTAACGGTTGCCTTCTGTATAGATCAAACAACACGATTACCCGAATCGTCTTTCCTGGAGACGCTAACTCTTCACAGAAAGCACAGTTACCCTAGCGCGACTAAACAAGAAACGTTGCCATCCGTCCGGCAAACGAAAGAAGTAATGAAGATATCGGTGACCAAAGGAAAAGTCTTGTAACCCCTCACGGAGTACTATTTCTTAAAAGCGTTTTCGTAAAATAAAATTCAAATGAAAAAGAAATCCGCTTTTATTACAGGAATCACGGGGCAGGACGGTTCCTATCTAGCCGAACTTTTACTCGCTAAAGGGTACACTGTTCATGGGATGATCAGGCGTTCCAGCTCCTTCAATACGGGCCGTATCGACCATTTGTTCAATGACCCGGAAATCCATGACCAGACATTGTTCCTGCACCACGGCGATCTTACTGATTCCAGTAACTTAAATCGTCTGTTGGAAAAAATACGTCCGGATGAAATTTATAATCTAGGGGCTCAAAGTCACGTTAAAGTATCTTTCGAGGTTCCGGAATATACCGCCGAAGTCGATGGTATCGGGACCCTAAGGTTTCTTGATGCCATTCGTGAGACGGGAGTTAGAACGAAATTCTACCAGGCCTCGACCAGCGAATTATACGGGAAGGTCCAGGAGGTTCCGCAAACCGAGAAAACCCCCTTTCATCCCCGTTCCCCGTATGGAGTCGCCAAACTCTATGCCTTTTGGATTATCATCAACTATCGCGAAGCTTATGGGCTCCATGCTAGCAACGGAATTCTTTTCAACCATGAATCCCCTCGCCGGGGAGAGACTTTTGTCACCCGAAAAATTACCCGTGCCGCCGCACGCATTGCCGCCGGTTTGCAAGAAGAACTTCTTCTCGGGAACCTCGATGCCAAACGCGATTGGGGATACGCTCCGGAATACGTTGAGGGCATGTGGAGAATACTCCAAAAGGATCAGCCGGGAGATTATGTTCTGGCCACCAATGAAACCCACACGGTGAGGGAATTTACCGAATTGGCCTTTGCCGAACTGGGCATCAGCTTGGATTGGCGAGGTCACGGGGTGGAAGAAAAAGGTATTGATGCCAAAACCGGAGAAACCCGCGTCGCGGTGAACCCGCGTTATTTTCGCCCTGCCGAAGTTGACCTTCTCATAGGCGACCCCTCCAAGGCCTCTCGTGAGCTGGGCTGGGAACCAAAAACTACCTTTAAAGAATTGGTTCGCTTGATGGCTCGCGCAGATTACGAGAAGGTGTTGAAGCGTGGTTTCTGAGATGAATCCCGATCAAAGAATCTTCATTGCCGGACACAATGGCATGGTAGGCAGCGCCTGTCATCGTTTTTTGCAAAATCGTGGGTGGACCCATATCATTACCGCTTCCCACGATGAACTGGACCTTTGCAACGCCGGAGAAACCTTCGCATTCCTGCAAAACCAGAAACCCGCAATCGTGATAAACGCAGCCGCCCGCGTGGGAGGCATTCATGCCAACCAAAGCTATCCGGCAGAATTTCTCCAAAGCAATTTGGCCATAGGCTTGAATCTCGTAGAGGGAAGCCGACGAGCAGGTGTAAAGCGTCTTCTTAACCTCGGGAGCACTTGCATTTACCCACGGGAAGCACCCCAACCGATCCCCGAGGAAGCCCTATTGACAGGCCCATTGGAAAGCACTAACGAAGGATATGCCATCGCCAAGATTGCTACCTTAAAACTCTGCCAAACCTACCGTCAGCAATACGGGCTCCTTTATCATTCCGCCATGCCCACCAACCTTTACGGCCCTGGGGACAACTATCATCCTGAAAATTCCCATGTTCTGCCTGCCCTCCTGCGCCGCTTCCACGAAGCGGCCCAAAAAGAATCTCCTGCCGTAAAAGTTTGGGGAACCGGGAAAGCCCAAAGAGAATTCCTGCACGTCGATGATCTTGCGGCCGCCGTGTTTCACCTCTTGCATCTGGAGGACCCACCAGACTGGGTTAATATTGGAACAGGGAAAGATTGTACTATTGCTGAATTGGCAAAACTCATAGCCGCAACAGTCGGTTATTCGGGAAAAATTGAATTCGACCCCAGTCGCCCTGACGGAACCCCACGGAAAGTCTGTGATATACAAAAAATAAAAGCTACCGGATGGTCCCCAAAAATCTCCCTTGTCGATGGATTATTACAAACTTACCAGAATTTCCGGCAAAGTCTACAAACCAACTCACTGCGAAAATAACAAAAACGCCCCACCAATCAGGTCGCCTGATCGGCTCACCAAGGACAGGAATGTCCTTGCTCCTTATTTTTATCCGCCTCCCCAAGAACAGGTGAAAGCCCGATCAATTACGATAACCATCCAAAGTCCTTAGGTTGACGCATATGCGCTCAGTGGGACAGGCTTTCGTCCTCCCCAAGCAACCTTCCGACCCTGTGTCTTGGTCCTGAAGAGGTTTGCGCCCTTCGACAGACGCAGGACTTTGAGCTTATCAATGGTGGCCGCTACCCTCCTTTGACCTCAGGCCTTTGGGGTAACGCTGCGGTGGTGTTCGGCAGCCAGTTGTACGTATTTTGCGCTCAACTCGCGGTTGGCCTTTCGTTCGGCGGAGGTCAAGGAACGGATCACCCGGGCGGGGGAGCCCAAGACAAGGGAACCCGGGGGACAGGCGAATTTTTGCAAAACCAAGGCCCCGGCACCGACCAGGGACTCTTCCCCGATGACCGCTCCGTCCATGACGATCGCTCCCATGCCAACCAAACTGCCCTCCCCGATCTGGCAGGCATGCAAGATGGCCCGATGACCTACTGAACACTGGGCACCAACATGGACGCCATAGTCATCTGCCAGGTGCACCACGACCCCATCCTGCAAATTGCTTTCCTCCCCAAGGACAATTTTTTCCAAATCCGCCCGCAAGATGCAACCATACCAAACACTGGAACGGACCCCAAGGGTAACCGCTCCGGTCAGGATCGCATCCGGGGCCACAAAGGCCGCCTGCGAGGTGTCCGGAACAGCCCGCTGATAACGGGCCATCTGCTGCGCAAAGGCATCGTCCCCGCTCATGCTTTATTCTTTTTCGATGACAAACTCCGCACCCCCTTCGTCCGCAGGCAACTCATTACGGGTGACCTGTACGTGGACCGGGGTTTTGGTTTTCACCATCACATTGTATTCCTTGAGAAACTTTGCGGTTACATTCTCGCAAGCCTCGCCAATGCTCATGACTGGCAGTTTCCGCCCGCGGGGGCTGGCATTAAAATCGTAGGAAGCTTTAAACAAACGCTCTTCGGTGGTGGCCGGGCTATCTTCCTCGGGAATCTGCAAGACCCAGCCGACCAGATCCTTCTGCGGCAACTCTTCCTCCGGATCGGAAATCATAATGACAAACTGTCGTTTCACTCGGGGCTTCTTTTCCTCTTGCTCTTCCTCTTCCTCGCGAAGCTGCTTGAGAATGCGGTTTACCGTATCCTCTTCCTCAAGGTTTAGACGGAGAACTTTTTCAACACGGGTAAAATCGATTTTGTTGGGCATGTCCCTAGCAAAACGAAGGTTAGGGTTGGCGTAAAGCGCAGAAAGCACAAAAGGCGCACCAAATTTCGAGGCATAGTCTTGTCAGTGGTGCTGATCTCCCTTTGAATCCTCTCCACCATGCCGCGCGATCTTCCTCTTGAAAAGCTTTGCCCCCTGGAGTTCTTACCCGAGGTGGAGGACTTTCTGGCGTTCATGGAACTGGAAAAAGGGCTTTCGGCTCATACCATTGAAGGCTATGCGCGGGATTTGGGGCAGGCCGCCACCTTTTTGCGCCGCCAAAAAGTAGGCTCCTGGAAGGCCGTGGACAGCCCTCATTTGACCGACTGGATCTACCAACTCCACGAGCAGGGCTACGCCGCCAGTTCACTGGCCCGCAAACTTACCGCCCTGCGGTCCTTTGCCACGTATCTGGTCAAAGAAGAGCTTCTGCCGAAAAATGTGACGACCCTACTCGCCTCCCCCAAGGTCGTTCGCCCACTGCCGGGAACTCTTACTGTCGAAGAGGTCGATGCCCTGCTCAACGCCCCCGATGAAAAGACCCCCCACGGTCTGCGCGGGCGGGCGTTTTTGGAATTGTTCTACAGCAGTGGCCTGCGGGTTTCCGAACTGGCGAACCTGACCCTGCAACAAATTGATTTGGATAGCGGGTATTTGCGGGTGTACGGCAAGGGGTCCAAGGAACGGGCGGTACCCATCGGACGTCAGGCCATTGCGGCCCTCAACCGCTACCTGGACCACGGTCGCCCGGCCTTTGTTCGCAGCACCACCGACAGTGCGGTTTTCCTGAGTAACCGCGGCCAGGCGATGTCCCGCAAGACGGTTTGGGTACTGATTCGCCAATATGCCCGCCTGGCGGGGATTGAAAAGCCGGTCAAACCTCACCTCCTGCGCCATTCCTTCGCCACCCACCTCCTGCGCGGAGGCGCCGATCTGCGCGCCATCCAGGAATTGCTCGGCCACTCAGACATCACCACCACCCAAATTTACACTTCGGTTGACGACCAGCGGCTGCTCAGCGACCACGCCCGGTATCACCCGCGTCAAAAGACCTCCTTGCCTTCCGAAAACGACCATGGACAGTAGCCAATTCGACTTCCCCCTCCCCTCGCAGCTGATTGCCCAAACGCCCGCCGCCCAGCGCGACGAGTCACGCCTGCTGGTTTATGACCGTAGTACCGAAAAAATCGAACACGCCCTTTTTCGCGACATCGGTGACTTCCTGCCCTCCTCCAGCCTTATGGTTCGCAACAACGCCACCGTACTGCCCGCCCGCCTGTTCGGGCAGCGGCCGACCGGAGGTCAGGCGGAGTGCTTGCTTCTTCGCCCCGGCAGCGAACCCTTGACCTTTCATGCCCTGACGCGACCCGCCCGCAAGCTGCCTCCCGGCAGCACCTTTGCCGTTTCTGGAGAATTTTCCGCAGAAGTTCTGGCCGATGGGGTGGCGGGGGAAAAACTATTGCAGTTTCATTTGGAAAAGGACGACAGCGTAACCGCGCTGGCCCGTCGTATCGGAAAAATGCCCCTTCCTCCCTACATCAGCAGGAAAAAAAGCGACGATCTCGACAATCTTGACCGGGAGCGTTACCAAACGGTCTTTGCCGATCCGCAAAAAACGGTGGCCGCGGCGGCCCCGACGGCCGGATTGCATTTCACGCCTAAACTTTTACGGAAGCTGGAGGACCAGGGGCATCAATTTACGGAAGTTACCTTGCATGTGGGCGAAGGCACCTTCCGGCCCATCGTTTCCGAACGCCTGGAAGAGCATGAGATGCACCGGGAATGGTATGAAATTCCGGCCCCAACGCGTAGTGATTTACGGCAAGCCAGAGACCAAGGCCAGCGCATCGTGGCGATCGGGACCACCGCGGTTCGTTCGCTGGAGGATTATGCCCGAAAGGGCGGGCATAAAGTTGAGTCCGGGACGGCCGATTTTGCCTCCGAGGCAGGACTCTTTCTCTATCCCCCGACCCCTTTTCATCTGACCGATGCCCTGATCACCAACTTCCACCTTCCCCGGTCCACCCTTCTCTGTTTATTAGCCGCCATTCTTGATCCAGGTGATACCAAAGGTCTCCTTCGCTGGCGGGAGATTTACGATCTGGCCATCGCCAAACGCTACCGCTTTTTCAGCTACGGCGACGCCATGCTGATTGTGTGAGGAAAGAACTGAGCCTAATTCCCGCCCAGCGGTGCTTCCCGTCCTTGGGATTGTTCCGAGGTACGAGCGGTTGGCGGCCCGTTGCCAGTGGGGTCGAAATACGGAAAAATCATGACGGAGTGAAACGGAGATGGTGGAGCAATACGTGGCCTCGTGCTTTTCTGACTCTTTCGGCTGTTCGAATTTGGGAGATTTCCCGCAACAATCCTCCCCAAACCCAGTGGACAACGAATGCAAGACAAGGGATGTTTACGATGATGAGATCATCGAGGATAGGAATTACTCCCCGAATACTTCTTCGAGAGTCTTGGCGTCGAGGATTCGTTCTCCCCAACGTTCAAGCTCCTCGCTTCCCGCGTGGTTGAGTTTTTCCTGGGATACGTAGTCCAGTTCGCCAAATTTCCGGGCGATCAAACGCTGTAGAATCATGCGCTCGCCTTCCTGGCGTCCCTCTTCGCGTCCTTCCTGGCGTCCCTCCTGGCGTCCCTCCTGTCTGAGTTGATCTGCGATACTCATGGCTTCTTCTTTTAAATGAGTTGATGTTACTTCATTTATGATAGTATAGAGGGATTCCCGGTCAAGGGTATTCCCCGCTTCAGTCAGGTAGGTCAGGCAGATGCGCAGGAAAGTTTGCTGATCGGGGGCGTTACTGAGTTCGTGCAAAGCGAGAAGACCCGTTTTAAATGCGTGGGCCGCATCCGGTTCCAGGATCGCGCGGAGAACCTTTACCATCACCCGTAGGGCGAGGTTGTGCTGGATCGGTTCGAGGGGTAAACCGGAGAGGTTATCGTCGCGTGTTGAAAGCTTGGCAGGTAGTTCAACCATTCCGGGTCAAGGTCTTGGGGCAAGTCGAGGAGGTCGCGGAAGTGAGGCGATGGGGTCCATTCGCCCCGGTCCTGAAAGAAGACAATGGGGAGAATCGGGGGAAGGCGTTTGGCCTTGGGATGA
>JAIUMY010000069.1 GCA_022565335.1 Opitutales bacterium
CACCTGCTCCACTGAATTGGGCGCGTAGGCTATTGAACGGGGCGTCTTGCGCAGATGATTGTTCTCCCCGTGCAAATGCCCATACCGCTCCACCAACTCCTCGTCGGTCAACTCCATCCCCTCCGCAGCGGGCACTTCCACCAGGATATGGAAGTGATTGGCCATCATACAGTAGGTCAAAACCTTGACCCCTGAAAAGGCCGCCACTTTGTGTAACATTTTGGCGAGCACGGCTTTCTCCTTTTCGCCAAAAATCTTTTCTCCATTCACTGTCCGCGACATCACATGATAAACCGCCGGACAATCCGTAAAATGTAAGCGTTTTCGTTGCATACCCTCAGAAAAGCAAAATTCCACCTACCGTCAACAACTAAGTTTAAAAAACTTAGATTTAAAGGAGTAAGGTTTTTGGATTTTATGGGGTGGGGGATTTTATGAGGTTCCAGAGGCCGTTTTTGAGGGTTTGGAGGCCTTCGTTTTGGAGACAGGAAATGGGGAAAATGGGGATGGGGTGTTTTTTTCGGAAGGTGGAGAGATGGTCGTTCGCTTCGGGCAGGTCCATTTTGTTGGCGATCAGACAACGTGGTTTGGCCAAAAGATCGCCTTCTTCATAAGCTCCTAACTCGCTCAAAAGGGTTTCGTAGTCATCAGTCGGCGACCTTCCTTCGGAGCCTGCCATATCGACAATCAGAGCCAATAACTGGCAACGTTCAATATGCCGCAGAAAACGATGCCCCAGACCTTTGTCCTGACTGGCTCCGGCAATAATGCCGGGAATATCGGCCAATTGCAAACGCCCATGTTTGTCGGGGTATTCGATGATTCCCAATTGTGGAATCAAGGTGGTAAAAGGGTATGCACCGGTTCGCGGACGGGCCTTGGTGATCACTCGGGTTAAGGAGGATTTGCCCGCATTGGGAAACCCCACCAAACCTATATCGGCAATACTTTTCAAAACCAGGCGGAATTTTCCCTCCTCGCCCAACTTGCCTTCAGTGAATTTTCGCGGCGCCCGGTTGGTTGATGACTTGAAATGTTCGTTTCCGAAACCACCTTGTCCCCCGCGAAGCAGGGTGACCTCCTGGCCATCGTCCAGCAGTTCACAAACTTTCTCACCGGTTTCCTCACTAAACACCACGGTACCCAAAGGCATTTTCAAAACCAAATCCGAACCGCCGCGGCCAATCTGGCTGGAGCCGCGTCCGTGATCGCCCCGGCCGGCTTCATGGAGGGGTTGGTAACGGAAGGCTTCCAAATCACCCGTATCATCATCGGCCCGCAAGATAACGTCTCCCCCTTTTCCCCCATCGCCCCCATTGGGGCCTCCCATCGGCTCGAATTTTTCGCGACGGAAAGCGACACAACCTCGCCCTCCGTCGCCAGCCTTTAAAGATACCGTTGTTTCATCAATAAACATAGGCTATAGTATGCTTTGATTGGAGCCCAAACAGCCAGCTTTTTCTCCGGCCAGGAAAATCATTTATGGGAACCCCACCAGCTTGGAGGTTTCCAAGTCTATTCCCTTAAAGACTTAATTTTGCTCAACCGACTGAACCCTTTGAAAAACACTATCAACAACTTCTTTTTATTTATTGCCGCAGTGGTCTTATTAACCTTGTCTACCGCCTGTACCGATTCAGAGAAACGGCGTGATCCGGGCTATACAGTTATCGAGCCTACCCTAATGGATCTTTCGACAACGGTTTCCACGAGTGGCAGTATCAGTCCTCTCTTCAATGTTCAGGTTCGCAGCGAGGTGTCGGGTCGAATCGAAAAAATCCACGTTGAAGCCGGTGACCAGGTTGAGCGGGGGGACTTGCTTCTGCAGCTTGAATCGGAAACGTTCGAAGCTGAAAAGGAATTGGCGGTCATCCGGATTGAAACTTCTCAATTACGACTGAACCGGGCCGAACGAGAGTTTAATCGAAAAAAGCGTCTTTATGAAAACGAGCTTATTTCGGAGGAGGAATTCGAAAGTGCCGAGACCAATTATCTCCTCTCCCGCAACGAGTTCCGTTCAGCGGAGAAGGATTTGGTCGCCGCCCGCGACCGTATCCGCCAAACCCGAATCACCGCCCCTTTCTCAGGAACGGTTTTACGGGTCCCGGTAACCGAAGGGGAGGTTGTCACGGGCGCTTCCTCGGTTTCCACCGGCGATAATCTGGTCAATCTGGCGGACTTGGAACAAATGCTTATCTCCACCCATGTCAGCCAAGGCGATATCGACCGAATCGATCCGTCCCGGGAAGTTGAGGTTATCGTTGACGGCGCTGACCGGCGTCGTTCCAAAGCCAATATCCAACGTATTTCCCCGCTTGCCACGGTGGAGGACCGGGTTCGGGGCTTTACGGTCGAACTCATCCTCCGGGATCCCGAGGGGCGAACCCGCCCGGGCATGACCGCGACATTGCATTTCCCTATAGAAGAGGTCAATGAAGCCATCACCTTACCTCTTGTAGCCATTCAGGTGGACGGCTTGGAAACCTTTGTGGAAGTCTTGAACGGGGCCGGAGAGATCGTCACCCAACCCGTGCAGATCGGCATCAATGATCAGGACCGCGTAGAAATCCGGGAAGGCTTGAGCCCTGACAGTCAAGTCGTGCTGCGAAGCGCCCCCACCCGCACCAAACGTTAAGGGAGAACGCCATGACAGCCTTTCTTCAACTGGAGAAAATCTCCAAAGTCTATGGCAAAGGCATGACCGAGGTCATTGCCCTCCAACCCACGGACATCACTATAGATAAAGGGCAAATGGTCGCCATCATCGGTCCCTCGGGCAGCGGCAAGTCCACCCTGATGCACATCCTGGGTTTCCTTGATACCCCCACCACCGGAACCATCAAACTCGAAGGACAGGCAATCTCCCGCCGTCTGGGAAATTCCCTCGCTCGGATCCGCAATCGGGAAATCGGCTTTGTCTTTCAAAGTTTCAATCTTCTCCCGAAGTTAACCATCCTGCAGAATGTCATGTTGCCCTTGCTCTACGCCGGATATCGCTCCAGGGCCCGCAAGAAGATGGCGCTGGAAGCACTTGAAAGGGTCGGCTTGGGCAATCGAGTCACCCACCGGCCCTCGGAGCTTTCCGGCGGGCAATGCCAGCGGGCCGCGATTGCCCGTGCGTTGGTCACCAACCCCCGCATACTTCTGGCGGACGAACCAACGGGAAATCTCGACAGTCAAACCGGTCGCTCAATCCTCGAGCTTTTCTGGGATCTACACCAACAGGGGCAAACCATTGTTCTGGTGACCCACGATGATCTGGTTGCTCAGATCGCCACCCGTCGCATTGCGCTGAAAGACGGTTCAGTCGCTGTGGATACCCCGCAAACCGGAGGCTTGCCTGAGGAATGGACCTCTCCGGCCCTTACCTGATCATTTTTTTGCCATGTTGACTCTCACCTGGGAACTTTTCCTCGACGGCCTGCGTGAAATATGGGCGCATAAATTTCGTTCTCTATTGACGATGACCGGCATTATTTTGGCGGTAGCCTCAGTGGTCAGCGTGATGGCCCTCATCGAGGGCTCCAAAGCCGCCATGCGTGAAGGCATGGTGGAACTTGGCGGGGTAGAACGTATCGGCGTGCACCGAGATGACCCCCCGGAAGAACAAGAGAGCATCCGTGACCGTTCTCCTGGTCTTACCATGGCCGATGTTGAAATCATTCAAAACAACATCGAGGGCATTACCGCCATGGACCCCGAATTGCATATCGGCAGCCACCGGATCCGATACGGTGGCCAACGCCCTCCCCGGCAAGCGGTTATTGGCGTGAGTCCTCCCCATTTTCCAGTGACTAATCTGATTTTGGATGAAGGTCGTTTGCTTAATGATCTCGATCTTTTTCTGGAAAATCGGGTCGTGGTATTAGGCAGCGCTGCCCGGGACAATGTTTTTGGTATCCCCGAGGACGAGCCGGGATTAAACGTGGTGGGAGAATGGATCTTAATCCGCAACCAACCCTTCAAAGTGATCGGCGTTCTGGAGCAATCCGAGCACCCCCGCTTTCGTCAAGCCCGTGAGAACGGAGAAATCGATCGCCTTGGCCGCTATACCGACGGACGCCGCGGAACCATGAGAAACCACTTTCAATGGCGCAACAACCGTATCTATTTACCGATTACCACTACCGCCAGTGTCTTCCGCTCTGAATTCCAAGATGCCGATGAAGCGGACCGTTCCCTTACCTACCTGGGGGTCCAGGTAGAAGATCCGGCTAACCTGGAAAGAATTGCCGAGCAAATGGAGACCCTGCTCTTCATCAGCCACCGCGGCATTCAGGATTTCCGTGTCGACACCCGATTGGATTGGGCCGAGCGGATCGAGCGGAATATCCGCAACCTTGCCATTCAGGGCTTCATGATTGCGGGCATTTCTCTGGTTGTTGGCGGCATTGGCATTACCAACATTATGATGGCGAGTATTTCGGAACGTATACGTGAGATTGGTATCCGCAAAAGCATTGGGGCCACTGGTCGGGCCATATTCAGTATGATTCTGGTGGAAAGTACCCTGATCTGCCTGATTGGGGGCCTTCTTGGATTGGCCGGTGCCTTTGGTCTCATCGACTTGATCGCCAATCTGACCGAGGAAGAGGCCGAACCCATAGTCACCACTTGGTCCTTAATCGTTGGGTTGAGTTTCGCCGTTAGCGTAGGTATTATGGCAGGTCTCTACCCTGCCGCCAAGGCCAGTCGACTCGATCCCATCACGGCGTTACGTTACGAGTAACCACTGATCTGATTTTTTTTTAACCCCTTAGGCAACTTCGCTAATGGCGGTTCGGCAAAACTGTCCGCAGAGGGGAAACCCGTAAGATTTAGTTTTCCACCCAAGTATCCAGCTTCGGCCCGCAGGCCCCTCCCTTCCCGGCAAACCCTAAGGCGGCCTTATCGTCTACACAGGCAATTAACGCCATCGTCCCGGGAGGAAGGAAACCCGATATTTTGCTGGACAAAGGCTGCATGACACATGGCCTTTTATAATTTTTTCTAATTTTTAGTTTCACTAAGATCAGTTTTTTTGATATAGTTTTTAAAACCCTATCCCCTATGAAAACTGTAAAATTCTTTCTTGGTCTTTTATTTATACAAGTTTCCACCGGTTTTTTGCTTGGTGAGGCCCCTCGCCTCCCTCCGCTGCCCCTGACCGTCGAGGTGGGCGTCGAGGGGGCAACGACTCCGGCCCGGGAAGTCAAAGTTGCGGTTGGAGGGCGCTATGCCTTTACCAATGATCAGGGAAAGGTGGTTTTCGAAGGCTTGCCGGTGGGTGAATACGAAATCTCTATTCGCGATCCCCGTTATAAATTGTATTTCGAGGCCATTACCTTGGGGACGGGGGAGCGGGGAACTCATCAGCTAACGGTCACCCCTACCCAAACGGTGGCCGTAGAGGCGAAAATGGTGTCGGCGGTGGGCGGGTTTCCCGTGGTTGGGGCAACGGTCACCTTGGAGCCCGTTGACGTGGCCGCGGCGAGACAGGGACCCTATTGGGGGCGAACTGACGAAGATGGAATTTTCCAATTTATGAATGTTCCCACAGGCTTGTATACGATCACCTTGGAGGCGGCGGGTTATGAGAATCTTGAGGAAGATTGGCAAATTACGGAAGAACCGGGGGAGCGCACCTTCTCTTTGGCGCCGGAAACCAGGGAGGCGGCGGTTCGGGTACGGGTATTGGCGGAAGAGAATGATGAACCCTTGCCGGGGGTTCGGGTGGCTATTGCTGAGGCCTGGCCGCGCGGGGTTTCGGCTATGGGGGAAACCAATGTTGAAGGAATTTTCCAGGTCGAAGGTCTGCGGGCAGGGCCAGCCAATGGGGAAACGATGGCCGAAGCCTTCCCGGAGAATTGGGACGATTCAGGATTGCGCCGGTTTTCCACGGTGGAGATCAGTTCTCCCCAGGTCATGGTGTATGCGGAAAAAGATGGTTATCAGGCGGCGGTACAGAGCTTTTATCTGGAGGCGGAAAACCAGCTAACTTTGCGATTGCCCTCGTTGGCGCTTCCGGAGAGGGTTCCGACGATAAACAACCACGCGCTGGGGGCCGCCCGGCAAATCTCCCCCGGGGCCACCGTACCGGTGGATTTACGGCAGGAAACCGAGGCGTGGTATCGCTTCCGCCTGGAGGTGCCCACATTCATGGGAATTCGGCTGACTGAGCGGGCGCCCGTACGAAACACTCTTCGGCTTATCGGACCCGATGGCGGGGAAGTCGGGAGTTCATGGAACTACGCCAACAATATCAATCGTCTGGCCCCCCAATGGCTATCTCCGGGGGATTATTTCCTGCAAGTGGAAGGCACTGGCACCGCCGCAGAAATCTTTGCGGTGGAGCTGTCCGGACCACCGGTGATTCGGGCTGCGGGAGAACATCACACTCAGGCAACGGCCCGTACGATAAGCCCGGGCAGTCAATACCGTGGTTATTTTGTGGATACTCCCAGGGAGGATTATTATCGCTTTCGGCTGGATCGTCCCTCGCGGGTCTTTTTCACTTTGTGGGCCAGTGACACCCGACGGGAGATAGAGATTTTACAACCCAATGGAGAGGTCCTCGCCAATGCCTGGCGCTATTCGCAACAAACTATAAATTTAACCCAGGACTTGGGGTCCGGGGATTATTTTTTACGGGTCAGCGGCGGCGGCAATAGCGGAACCAGGGAACCTTATAGCTTGGGATTTCAAAGGATTGCTGACGATGGGATCAATGAATCCATGGATCCCTTCGGACGAATCCGAACCCCACGGACCCTGGAGGTCGGGGACAAGGTCGGTGGCCTGTTATTTCCCGATGGCGACCGCGACTTTTATCGTCTTTCGGTTCCTTCGGGAGGGCGTCTTCTCCTTCGTTCCCGAGCCCCCTATACCCATGATCTTCGTCTGTTTTCATCGGAAGGCGAATTGCTTGAGGAGCATTGGCGATACCGCAACCAGTGGACAAACCTTTCCCACGATTTTCGCCGGGCGACGACCGTCTTCGTAGAAGTTGCCCCGCGGCAGGGGCGAATCGTACCACAAGGTTATGTGCTGGAAAGTCAGTTCCAGCCGGAGGGAGAGCTCAATCAATTGGTCGGTCACCAGTCCCGCAGGCGGGCCCTGCCGATTCAGTTGGGTCAGGTAGTTTGGGAAACTTTGTTTCCGGCGGGCGACGAGGATTGGTATTCGGTACAGGTCGATCATCCGGGAACCTTCACCGCCACGGCAAGAGTTCCGGTAACCGCCGATTTGACATTGACCGATCATCGCGGGGAGGTTTTGGAAAGTCGATGGCGTCATCGCAATCAAACGATCGAAGTATCGCGCGACTTGTTGCCTGGGACATATTATTTGCAGGTTGCGCCGAGGGGGAGTGGCGACAGTCTTCAGCCCTATCGCTTGGGCACAACTTTGCAGCGGGCCGAGCCTGCGGAAACGGTCCCTCTGGACCAGGATGCGGTTCGCCGCTTAACCCTGAACCGTGCCCGTACGTGGCAGGCGGACCAAGCCGGGGACGTGGACCGGTTTGTTTTCGAGGCCACCGAGGCGGGGGAATATCATTTATTCGTCACCGGCCCGGTAACCTGGGAAGTTTCGGTGCGCGACAGCCGGACCGGTAAAGTTCTGCACGAGCGTTGGCGTTATGCCAATCAAAGCGAGAGGCAGGTGCTAGACCTCGATGGACCGACCCGTTTGGCTTTGGAATTGCGGGGACGCGGCACCCAAGCCAGTTTGGCCCCCGGTTATGTACTGATTTCCGAGAGAAGAGTTTCTTCTTCGGAGCATCCATCCGCTCCTCCACAGATTGATATCAAACAGGAGGTTGATCCCGGGGATCCCACGTTGGTAACCTTTTACACGGTGCGACCGCGGCCTCATGGATACCGCATTTGGGGATCGTTTCTGAATGCGGAAATCGATCCTGGGGACGGCAGTGGCACTTCCTTGACGGTCGGTCGCAACGAAAGGGTCACCCACCGGTATCCCAGTGAGGGAAGGTATGTCGCGAGGATACGGCAACGGGGGGACGGAGGAGTTGATATGGAAACAGAAGCCTGGGTCGAGGCCATAGGGGCACCGGAGATGAGTGGACTTTCGGTGTTTGTTGATTACCCCTCGGAAGGAGAGGTCGTCTTCGCCCCCGAGGATGTGCGGGTACGGGCGCTGAGTTTCAGTGGCCATGATCTTCACCGGGTGGAGGGCCGTTTGAACGGACAACCCCTTCCCACCGCTTATTCGCGCCCCTTTACTTTCCCGGTTGCCTGGACTGACCTACCCGAGGGAACGGATCACCTTCTGGAAGTGACGGCAATCGACCGGGCGGGCGAAAGGGCCGCCGTGGAAAGGACCTTTCGGGTATCCGGATACTTGGATTTGCAGCCTGAGGACGGGGCGGTGTTAACCGGCAATCAAGTAACCGTGAGTTGGCGTTCCGGAGCTTTTTCGGAAACCCGGGTTCGCTATCGCCCCGTAGGCAGCTCAACCTGGCAGGAGGCCCGGGGGGAAAGTGGTCGCTGGCATGTAGTGCGCCTCGCCGACTTGGAGCCGGAAGTCCGCTATGAGTTTCAACCCTTGGGAGGGGCAGAAGAAGGACCCGTGCGAACGGTAACCAGAGTTCGCGGCCTGGCATTTGGGCAAACCGTTTACGGGCCCACCATTGAGCGCGACTATGACCAACGGGTACCGATCACCATCCGCAATCACTCCGACGAGGAAATGACCGTGCAACTCGAAGCGGGGCACCCTGGGAACGAAGAGCTTCTGGTAGGGTTTGTTGAGGAGGGAGCAGCCGAGAGACCTTTCCCGTTGGGCCCCGGGGAAGAACGCTCCTTCATTTTATCGCTGAATGCCCAGGACGCCATGCAGGAGGATTATGTATTTCCGGTGAGGATACAATCGGACACCGGATTTGCCGATGAAGCGGAGGTTCAGGTAACCGTCCGTCTGCCCGAAGTCGCTTTTGACTTTGCGAGCCAAGGGCTCTTGGAGGAAGGCCTGGGCGAACGTATCCGCATCACCAATGAGGGGGATTCCCTAACCGACTTTTCCCTGACCTACGAAGGCGAACGAATTTCCCTTTCCCCGATGATCACCCACGGCTATTTTCCTGCCGGCCAGAGCATGGAATTTACTTTGCGCCCGGCCCTGTATGACGGTTTTCGGGAAGCGCGCGGAGTATTGCAGGCCTCGGCGGTGAGAACCGTCGTGGAGCATCCTTACCACCTTGAGGTACCCGAGGGGCAAACCCTTTACCGGGTTACGCTTTCTCCCGAGGCCAATACCGACCGTCTGGCTCCCGGCGACCAGACGCTGCTGGAAAGCCGCGCTCTGGCCGCTTCGTTGTTACATCCTGGATACATTCGTCCGGAGAATTGGCAACGCAGTCCGATCCGGGAGGTCGCCGGAGGCTTTGCCGAGTGGGTTTTTATCGATGAAGTGGAAAGGCTTTTCTGGGTTGCCCGGGATACCAATGGGGATGGGGAGATTGATTTTGTAAAAGCCGATGTTGGATTTGACGGCCAATTCGACTATGCTGCTTTGCGAATGGGGGAGGACTGGCGGCGAACCAATATTTTGGGAGTCACCCTGGAAACCTCCTTCACCCATCCCCGGGACCGCCAGAGTTACGATCCCTATGATGTCGAATTGTCACTAAATGACCAGTCAATCGGAGGATTGGAGCAAACCTTACCGGAAGGGAACTATCGTTTCCAGGTTCCGCCAACGGCCTTGAACTTCGATGAACAAGGCTGGCCCGGCGATGATCGTCTCAGCATGCGTTCCCGCGGCATGGGGCGCGGCAGTTATGGAATGCAAAGTGATCTGCAAGTCCAGGTTCGGCTGGCCCCGACCCCGATGTGGTCCGTAGCCTCTTCCCGCGAGGAGGCCGAGGAAAACATAAGAGCGACCGAGGGTCTGGTTCTCCACCAGCCGGACTTTAGTATCAGTTCGGCGGACAAAATCCTGAGAACCAGCGCCTCCCCGCAAGCTGGGGAAATGGCGGAATTGACGATCCCCGTGGCCAACATTGGGGCCGGCATTGGTGAAATGGTGGAAGTCGCCCTCTCCCGCTCTGAACACCGGGGTCAGAATTTGGAAATACAGCGTTTGGTTATCGAGGAGATCCGGCCTAATGGAGCCGAGGACATAAGTTTTTCGTGGCCCCTTTCCGCGGGAAGGCACCGATACCGGGTCCAGGTCGATCCGGACGGTCATTCCGGGGACCCCTTCAGTTCCAACAACAACGCCTACTTCTGGATCGAGGCCAGTGGGGATTTGGCAGAGGGCAGCGAACCGCAAATCACTATTCTGACCCCTGCCGATGGAGTGGAAGTTGATGATCCAACGATTTCTCTGCAAGTTGAAGCGCGGGGCGACATGGGATTATCACGGGTCGAAGTCCGGGTGGACTCCGGTCTCTGGCAACCTCTCGTCTGGCAAGGAGAAGATCTTTTCGAAACCACCCTATTGCTTTCTTCCGGAGAACAGGAATTGACCATTCGGGCGACCGATGGAACCGGGCAACGAGCTTCCGAAAACATCAGCGTTACGGTCACCGGGACAATCCCGGAAGTGGAGATCACTCATCCTGAAGGCGGTTCATCGATTGAGGCACGACAGATACTGGTAAGGGGAACCTTCGATCAGGATATTTTCATGGCTGGGGCCAGAGTCAATGGTGGCCCATGGCAACCGATGAGCATTGGGGAAGGCATGGTCTTCGCACCGGTTGGTCTTCGTTTGGGAGAAAACCATATCGAAGTCAAGGTAGTGACCCCGGCAGGGCGGGAAAGGGTGGCCTCGGTTCGGGTGCGCGGGCTGCAGGATGCCCGTGAAGACGAGGAGGATGGCACGGCGGACGAGGAAGCTCCGGTGGCGGAGGAAGAAGATGCGATTCCAAGTCCTGAGGAAATGGATATCCCGGGGTTTGGTCCCCGCCGGCTCGCCGATGACGGACCACGGGCACGCCGACCGGGAGAAGGAGAACAGATCCAACCGCCCGGCGTGCGACCTCATTGGATCAATGAACAAATCCTCGCCGAACAAAGGGAAGCGGAAGAGTTTGATACTTTTCCGGAAATAGAGATTCCCGAGGAGATCCTTGCCGAGTGGGCCGACTGGGAGGATTTACCCGAGGAGGAATGGAATCCGGCAGAAGAGGTTGAGGCTTATGATGGAACCGGTTATGTCTGGGATCCCGAGAACCTGGAAGACGCCTCCGAAGAGGAATTTACTGCGATGATGGAAAATTTTCTGCGGGATTATCTGAATGATGTGGGCCTACAGATGGACCCGGATTATTGGTTGGAAGTTTTCGGAGAAGATCCGGAAGCCCAGGATTCGGTCGATTACCACGGCCTTCCCCTCCCCTCCTCCGGTCTTTCCGGTCGTCCCCCGGCGGGGCGTTCGGTAAGTATCCAGCAAACGCAAAAAACGCGGCATTGCACCAACCGTCCGGTCATTGGGATGCGTTTCGAGATGCCCGAATGGCTCCAAATGCTTGATCTTCCCGAACCCGGCACGGAAGAATTCCAAGCGGCGATAGACCGTTTGCTGACCCAAATGCGGATGGAAGGTTACCAGATGAACGCCTTTGAGGATTTACATCGCATTCTCCGCAACCGAGCGATGCGGATGGAATCTCCGGAGGAGCTCCCGAGCTTTCTGCAATCGGTGATGCCTTATTTTACCGCCCCACCCGAACGCGATCCGGAGGGTTTGCAGGAATGGCGTGAAGGCATGGCCAAGAAAGTCGATGCCTTTTGGCTCCGTCTTTTATCCTCGGGTGATCCCTCGTTGATTTACCAAGGCCTCCGGGCGCGGGCGGATTCCTTTCAACAGTTTGATGAAGGTGCCATGCTGGCCGCGCAAGCGGCCATGGATGAAGTACAAAGACATCAAAACAACATGGAAACGGTAATTAGTGCGGTTCCCATCATGGGGGATGTTTTTGATCTCATCGCAATTTACCAAGGCGAAACTTTGGCGGGCGAGGAGATGACGGCTGGTCGGGTCGCCATGATGGCGGGCATGCGTCTGGCCTTTATTGGCGGACCCAAAGCGGGACGGGCTTTATACAATCGAATGATGAAAACCCAGAATGGCCGAATGGTCTTCTCGGCAATGCGGGAAATGGGGGGCAATTTCAGTGGCGGAGCGGCCAACCGTTTGGCTCGCTGGACTGGTTCAACTCCCGAGGGGGTCCGGGATTTCTTTACCCGCCAGCGCTCCCTGCAAGGTGGGATCGATTGGATGCTCGGGCGTAAAACGCAAGCTGCGGGCCGCAATTTCGTTCCTTTCCGGGCCGGGCAGGAAGCCATGTACCGGCAGCGCCTCGACCAACGTCATGCAGAAAATTTCCTCAATCGCATGAGTCAAACCACCGATCCGGCGGAATTCCGGCGCATGGCGGTTCAGTTGCAACGCAATAAAACCGCGCAGGCGATGATCAATACCCCCAATTACAGCAATGAACTTCGGCGAAGGGCTGATTTGGTAAGGCGAAAAATGGGGGCTTCGGCGGACCGTTACACCATTGCCCAGGTGCAGGCCATGGACCCTGAAAGCAGCGGGTTGAACCGGGTTTTGCAACGTCACCGAAACGTCCGCCCCGAGGATGTCCGCGTTCGCTCGCGAACCATCACCGGTCACCGCCCCCGCGATGGACAAATCAGTTATGGACGAGACCGGGATGTCTGGTTTGAGTTTGTCGATGAACGTACGGGGCAACGCCTCGGCGATGTTCATCACGATGTTTCGGGACGCCTTTACAACGATCATCTACAAAGCATCAGTGGTTATAATGCGGCGGATCTGGACCACACGGTGACCAGCTGGTGGCACCCCGATACCTATGGCACTGGAGTTCTCGACCCGGCGGGCCATGAACGCTCCGCCCGCCGGATTGTGGATGGGGCCAGCGCTGGTCATTTACGTCGGGCCCAGGATGTTGCGGACACCGCGCGATACAAACCGCGGGAATGGTTTAATGCCCCCCATGACTCAGCCGGACGACCGATGCGGCTGAGCCCCGTGGAGCAACAACAACGTATGCGGGAAGGGTTTCGACAAAGCTTGAAGGAATATAACCGCCACGTCCGACCCTACCTCGATGCCAATGGCCTGAGCCCCAACGACCTTCCACCCCGACTGCGGGAGGGGTTGCGAATTTTCCAAGATACCCAGCCCTTGACTGGTCCCCGCTCCTTGAGCCCTGCCGACGTAAATCAGTTTGCCATTTTCCGGGACACCGGGGGAACCGCGATGGAGGCCTTGGAGAATGCCATTCCGCCCGAACAGGCCACACGGATGTTGGAATCAATCGGCTCTTCCCCGGAAGGGATCGTAGACGATCTGGCTGATTACATTCAATTCATCAATCTCTTTGGTCATGGAAATTGACGAGCGCTTCTTGCGATCCCCCCACCCCAACGGGGCAACATAGCAAAGCCTGCAGTAACGCCCCGGGTATTCACGACCCAAGGGCGATATCTTCCGTACCACCCGCGAGCCAGCGGAGTGATCCGGCGACGAGGTATGCGCCTGTAGATGAAATCGTAAGATTTTGGACCGGGTGGAGGCGGGAGCTCCCATTCGTCCAAAGACTCACGTCTTCGGCTACGGACGGCTGCGCCGTCGGGTTCCCGGCTTCAGCTACGAAAACAGCAGATGAATCGCCAGCCTTTCCCAAAACCCTTGCTAAAGCTGTGGGCTACGCCAAAGACCCTTCGCTTTTTGCCACCACTTCGCAACTCTCGTAGCGAAGCGCCTCTTTACGGAGCAAGGACATTGCTTCGCCCTCTCCGCCTCCGCCCGATCCTTGAGAATGGGAGGGATGGTGCCTATTCGAAAAACTCTCCCGCCAATCAGGTCGCCTGATCGGCTCCCCAAGGACAGGAATGTCCTTGCTCCTTATAAACCAGCGAGCCAATAAAGCCGCAGGCTACGGCTCCCTTGGAGGGACGGATTCTGCGTCCGTCTTGTCCCCTACGCGACGGCATCGCGACAAGCACGAGCCCTGCAGACAGAGGTCGGAGGTGGGGCGTGTCTTATGTCCCTGGCTTGAAGCACTCCGCGCAGGGACACGAGGTCCCCGCTTGGGACTAAAAGCGAGCGGGGGCTTTACGCCCCTGAGTGCAATACTTCAGAAAACGGAAATGTCGCCCCTTTTCGACAGCGAGCGGGGACTTCACTTCTGTTGAGCCACAGCGAAATCCCGCCTTAGCGGGGCGCGCAACACTTCGGAGGCCTCGGAAACACCCTAATCTCACATTAGAAGACGGATGCCTGATGTCGAAGAACGGATCTTCCGTAGGAGCGGGAGTTCGCTGCGCTCAACAGAAATTCAAGATGGTTTTTCAGTAGCGCTGGTTTTAGCCTGCGTTCCGTGATCCGGCCATCGCTGGATTGTCGTCTGGCAGCAGAATGCAGCCACTCCTTGGGAGACTCTTGGCGTCTCCCCGATAACGGAAACCACCGATATTTTCAGCCAACGTCCGTAGCTATCACCGTAGTTCCCGTTTGCCATAGGCGGCACGGGACACGCGGAAAAGCTGATTTCGTGTCCTTCTCCATCCTCGTCCTGCGCGGTGTCCTGCGAAGGCGAAGGCGAAGAAGGACAGGAAAGCAACCCGGCCACAGGAAAAGTTTCCACCAGAAGTAGAACAGGCTTCCAGCCTGTTTTCCCCTACAGCCAAACACCGCCAGAATGGCTGTGCTACCCCTCACACCCAACGCCTTTAGCCGACGTCGGGAACGCGCACAATTCCGCAAGGGCGCCCCCGCACGGATCGGGGGCTGGAAGCTCCCCGACTACGGAAAACTCACCCGGATCCGATAGAACCGACGGGGATTTTCGGCCGCATCCCGGCTCACCGCCACGGCATGGACTTCCCCGTCCCCGTGAATTTCGGTTTCCCCATAAGGTTCCCAAGTCACCAGGTCGTCCGAGTATTCCACCCGGTACA
>JAIUMY010000070.1 GCA_022565335.1 Opitutales bacterium
CCGGGAGGGCGAAGGTCCCTCTGAGCTTTCGCGCGGTGATCGGCCAATCGTTCCCAACGGCACCCGCCGGGTGAATGGCCGTCCGCCAAGAACCCGCACCGCAATCCGACCACTCGAGCTCGGAGAGACCCTCGCCCTCCCAGAAAACACACGCACCTCACCGGGAGGGCGAAGGTCCCTCTGAGCTTTCGCGCGGTGATCGGCCAATCGTTCCCAACGGCACCCGCCCGGTGAATGGCCGTCCGCCAAGAAACCGCACCGCAATCCGACCAATCGAGCTCGGAGGGACCCTCGCCCTCCCAGGGAACGCACGCACCCCGCCGGGAGGGCGAAGGTCTCTCTGAGCTTTCGCGCGGTGACCAGCCAATCGTTCCCAACGGCACCCGACTGGTGGATGAACAGCCGCCAACAGGTTTAGAACCGACTGTCCCGCCGTTTTACGTATCAGTTGCCGGCCAGGATTTTGTTCAGGGTGGCGCTGGGGCGCATGGCGCGGGCGGTCTTCTCGGCGCTGGGATAGTAGTAGCCGCCGATGTCCACCGGGTCGCCCTGGACTTCGCTGAGTTCGCGAAGAATGGTCTCCTCTTGCTCGGAAAGGGCTTTGGCGATGGGCTGGAAGCGTTCTTGGAGGGCTCCGTCCTCGCTCTGGGAGGCGACGGCCTCGGCCCAGAAAAGGGCGAGGTAATAGTGGCTGCCCCGGTTGTCCAACTCCTTAACCTTGCGGGAGGGGGATTTGTTCTCCTCCAGAAAACGGGCGTTGGCCTCGGATAGGGTTTTGGCGAGAATTTTGGCGCGTTGGTTGTCATAAACCCGGCCGAGATGCTCGAAGGATTCGGCCAGCGCAAGGAACTCGCCTAGCGAATCCCAGCGCAGGTGGTTTTCCTTCACAAACTGCTGCACATGCTTGGGCGCGGAACCGCCGGCACCGGTTTCAAAAAGTCCGCCCCCGTTCATCAAAGGTACGATGGAGAGCATTTTGGCGCTGGTGCCCAGTTCCAGAATCGGGAAGAGGTCGGTCAAGTAATCCCGCAGGACATTGCCGGTCACGGAAATGGTATCCTTCCCGGCCCGGGCGCGTTGCAGGGTTTCGCGGGTGGCTTCCATTGGCGGCAGAATACGAATATCCAAGCCGTCGGTGTTTTCCTCGGGAAGGTATTTCTCGACCTTGGCAATCAGCTCGCGGTCGTGGGCCCGATCCTTATTGAGCCAGAAAATCGCCGGGGTATCGCTGACGTGGGCACGGAGTACCGCCAGGCGCACCCAATCGCGAATGGGGGCGTCCTTGGTCTGGCACATGCGGAAGATGTCCCCTTCCTCAACCTTTTGTTCGAGAAGGGTTTGTCCGTTTTCGTCGAGCACCCGAATGGTCCCCGCCGCGGGGGCTTCGAAGGTCTTGTCGTGGGAACCGTATTCCTCGGCCTTTTGGGCCATCAGCCCCACATTGGGCACACTCCCCATGGTGGAAGGATCGAAGGCGCCGTTTTCCCGGCAATGGTCAATGGTTTCCTGATAAACCCCGGCATAACAGCGGTCAGGGATCACCGCCTTCATGTCCTGCAATTCGCCGGCGGGGTTCCACATTTTCCCGGAGGAACGGATGGCCGCAGGCATGGAAGCGTCGATAATGATGTCGCTGGGCACGTGCAGATTGCTGATCCCCCGGTCGGAGTCCACCATGGCCATGTCGGGACCGGCTTCGAGACAGGCCCGAAGATCGGCCTCGATGGGCTCGCGCTCGGCTTCCGGCAAGTCCGCAATACGGCTGTACACATCACCCAAACCATCCCGGACATTGACCCCCAAACGGGCAAAGGTGTCCTTGTGCTTGGCAAAAACCGGGGCAAAGAAAACTTCCACGGCATGGCCGAAAATGATGGGGTCGGAGACTTTCATCATGGTGGCCTTCATGTGCAGGGAGAAAAGTACGCCCTCTTTCTTGGCGTCTTCGACCGTTTGTTTGAGGAAATCCCGCAAGGCGCGGCGACTCATCACGGCCGCATCAATGACTTCCCCTTCCTGGAGGGAAAGGTTCTCGCGCAGGGTTTGGGAATTTTCCTCGTCCTCAGTAAAGAAAACGATCCGGGCAGTCGTCGCGGCGGGTAAAGTTTGGGATTTTTCCGAACCGAAGAAATCCCCCCCGGCCATACTGGCCACATGGCTTTTCGAATCCTTGGCCCAGGCTCCCATGCTGTGGGGGTGCTTGCGGGCATATTGCTTGACCGCGGCAGCGGCCCGTCGGTCGGAATTGCCCTCGCGCAAAACGGGATTAACGGCACTGCCTTTGACCTTGTCGTAAAGCTCTTTGACGGACTTTTCATCATCGGTTTGCGGCTCATCGGGGTAATCGGGCAAAGCATAGCCCTGCGCCTGTAGTTCCTTAATGGCGGCTTTCATCTGCGGAATGGACGCGCTGATATTGGGCAATTTGATGATATTGGCTTCGGGGGTTTTAGCCAATTTGCCCAATTCGCCGAGATCGTCGGAGACTTTCTGCTCCTCCGGCAAACGATCGGCAAACACCGCCAAAATCCGGGCGGCGAGGGAAATGTCGCGAGTCTCCAAGGCAACCCCGGCAGGCTTGGCAAAAGTCTCGATGATGGGCAGGAAAGAATGCGTCGCCAACATCGGGGCTTCATCAGTGATCGTGTAGATAATTTTAGCGGAGTCCGGATTCATAATAAAAAAACGAGAGAGTTCGTGCCCCCTGGTGGAAGCAAACCAAAAGGCCGAGGGATACCGTATCGATGCTCTGAGGGCAACCCTTTTGTGTCGTCTTTCCTCTCCTATGGCGGATTTCCACCTTGCGCGAAGGCCGACTTTCCGAAAGAGTAAACCCAACTATGCCCAAAAGAACGGATATCAAAACCATTCTCATCATCGGCTCCGGCCCTATTGTCATCGGCCAAGCCTGTGAATTTGATTATAGTGGCACCCAAGCCTGCAAAGCTCTCCGCGAGGAAGGCTATCGGGTGGTTTTGGTCAACAGCAATCCGGCGACCATCATGACCGATCCGGATTTTGCTGATGTGACCTATATCGAAGCCCTGACCGTGGAGATGCTGGAGAAGATCATCGCGCAGGAGAAACCTGACGCCCTCCTCCCCACCCTGGGGGGCCAGACGGCGCTGAATCTATCGCTCGATCTTGACGCCGCCGGCGTTTTGGACAAATACGATGTCGAACTGATCGGCGCCCGCACCGAAGCCATCAAGAAGGGGGAGGACCGCGAACTTTTTAAACAGGCCATGATCAAAATCGGCCTGGACCTGCCTAAATCCACCTATGTCCGCAAAAGGTCCGATATCGAGGACACCATTCAGGAACTTGGCGGGCTCCCGCTGATTGTGCGCCCCAGCTTTACCCTCGGGGGTTCCGGCGGAGGGATTGCCTACAACAAGGAGGAATTCGAGGAAATCGTCGCCCACGGCCTGGACCTTTCCCCGGTGCACGAGGTGTTGGTCGAGGAATGCCTGATCGGCTGGAAGGAATACGAGATGGAGGTCATGCGCGACCACAAGGACCAATGCGTGGTGATTTGCTCGATTGAGAACTTTGACCCCATGGGCGTGCATACCGGGGATTCGATCACCGTGGCTCCGGCGCTGACCCTGACCGATAAGGAATACCAATTGATGCGCGATGCCTCTTTCGCGGTGATCCGCGAGATCGGCGTCGAAACCGGCGGCAGCAATATTCAATTCTCGGTCAATCCGGAAAATGGCCGCCTGGTGGTCATTGAAATGAATCCCCGGGTCAGCCGCAGTTCGGCGCTGGCCTCCAAGGCGACGGGTTTCCCGATTGCCAAGATTGCCGCCAAACTGGCGGTCGGCTACACTCTGGATGAACTGAAAAACGACATCACGCGCGAAACCCCGGCCAGTTTCGAGCCGACCATCGACTACATAGTCACCAAAATCCCCCGTTTTACTTTCGAGAAATTCACCGGCGCCAACGATACCCTGACTTCCTCCATGAAGTCGGTGGGGGAAGCCATGGCCATTGGACGGACGTTTAAGGAATCCTTTCAGAAAGCGGTCCGCTCCCTTGAAATCGGCTCCCGCGGCATGGGCGGCGGTGGCAAGCACGGAGGGGACGAAACCCCCGATCCGGACACCCTGCGCAGCCACCTCATCCGCCCCAATGCGGAGAGAATTTTCTACATCCGCTACGCCTTCCTCGCCGGCATGAGCCCGCAGGAAGTGCACAGTCTTTCCAAGATTGATATCTGGTTTCTGCTGCAGTTGCACGAAATCTTCCTGATGGAACAGGCCTTGCGCAAGGAGAACCTGGATTCCCTTACCCCCGCTCTTTTCCGCCAGGCGAAGGAGTATGGGTTTACCGATGTGCAGTTGGCCCATTTTCTCCACTGCGACCATGCCGCAGTCCGCGAAAAGCGCCGCGATTGGAAGATCGATACGGTGTACCGCTTGGTGGACACCTGTGCGGCCGAGTTCGAGGCCTACACCCCGTATTACTACTCCACCTACGGAGATGAAAATGAAATCATTCCCTCCGACCGCAAGAAAATCATGATTCTCGGCGGTGGCCCGAACCGCATCGGACAGGGCATCGAATTCGATTACTGCTGTGTTCACGCCTCCTTCGCCCTGCGGGAAGCCGGTTACGAAACGGTGATGGTCAATTCCAATCCGGAAACCGTCTCCACCGACTACGACACCTCCGACCGTCTTTATTTTGAGCCGCTCACCCTGGACGATGTCTTGGAAATTTACCAACAGGAAAAATGCTCCGGAGCCATTGTGCAGTTTGGTGGACAAACCCCGTTGAACCTCGCCAACGACCTGAAAAAAGCCGGGGTCAATATCATCGGCACCGATCCGGAATCCATCGACGAAGCCGAGGCCCGCGAACTCTTTGCCGATATTCTGCGCAAAACCAACCTCCAACAACCGGAAAACGCCATCGCCCGTGATGCCGAGGAAGCCTACGAGCATGCCCAGAAAATCGGTTTTCCGATTCTATTACGCCCTTCCTTCGTTCTCGGTGGCCGGGGAATGTTCATTGTATACTCCCTCGAGGAAATGAAGAAAGTCGTGCGCGAAGCGGTTGAAGCCTCCCCCGACAAACCTCTCCTTATCGACAAATTCCTGGAGGACGCCATCGAACTCGACGTCGATTGCATTTGCGACGGGGAAACTTCGGTCATCGGCGGCATGCTGGAGCATATCGAATTCGCCGGGGTGCACAGTGGCGACGCCGCCATGGTGATGCCCCCGCACACTCTTGACGAGGATATGCTCAACGAAGTTCGCCGGGCCACCTACGACTTGGCCAAAGCCCTCAAAGTGGTCGGCCTAATGAACATTCAGTTCGCCATCAAAGACCGCAAACTCTACGTCCTGGAGGTCAATCCGCGCGCTTCCCGTACCGTACCTTTCGTTAGTAAAGCCATCGGCGTTCCCCTGGCCAAACACGCCGCCCGCCTGATGGCCGGCGAAAAACTCAGCGATCTCGGCTTCACCGAGGAAGTCGCCCCCCGCCATTGGTGCGTCAAGGAATCGGTCTTCCCCTTTGTCCGCTTCCCCGGAACCCCCGTGACCCTGAGCCCCGAAATGCGCAGCACTGGCGAGGTTATGGGCATGGACGAGGACCTCGGCCTGGCCTTTGCCAAGACCCAAATGGCTGCCAAGCCGGCCCTCCCGAATGACGGAAACGTGTTTCTCAGCGTCAAAGACAGCGATAAGGAAACCGCCGTGCCCATCGCCCGCGAGCTCATCGAAATGGGCTTTTCGATTTACTCCACCGGCGGCACCGCCACCCATCTGGAAAAGGAAGGCCTGAAGGTCAACCGACTCTTCAAGCTGGCCGAAGGCCGCCCGAATGTGGTCGACATGATCAAGAACGAGGAAATCTCGATGATTATCAACACCCCCTCGGGCATGATTCCGCTGCGCGACGAGAACAAAATCCGCACTGCCGCCATCGCCCACAACGTGAGTATCATGACCACCCTTTCCGGAGCCAAAGCGGCCGTGCAGGCGATCCGCTCGCTGCGGGAAAAGCCTTTGGAAGCCAAAGCCTTGCAGTCTTACTACGTCAACGTGAAATCCGTCCAAAGCTAAAAGGAAGAGATGACTACTCCGATGACCTTAGCCTGAAGGGTTGCGAACAGGGACCAAGGTCCCCGTTTCCTTGGTCCAAAAATCCTCATCCCCAGGCCCTCACCCTTCCAAATTCCACTTCTTAATTCTTAACTCTTACTTCTTACTTTCAATGTCCTCCACCACCCTCGTCGCCTTGCTCTCCGGCCCGGACCAACCGGGCTTGGTGGCCAAGGTCTCAGGCTATATCTACCAGCATGGGGGCAATATCATCCATGCCGATCAGCATCGCGATCCGGAGGAAAACATCTTTTTCCAACGGATCGAATGGGATCCCATGAAGACCCCGGCCGGGGAAGCGGCGAAGGAGTTTACCGAATTTGCCCGTTCTCTGGGGATGAGCGCCCGGGTGGCCGATTCGTCCCACCGTCCCCGCGTGGCCATTATGGTTTCGCGCTTTGCCCATTGTTTCCACGATCTGATTCTGCGCTGGAAAGCGGGCGAATTGCCGGCGGAAATCGTTGCGGTGGTCTCCAATCATCCCGACCTGGAAGCGGAAAGCCGACATTACGGCCTCCCCTTTTATCATCTTCCCATTGATCCGGCTCAAAAAGAAGCCTCCGAGGACCACCAACTCGAAGCCCTGCGGCCACATCGCCCCGAGTTGGTGGTCATGGCGCGGTATATGCAAATCCTCTCGTCCTCTTTCCTCGATAAAGTGGGTTGTCCGGTGATCAACATCCACCACTCCTTTCTCCCCGCTTTTGCCGGCGGCAAGCCCTACCACCAAGCCTACCGGCGGGGGGTCAAGCTGATCGGGGCAACGGCGCACTATGCCACCCCGGTGTTGGATGACGGTCCGATTATTCAACAGGACGTGGTTCGCGTCACGCACCGCCACCATATCAAGGAACTCATCCGTAAAGGCCGCCAGTTGGAGCAGGCGGTTCTGGCGCAAGCCGTTCTCTGGCAATTGCAGAACCGCATCCTGGTGTACGGAAACAAAACCGTTGTCTTTGACTGAACCCTGGAAAGTTGTTCGCTGGATCAGCCTGTTTTACAGCCTCCTCGGGCTCGCCGGCTTGGGCCTGTGGTGGTGGCGCAGTGATTCCGCCGAAGATTTTTTTCCCTTGGGCGGGCCCAGTGAGGGTTTGTTCTGGCCGGGCCTTGCGGCCAGCATCGCAATCATTCTGTTCGTAGTCGGCCTTTCCCGCTGGTTGGAAAAGATTTGGCCCGCCATTCCCGCCGCGCTGCGGGATATACGCGAAACCCTTGGCCCGATGAACCGGTGGCAGGTCTTTCTGCTGGCCTTTTTTAGCTCGGTCGGCGAAGAACTCTTTTTCCGCGCCTATTTGCAAATGGAGATCGGCCTCCTTGCCGCCTCCGTTTTGTTCGGCTTGGTGCATTTACCCCCCAATGCCCGCTGGCGCCTCTGGCCCCTCTTTGCCATCGCCATGGGCTTTGCCCTGGGACTCATCTACCAATGGACCCAATCCCTGTGGTTCCCCATCCTTATTCACGCCGGCATCAACTACGCCAACCTCTACCATGCGGTGAAAACAGGACGGCAAAAGTAAGAAAGAAGATAGCCGTCGCAAGTGAGGGTTCAGAAGTGTTGCGCACAGGGGCACAAGGCCCCCGCTCGCGGTACTGGAAAGGAAACCCCACTGGACGGGAGGTAAACATCGTAGCAAGCGGGGATTCAGGAGTCTTGCGCACAGGGGCACAAGGCCCCCGCTCGCGGTACTGGAAAGGAGAACACCTCCGTTTTCGAAAGTATTGCACACCCCTCTGGGGCGGGATTTCGCTGGGACTCAACAGATAGCACAAGGCCCCCGTTCGCGGTTGGCCCAAGCGGGGACCTCGGGTTCCTGCGCGGAGTGTGCTTCAAGCCAGGCACGCAAACCATCCCCTCACTCGTAGGGCCTCCGCTTGTCGGAGTGCCGCCCGTGAAGGGGCGCGCTTCGGCCAAAGGTTGGCGCAGGTAGACTGAGAATTGTTCCGATACAACACCTTCCAACCGTCTCCACCGCGACGGCATCGCGCCAAGCACGAGCCCTACAGCCGAAGAATAAACGTCCGCCAAGAAACCGCACCGGCAACCCAACCATTCGAGAGCTCGGATAGACCACCGCTCAGCGGGATAGGCCCTCAACGCACGTACCCCGCCGGGAAGGCGAACGCGGAGAGGAGATTCCGTCAACGTCCGTAAAACACCGTAGTCGGGCTGATTCATCGCCCGACCGATATGGCTGAAACCGCCCGACAAACCAACGATCTACCGCGACGCCGAACACAGCCATAACTCCGAAAGGCCCTCGACCGCAACGGATCGGAGGCTTCCTTCTTCGCCCTTCAGGCTACGCAGGAGGCGGAAAGCACCCCGACTACGGAAACAGCCTCAACCCCTGCGGTAGGACTGAATTGCCTCTTACAATTTCGTAAACGGCGGTTTGACCCTTTCCAGAGGGATTTCCTTGCCGCGCAGAAGGGCCACCCAATCTTTGGCGGTCAGGGCGTCTTTTTCGATCAGGGCCGACCCGATCGCTTCATTCAGGACCGGCGAAAGGGTACCGGACAAAACTTTGCCGACAATTTTGCCCCCACTCTGAATCTCGGTGCCCTCCCGGAGAATCCGTCGCTGGCGGGAGCGGAAAAAACATACCCGCGAAGGAACCCCCTCGGCTTTTTGCCGGTGCAAGACTTCCTTACCGGGATAAGAAGCTACCTTATCCCAATCCACCACCCAGGACAAACGCGCCTGAACCGGGCTGATGGTGGGACTGATCTCGTGCCCATGTAAAGGATACCCCGCCTCCAACCGCAAGCTGTCGCGACAACCGAGTCCACAAAGCGCAAGCCCCCGGTCCTTCCCCGCTTCCCAAAGGGCATTGGCCAAAGTCTCCAGGTCTTCCATGGCCACATACAGTTCAAACCCCTTTTCCCCGGTGTAGCCGGTTCGGCTAAGACGTACCGGAACTCCGGCCACCTCGGTTTGAAAGAACGTAAAGACCGGCTCCGGGCTAACCTCCTCGCCCATGACGGCCGATAGGATGTCCCCGGCCAACGGGCCTTGCAAAGCCAACAACCCCGTCTTGGCCGAAAGATCCTCCAAGAGGAAATCCGCCGACCCCAGGTCGCGCAACTTTTGCAAATGAGCAAAATCTTCTTCCCGATTGCTGGCATTTACGCAGAGGAAAAATTCTTCCTCCCCGTCACGATAGACGATCAAGTCATCGATCACCCCTCCGGCTTCGTTGGTCAAAATGCTATACAAAGCCTTTCCGATCGCCATTTCGGAAGGGGAATTGACCAGACATTCGTCCAAAAACCGGGCCGCCCCAGCCCCTTTGAGGGAAATCTCTCCCATATGAGAGACATCGAATAAGCCGGCTTTTTCGCGCACCGCACGGTGTTCCGCCAGAATGCCCCCGGCGTATTGAACAGGCATTTCATAGCCCGCAAAAGGGACCATTTTGGCCCCCTGGGCGAGATGCCAGTGATGTAGTGATAATTGTTCCATAATGATAATTTAAATTAGTCCGACAAGGGCCTCAACTCCACGCTGATTTCCTCGGGTTCCAAACTGAGGTAAGACCCCCTCCGTTCCTCGAAGGAAAAACGGATAAGCTGATCCGCTGCCTCATTTTCAACAGTCCGCAGCAAAACCTCATGGGGCTCGTAGCCTTCTTTGACAATTCGCACCCGATGCGCCGTTCGCCGTTCGAAATCATGCTCCAATGGGGTTGTGCCCAATTTTTCCGAACCGGCAAAAACCTCCGCTCCGGCAGGAGAGGATTCGATGGGAACGGTCTGAGTGGTCCCCTTTTGAACGGTCGCACAACCCGCGAGAAGAACCCCCAGGGCAAGGATCGCCCCAAGGGTGAATAAACAGGATTTTTCGGGTTTGCGTACTGGTGTTTTGGTTTTCATGAAAACACCTTACCAGATGTCACCCCAAGCTCCAAACCTATCTTCTTGTCGACGGTCAGGTTTTTTGCCATAGTGAAGCCAAATTCATCCTAAGAAAGACTTCATGAGCATCCTGACGCCAACCACTGACGACGAAGATGACCCTCGATGGCGAGGGTTACAACTTTACTCTACTCACTTCCCTTCCTTTTGCCTTCGTTGGCTTTTTTCTCCTAGCATTCAAAGCTCTCTTACCCGATGATCGCCTCTTCCCATCTCCTGTTGGGTGAAGTGGCACATTCGCCCGACCCGGCCATCCAGACCTATTTCATCATCGCAATCCTCTTCACCCTGGGGGTTTCCGGGATCTGTTCTCTTCTCGAGGCGATGATTCTCAGCACCACCACCGCGGAAATTGAGAATCTCAAAAAAAACCGCATCCGCCGTGGGCAGTTGCTGGAGAAGATGCGTACCGAAATCAACCAAACGATTTCCACCATCCTGACCGTCAACACCATCGCCAACACTTTGGGCGGCATCCTCGTCGGCGGCCTCGCGCACGAACTTTTTGGCAATATGGGGATGGCTATTGTCTCGGGCATGATGACCATCGCCATTTTATTTTTCTCCGAGATCATACCCAAAAACCTCGGCGTCGCCTACCGTGTGTCGCTCCACCCTGTCGTGGTTTATCCGCTCTACATTCTTATGCGGATTTTTCAGCCGGTGACCTGGTTTTTCGACCTGATCGTGAAAAAACTAATTCGGATTCGGGAAGAGGACGGCGAAGCGAACCGCGAAATCATTTTACTGGCCGAACGAAGCGCCAAGGAAGGACAACTCTCCCGGAGCGAAGTCAGCATGGTTGCCAATGCCCTGACTCTCGATAATGTTCGCATCAGCGAAATCATGACCCCCCGAACCGTGGTCACAGCCCTTGACCAGTCCGCGACCCTGGCCGAGGTTTTGGAAAAATACCGTAACATCCCCTTCGCCCGTATGCCCGTCTATGCCGACCTGTCGGACAATATCGTGGGGCTCATTCGCCGGCGGGATATTCTCCACGGTATCGCGAAAGATGAAGACGACAAGAAAGTCGGGGACCTCATTCAGGACATAAACTTTATCCCGGAAAATGTGACCGCTGCCTCCGCTTTGCAAAACTTCCTCAAAACCCACCAGCAATTGGCCGCCGTGGTCGACGAATTCGGCTCCTTTACCGGAGTGGTCACCATGGAGGATGTCATCGAACACATCATTGGCCGGGAAATCTTCGAAAAAGACGACCCCGCCATCGATATGCGGGAACTCGCCCGGGCGCGCCATCAACTGGCCAAAAAGCGCGCGGAGAACAAACCTTCGGCGTGAGACCTACGTCGAGGTCAGGAGCCGGTACCGTAAGCCGGGATTCGCTGACACGAATGGGGTTGAAGTTGTAGGGGATTATTAGTCATCACCGGACATCCCGCTCAGCGGGAGTAATCCTGCACCGTCTTGTTCGCTTATGCCGATGCCTGTTGAACTTCGAAAGGGATTCTCTTCAAATCGAGATGCTTCAAATCGAGGTGCTTTGAGGCTTGGTCTATGTCGATTCCTACTGGTCGCCCTTGGCTGTCAACGTCAAGCACGATTCCCTCGCTGATCTCCCGGGTGTCAGCACTTTCACGTTCGGAAAGATCAATATACAGGCTATCGGTGTCTGGAAAGTATTCTATTTTCATGGCTTGAAGTTACGGTCGGGGAAGGCGTTATGAATGGTAGTTCGATCAGATAGAGTGACAACCCGAAGATAACGACCTCCCAATTCATGAGCAACTCCCCAATATCTTACTCGTTCTCCGTCTTCTTCAACTCTTCTCTAAGGGGTGATTCTATGACTCGAATGCACATCTCTTTCGGCAAGTATGGTCGCTTGAGCAAAACTTTCTTTTCGAAATATTCAGTAAAAGCGTAACTCATTGCCTATTAGCGCAACAGGAGTAGGACAAAATTTCAACCTGTTTGCACAGACCGGCTTAAAACCGCCAGGAGGGCAGCGCTGCCTCAATCCGAACTGTAGGACTGAATTTCCCGGGCGAGCATTTCCAGGCTGACCACGTCCTTTTCGCCGGGAGCGGATTCCACCCCACTGTTAAAATCCAGGATCCTCGCTCCGCTGCGGCTGATCGCCTCGACCACATCCCCCGGCCCCAATCCCCCGGCCAGGATCCATTCTTTTTCCGGATATTTCTCCTTCAATTCGCTGAACAAACGCCAATCGGCCCGTTTTCCCGTTCCTCCGAAAAAGCCCTTCTTTTTGCCGTCGATCAAAACGCCGTCGATAAACGGTAGCCAGGCGGGACGAAAAGCCTCCGCGGAATGGATTTTCGGGGCCAGCCACAGCTTGACCTCCGACATTCCCGGAAGGTCGCGCAATTCCTTTAAATAACTTTCGCCCTCCGCCTCCTCCGGTAAATGGATCTGAAAATGACGAAAGCCCAGCTCCACCGCCTGCCCAAGGTCTTCCAGCGAAGGCTCCACCGAGACAAAAACCGCCTTGGCCAGCCGGTCCTCCGGCAAATCCAGCGCCTTCCACTCCGCAAAGGAAATATATCGCGGCGATTTCGGGTAAAAAATAAACCCCAGGTAATCCGCTCCCAATTTAGCCGCCGCCTCAATATCCTCCGCCCGACGAAGCCCACAAACTTTCCATTTCATACTCCACACCCTAGCGGGTTTACCCCAATGGGGCCAGAACGAAAAAAAATCCCATAAATTTGACCTTTGTGGGAATAATTTTATCTATTCAACTGTCATACCCGCAAATCAAGAGAAGGTTCGGCCAATTTTTGCGGAGATATTTGCAACAATGCCTCCCTCCAAAGGTCATACTTTTTCGAGATCTGTTAAACGGAAACCAAAAAACACCACCACAATTATGGCCCATAAAAGCAACACCGCCACCGCCGCAGAACCCCGCTGGGACGAAGATTCCAGCGTCCGCTTCCATGGTTTCCCCCGTAGCCAGAGCCGGGAAAAGAAAAGTGAGAACAAAGAATCCGCCTACCAGCAAGGAGGAGAAAACGCCAGCATGCGCCTTTACCTTCAGGATATTGGCAAAGTGGACCTGCTCACCCCCAAACAGGAAATCGAATTGGCAGAACGTATCCGCAATGGCGACCAAAAGGCCCGGGACCACATGATCAGCGCCAATCTGCGCCTGGTCGTTAAAATTGCCCACGACTATAACCATTTTGGCCTCCCCTTGGTCGACCTGATCAGCGAAGGCAATATTGGCCTCATCAAAGCGGTCGAACGCTTCGATCCGCGCAAAGGTGGCAAACTCAGTACCTATGCCGCCTGGTGGATTAAACAATCGATCAAACGCGCCCTGGCCAACCAGAGCAAAACCATCCGGTTGCCCGTCCATTTGGTCGACAAAATTTCCAAAATGCGTAAAACCGCCATGGCCTTGCAGGAGGAATTGGGGCGCGAACCGACCGACGACGAATTGGCCGAAGTTTTGCAAATGCCGGTCAATAAGGTGGCCCACTTGAAAAGTGTCAGTGTCCGCCCCAGCAGCCTCGACGCCCCCGTGGGCGAAGATGAGGGGACCAGTTTCGGCGAACTCGTGGGTGACGAAAACGCCCCCACCCCCTTCGAGAATCTGCACCGCAAAACCCTCTCCACCGATATTAGTGAAATCATCAGTCAACTTGATGACCGCGAGGCCGAGATTATCAAACTCCGCTTTGGCTTGAACGGTGAAAACCCCATGACCCTCGAAGAGGTCGGTCACTATTTCAAAGTGACCCGCGAACGTGTCCGCCAACTGCAAAACATGGCCCTTACCAAAATGCGCCGGGCCATGGCCGAAGTTGAACGGCAACGCTCGCACGAGGAAATCGAAGAAGAAAACCGCGAGCGCCAACGCATGAAAGTGCTCCACGAATTCTTCGAGGAAAATATTGCCTCGGCAAATTGAGTTTTCTCTCTCCAGGCCCGCCATTCCGGCGGGCCTTTTTTTTGTTTGTTTCCGCTCCCTGGTAGGGCCTTCATTCTTCGGAGCGCCGCCCGGGAAGATGACCGCTGGGCGGGATTAAAACAGAACACAAGCACCCCGCCGGGAGGGCGAAGGTCCCTCTGAGCTTTCGCGCGGTGATCGATCAGTCGTTCCCAGACGGACCCGCCCGGTGGATGGCCGTCCGCCAAGAACCAGCACCGCAACCCGACCACTCGAACTCGGAGAGACCCTCGCCCTCCCAGGGAACGCACGCACCCCGCCGGGAGGGCGAAGGTCCCTCTGAGCTTTCGCGCGGCAACTGGCCAATCGTTCCCCAAGGCACCCGCCCGGTGGATGAACGTCCGCCAAGAA
>JAIUMY010000071.1 GCA_022565335.1 Opitutales bacterium
CGCCAAGAAAGCGGTGAAAAAGACAGCTGCCAAGAAAGCAGTGAAAAAGACTGCCGCCAAGAAAGCGGTGAAAAAGACTGCCGCAAAGAAAGCAGTGAAAAAGACTGCTGCCAAGAAAGCGGTGAAAAAGACTGCCGCTAAGAAAACGGCCGCCCGGCGGAAACGTTAAGGCTCACCCTTGTATTCTTTTAATTGCCATTTTGACGGCTTTCGTTTTCGAAACGGGAGTCGTTGAAATGGCTTTTTTAGTTTACTGAGGGTCGCAAGGGGGGGGTGCGAACAAGTAAGGCCAATGACTTACTTTCGACGAGAACCAGGCGAGCTGTTTTTGCTGCGTTGCTGATTAGACCTTGGAACTTAAAGCGGTTGAATTCTCCAACCCTTGGTCTCCGTAGGCAAGGAAGGTCGCCAACTTTTTGATGAACGGAGGATGGTTCATCTCTTCATGCCGTAGTTGATTCCTGAGGTCTGAAAGAATATTTTGCTTTTCGAATTCCTCGAATCGGACTTCTTGACGAAACTCGATAAAGTGTCCGCGAAATTCAAGCCAACGGGCTTTAAACTTACTGGCGAAGGAGTCCTGGCAACAGTGGTGCTTGATTTTCCGGCGTGTTTGTTGGGATAAAAGATCTAGTGCTTCCGATGATCGTTGTACGTTTACAGAGGCTTTGTTCTCTTTGCTGGCATGGTAAATCCCTACCAGATGACAACGTGCTTCGCATAGAGTCTTACCGAATGTTGAAGCGTCTTTACGCAAAGCCATCGATCCCCAGTGATAGCCCCAGTCTTCGAGGTCCTGGGCGACCAAGGCAAACCGTTCCGGGACTTCAAGCTTCGGAAGATAGGTGTTGTTTATTAAAATGGGATCCGGGCCGTCTTCAACTTGAAATAATAATTGTGTCAAAACTCTCTCAATGTCCGATACCCGGTGCAGAAAAGGCAGGGTTCGCCATGTTTGTCGCAAGATGTTTTTTATGATTTCCTGCCGCTTTTCCGGTCTTTCAGCATAGCCACTTAAGGATAGATACTCGGATAGGAAATCGAGATAGGGCTCGACCACTATGAGAAAAGATTGTTGATCACCTTTTCTGGCCCGACGGATTTGTGCTCTTAAAAAACGTCTTTGTGAGGAAGTCATCATAAGCCGAAAAACGGTAACGCTTGGGGGAAGTTGCTCTGACGGGGCTACGCGCCTTCGTCTCCCTGGCGATTAATTTCCTCGCGACAAAAAGCCATCATTCGCAGCCATATTTCCCGAATGTCGAACAAGCGGGTTTGGACTTCCTGGGCAAAAGGCTTAAAGGTTTTAGGGTCCGCTCCATCAAGGGCATCCAATGAGGCCATAGCTTGATTCAAGGCCCGCAAGGAGCGTTTCAATTGCGCTGTTCCAAGAGCGTAGTCCCCAAAATCAATGGCTTGAACGGCTAGGAGGGTGTTGTTTTCACATTCGCGGAGAGCCGTTGAAAAAGGGCATATGTGGGGGATTATCTGCGAATCATTGGCCGCTTTGGCGGTCAGCTTGGTAAGTGCTGCCTCCAGCGAAAGAAGAATGGCCTTTACCGCAATATAAACCGGATGCCGATGGATGGTGTAGGGGTCCAGTTCATCGTCTTCGCAAGCTTCTTCCTCAAAAAGGATAGGAGGGGGTTGGTTTTCCACGTCCCCGGAGGATTCACTCGGGGTCCAATCCTCCATATCCCAATTCATCAGGGAAGCGACATAATCCAAACGGTCTTCGCGTTTGCGATGCTTGTTATAAAGTTCCAGGTAATGGTGCAGGAAGTGGTCCTGCTGGCGCAGGTATTGTTCCCAATCAAACTCGTTCCATATGAGGTCACCCCGGTCCTCCCAGTCCCCATCGGAAAATGATTCGTGTTCGTAATGACTCATGAGAATAAGGCGATTCCTCGAATCGTATTTTTATAATGCCCCAGGAAGATTGGTTTTGCAAACATTAACGACCGCAAATTTCAGCTTTCTGATTTGGTTTGTTGGGTTTGCTTTGGACTACGCGCCCGGCCCAATATAAAAAAACGGCCTCCCGGAAGGGAGGCCGTTTTCGAGAGAAGACAATGGAAACCTTTAGGCGTTTTCGACTTCGCTGACGGTTTTAAGGATCCGTGAGCAGATTTGGTAAGGGTCGCCCTGCGAGTTCGGACGACGATCCTCGAGATACCCTTTGTAATCATTTTGAATGAAGGAGTGGGGCACCCGGATGGAAGCTCCGCGGTCACCCACGCCCCAGCTGAACTGGTCGATGGACTGGGTTTCGTGGAGTCCGGTGAGACGCAACTCGTTGTCGGGGCCATAGGCCGCGATGTGCTCGTCCTTGTATTTTTCGAAAACCTCCATGAGTTTTTTGAAGTATTCTTCACCGCCGGTTTCCCGCATGTATTCGGTGGAGAAATTGCAGTGCATCCCGGAACCGTTCCAGTCTCCGAGGAAGGGCTTGCAATGCCATTCCACATCAATCTCATATTTTTCACAGAGGCGCATCAGAAGGTAGCGGGCCACCCACATGTCGTCAGCGCATTTGCAGGAGCCTTTGGCGAAAACTTGGAATTCCCACTGACCTTTGGCCACTTCGGCATTGATCCCTTCGTGGTTGATCCCGGCAGCCAGACAGAGGTCGAGGTGCTTGTCGACAATTTCGCGGGCAATATTGCCTACGTTCCGGTAACCGACGCCAGTGTAGTATTCACCTTGGGGAGCCGGGTAGCCAACGTCGGGCCAGCCCAAAGGACGGCCGTTTTTACCGAACAAGAAGTACTCCTGCTCCAAACCGAACCAAGCGGTGTCATCGTTGATGATGGTAGCGCGCATGTTGGAAGGATGCGGGGTGGTGCCGTCCGGCATCATAACCTCGCACATAACGATGAAGCAGTTCTCACCGCGATCCGCGTCGGGGTACAAACCTACCGGCTTGAGCATACAGTCGGAACTGCTGCCTTCAGCTTGTAAGGTGGAACTACCGTCGAAGCCCCACAGTGGGCAGTCTTCAATGCTAGTTGGTTTTTCGGCAGCCAAACGGGTCTTGCCACGGATGTTGGGGACCGGGGTGTAGCCGTCGAGCCAGATGTATTCGAGTTTGTATTTAGGCATAGTGGTTCAGGTTTTTAATAAGGTAGGTTAATCAAGATTTCCGGAAAATCCGGAAAAGGTTATCCGTAGCAGAATGCAAACAGTATGCCAACTTTGAAAAAAATCGGAAAAATTTGAAAAAAACCACTGGCTTGCGTCTTGGTCTGGTTGCTGCATGGTTGGAAAGAATGAAAGAAGCCAAGGATACCCGACAAGCCACCGTGCACATCGGCTACGATGGGCGCGTTCACAAGACTTATAACGGTTACAAAGCGCGGGAGCGCTTTACCAATGAACTTCGGGTGCTGCGCTACCTGGAAAAGCAGAATTGCCCTTTTGTGCCGAAGGTTTTGGAGGCGGATGAAGATAAGCTTCATCTGGTGACGACCAACTGTGGGGCTATTGTGAAAACAATTAGCAAGGAGAAACTCCGTAAACTTTTTGCCGAACTGGAACAGTATGGGGTGCGCCACGAGGATCCTTTTCAGCGGAACGTCACCTACAGCCCCCAGTTGGGGCGGTTTTGCCTGATTGATTTCGAATTTGCCACCATTCTCTCTTCCGGGGAAGGACTTACCGTCGCGGACGTGAAAAGGGATAGTCATGAGCTCAAATAAACCTTTCGCGAAATTCCGCTGGTGCGGACGAACCGACCCCGGACGTTTCCGCAAGCGCAACGAAGACCATTTTTTGGCTCTCCAATTCGACGCTGAGCAAATCTATTACCTCGGTAAGGATGGAACCGAGTCGCTTGCCCGAACCGATTTGCTTTTCGCCGTCAGCGACGGCATGGGAGGGCATGGGGGAGGCAATTTCGCGAGTCAAATGGTCGTGGAGAAATTGGCCCGCATGATGCCCCGGGCCTTTCGTATGGCGGTGTCGGGTTTTGCCCGCGCAGAGGATGAATTGTTGACGGAGCTTTTTTCCCAGATTCATCGGGATTTGGTTTATAACAGCCGCTTCTACGAGGAAATTCGCGGGATGGGGGCTACCTTGAGCCTCGTTTGGATCAGTCAGGGAAAAACATTTTTCGCCCATATCGGCGACAGCCGCATCTATCGGCTCCCCAAGGAAGGAGGCATTGAACAGGTTACTGAGGACCACACTCATGTGGGCTGGTTGTTACGGCAAGGAAAGATTTCCCCTTTGGAGGCCCGTTTACATAAAGGAAAACATCAATTACAAAAATCTCTCGGAGGCAATTGTAAAGATTCCGATCCGCAAATTGGAACAATTGACTTTAATCCGGGTGACCGTTTGGTTCTCTGCTCCGATGGCATTTTTGATGGGATCGGTGAGGCGGTCATCGAGACTGCCTTGCGAACGCCCAATGCGCGTCTCCGTGGAATTCCCGAGGCGCAGCGGTTGATTCAGGAAGCCGTTGAGGGACACAGCAAGGATAATATGACGGCTGTGGTGGTGGAGTATTTGCTCCCGAGCTGAACAATCACGGTGTAATATCTTGCCGGTCGGATCCCATCCAGGCCTTAACGGTCGAAGTACTTTTTCAGGGTAAGGCGATGGATTTTCGCATTATGCCGGACATCCACGGGAAATTTTCGTTTTAGGAAAAATTTCTCCAGTTGGGCTGAAAGAGAGTTTGCCCGGGCTCTTTTCTGTAGGGACTGGAGGAGAGTTTCCTGATCTCTCCTTTTGCGGGGCCAGATTTCTGGTTCGGCCACCAAAGCAGGGGTTTGATTTCCTGCCGGGCCCAGACCAATGAGGGCAACCCGGTTGACTCCGGGGAAATCCTGAAAGAGTCCTTCCACGCACTCGGTGAAAAGTGGGCCGGAGGAGGTAAGCACCTGTTCCGCCGCGCGTCCGCAAAACCAGAGAAGCCCTTCTTCATCAAAATACCCCATATCGCCCATGCGGTGCCAGATTCCCTGGTCCGAGGGGATTTTGGCCTTCGCCGTGGCCTCGGGAAGTTGGTCGTAGGTTTCGGTAACGACGGGACCACGGACAATGATCTCGCCAATGGTCCCCGGAGGTAGAAAATCCTCACTGCGTACTTGTTTTCGGGGACCTTCGGCCCAGTCGATCACCCTGACTTCCATTCCTTTGACCGGTCTTCCGACACAGGTGCCTTTCCCTTGTCGGGTTAAGGCGGAGGTTTTCAGGAGAACTTCTTCGCCGGAAATTGAACTGACGGGAAGGGCCTCGGTGGCCCCATAGGGAGTGAAGGTTCGGGCTCCGGGGATGTGTTTTTGCACTTTTGCATGAAGAGAGGCGGGTACCGGTGCCCCGGCCATTAAAATTCGCCGGGGCCCGGGCAGGTGCAAGCCTTTCTCTTCGGCATAAGAGGTAATGATCTTCCAAAGAACGGGGGACCCAAAACTGTTGGTGATGCTCTCTTGTTCCAGCGCTTGTATGATTTTCGCCGGGTCCACGGTCGCCGGGCGACTGGGGTTGATTTCGGGAATGACCGTGGTCATGCCCAGAGCGGGATTGAAAAGCGCAAAAACGGGGAGCATGGGCAAATCAACCTCGCCGGGCTGAATTTCCCAGGTGTCGCGAATCAAGCGAACCTGAGCATCGAACATCCCATGGGTGTAGGTAACCCCTTTGGCGGGCCCGGTGGAGCCGGAGGTGAAAAGGATGGCGGCGATATCCTTGTTTTCCCGCAAAACCGCCGGCTCACTTGGTCGGTCCGGGGTGTTTCCGGCAAGTGCTCCCCGGCGAATCCAGAGCCGGTGTTGCACCGAGTCGAAGTTGCGCCAAAAAACACGGCTGACAATCTGCCCAAGGGGAATCGCTACCAAGGCTTCCGGGCGGGTGTGGCGCACACAGCGCAAAAACCCGCGCAAGCCCATCCCGGGGTCGATGACGATAGGGATGGCCCCTTCTTTAAAGAGGGCAAACACCGTGACGATCAGATCCAGACCCGGCTTTACGAGTAGAAGGGTGCGGGTTCCGGTGCGGATTCCCTGTTCTTGTAACGCCTTTCTTCGTAGGCCGACCAAATTATCCAACTCACGAAAAGAATAGGTTTGGTAATGGAGAGCTTTTTTGTTTCGCCGGGGGATTTTGAGGGCCGGCGCATCAGGATTGTTTTTTACCTGCTGGTCAAGAAACCTGGCTACGTTGGTGTTCGTCATGGCAAAAAAAAGACTACCTCCAGTGAGGTAGTCTTTGAAATTTGTGTGGGGAGGACGGGTTCTTAGTAATCAGTGTGGGTGATCAAGCCCCAGAAAAAGCTTCGGTAGTTACCGGATTTTTGAGTCTTGGTGGAATACTCATCCGAACTGACGTGAAGGGTGGTGGGGGGCACGGATTCAAAGGCCGCTTGTTTACTTTCATACAGGCCGCCAAGAACGATGGTATGACGCCGATCATCGCCACCCTTATTGGTGGAACATCCAGCGACGAGAAGGGCGGTAATGAAAAAGGCTAGTAGGGATACTTTTTTATAGAATTTCATAGCTTAGGGTTGCAGTTACCCTGTCTATGGTGGGGAAACTTTATCGCAGGGCAAGGAGAAAAAGGAAAAATTTTTCACCCTCATGTTGTCTTGGGGCAGAGCAGCAAAACCCCGGGGATTTCGTAGTGGACTTTTGATTTAGCTTTGGTAGGTTGGGCAACATGTTAGCAGCACTCTCATTAATCGTCTTCGTGATTTGCTACCGCCTGTTGGCCTTCTGGCACGGTGATTTTGTGAATTTTGCCCCCGCCATGGCTTTGGTGTTTTGTGGGGCCCTGTATGCCGGACATTTCCGCCGGCTATGGATCGCGCCTTTGGTCGGGCTTCTCCTGTCCGACCTTTATTTGAATGCGCAATATGGCGTCCCCTTGTTTTCGGGTTCCATGGTGGTCCTCTACGCGGCCTATCTCCTCGCCCTGCCGATCGGCTTTTGGGTTTCCCGCAACAAGAGTTGGCTGACCATCCTCGGTGGCTGTCTCGGGGCCTCGGTTTTGTTTTACGTTCTCACCAACACCGCTTCCTGGGTCGCCAATCCGGCTTATGTGAAAAGTCTCGGAGGTTGGTTCCAGGCCTTAACGGTTGGCCTTCCCGGGCTTCCTCCCACCTGGATGTTCTTCCGCTCCTCCGTTTTGAGTGATCTCCTTTTTACCGGAGTTTTTGTGGTCGCCATGGAGTCCGTCCTGGCGGCCCGTGGCAAGGCTTCCCTGATTTGCTGGGGAGGCAAGAGCGCCAACAAAATCAAGGAAGAAGTTGCCGCCGGGTAAGCCCGCCGGCTTTTGAAGCTTTGGTACCTATTTGGTTTTGCCGAGCAATTGATTGATTTGCTTTTTGTCGAGGACGCGAACCGCGCCCTTGGGCAGGCCCCTTTTGGTTAGATTGCCGATCTGAAAGCGCTGGAGTCGTTTCACCAAGAAGCCCACGCCCTCCAGAAGACGCCGGATTTCGCGTTTACGGCCATGGTGAAGGTGGATTTCCAGTTCCGGAGACGCTTCGTTCTTGACCGGTGGCAAAAGAACCACTTTCTCCGCCCGCAAAAACTCTCCTTCCACTTCAAACCCTTTCAACAACTGTGAGCGTTTCGACATCGGAAAAGGTCTGGTAACGGTGACGCGGTACCTTTTGGTAATCGCCGCCGAGGGATGAAGAATGGTGTTGGCCAAATCCCCGTCATTGGTCAGGACCACCAGACCTTCGGAGTTTTTGTCCAGGCGGCCGGCACAAAAAAGGCGCAGTTCGTTCAGGGGAGGGGGCACCAGATCGAAAACGGTTTTTCCCCCGTGGGGGTCGGCGTTGGTGCAGAGATACCCCTTGGGTTTATGCACCAGCAAGGTGAGAGGGGCTTCTTTTTGTGGTTTGATTCCCTGCCCCTGGCAGACCACCTTGTCTTGTCCCGGAGTGACTTTTTGCCCGAGCTTGGCGGGCTTTCCGTTGACCGTTACCTCCCCCTCGGTGATGAGGGTTTCAGCGGCTCGGCGGGAGCAAACCCCGGCTTGGGCAAGATATTTCTGTAAACGGACTTCTTCGTTCATCGTATCATTTAAAAGTATTCCTCCCCCACGACAAGAACGGAATCGCCCAACCCGCCGGGATACTCTGCGAATTGAGGTGTAGGTGTCCTGGTAGGACCTTCGCTTGGGAAGTGCCGCCCGTGGGGATCCGCGCTTCTGTGAAAGGTTTCCGCTGGCTATCGGGAAAGGCGTTCCTCCCCACAACCTTCCGGTGTCCCTTCCCGCGATGGCGTTGCGCAAGCGCAAGCCCTACCGGGGTATCCATCGGATTGCGGGTGATGCCCATTCGTTTTTCCTTCTCCGGCCTTTAGGGTAATCGGTCGCATCCGATCTGCGAAAATCGAATTTTCTGGATTTGTGCGGCCTCCTCGTAAAAATAGAAGCCATGTGGGCTCATGTTCTGGCGCAGGTGATCGTGGGGATTCATTTTCTCTTTATACTCTATGCCATCTTTGGGGCCATTGGGGTTTGGCGCTGGCCTCGAACCGCCTGGTTGCACGTCCCGGTTTTTCTGTGGGCCGGGTTGATTATGTTGGGGGGATGGATTTGCCCGCTGACGCCCTTGGAGATCAGCCTGCGCGAAAAAGCCGGTCAGGAAGGCTACGACTCTGGATTCATCGAGCATTATTTGCTCCGGGTGATTTATCCCGAGGGATTAACCCGGGGGATACAGGTTGTCCTGGGGCTCGCGGTGTTTGCCCTGAATGCAGCGATCTATGGAACCCTTCTCGGCCGCTGGCGAAAGGGCAACGACTAGGAAAGTTTCTGGGCTAAAAGCCTCCGAATGGCTACTGAGACGGCGATAAAGCCCATCGTTCCGGTGACAAAGGAGGCTGCGCCCAACCCGCCGGCACAATCCAGGCGGGTGCCTCTGGTGGGGTCCGCGGCGGGCTTGCACAGGGAAACAGACCCATCCGCCGCCGGGTAGCGGGGCAACTCGGGGGAATAAATGGTGGGAATCCGGAAACGCTGTCCGGCTCTGCGGGGAAAGTGGTGTTTTTGCCGCAAAACTTTCCGCGTGCGGGCGAGGAGGGGGTCGTTGCGGGTTTCGGCCAAGTCACCAACGGTGATCAGCTCGGGCCGGGTTTTGCCTCCGCCTCCGCCGGTGGTAATTACCGGGATGCCCGCGTTCCGGCAGGTCGCCAGAAGGTGGGTTTTGTGGGCCATGCTGTCAATGGCATCAACCACCAAATCGGGGGGAGGACTGAGCAAGCGGGACGAATTGGTGGCGCTGTAGTAAGTGAGGCAGGGCTCCGCCCGGAGGTCCGGATTGATCGCCCGGCAGCGTTCGGCCAGAACTTCCGCCTTGGGCAACCCTATCGTCCCGGTCAGGGCCGGGAGTTGCCGGTTTATATTGCTCTGGCAAATATCATCCAGATCCACCAGATCCATGGCTCCCAGGCCACTGCGGGCCAGCCCTTCGCCCACCCACGAGCCAACCCCGCCCAAACCGATGACCATGATCCGGCTCCGGCGGAGGATTTCCAGTTCACGAGTGCCCAGCAATCTAGCGATACCGTCGAAGGATGGGTTTTGCATCCTGTCAAAATCGCTTTGGTCCCGAGTTTTTGGCAAGGGGATTTTGAGGAAATCGAGAGTTTTTCGGTTTTCTCTTTTCCTTTTGCCCGGAGTAGGTTTCAGTAGGAGGTTTTCTTTCATCTCTTTTTATCATGAACAAACACTTTCTGAAAGAAACCGATTTCAGTTGGGAAACGGCCGCCTCGATTTTTGCCTTTGCCGCGGAGGTCAAAGCCCAGCGCGACCATGGGCACCGCCAGACCCTGTCCGGCCAAAGCTGGGGAATGATCTTTTCCAAATCCAGTACCCGGACCCGGGTTTCCTTCGAAGTCGCCTTGCGGGAATTGGGCGCGAACCCGATTTTTCTGAACCGCAACGATATTCAATTGGGTCGGGGAGAATCGGTAACTGACACCGCGAAGGTGCTTTCGCGCTACCTGCATGGATTGATTGTTCGTACCTATGACCACAGCGATGTCGAGATTCTGGCCAGCGAGGGCGGCAAGCCGGTGGTCAATGCGCTCACCGACTTCCTTCACCCCTGCCAATTGTATACCGATGTCTTCACCCTTGCCGAAAGGTGGGCCCGGCCCGGGCAGGATCTGATGGATGCCGTTCGCGGGAAAAAGGTCGCCTTTCTCGGAGACTGCGCCTGCAACTTGGCCAATTCCTGGATCCTCGGCGCCGACTTTTTTGAGATGGAGCTCGCCCTCAGCGGCCCGGCCTCTTTCGCTCCGGGGGAGGAAATTATGACTCTCATGAAAAACGAGACCGCAGGGCCCCGTTTTACTTTTACCCAGGACCCTTATGAAGCTGTACGGGATGCGGATATGATCTACACCGACGTCTGGGTGAGCATGGGGAAGGAACAGGAATCAGCGGACCGAATCAAGGAAATGCGCCCTTTCTCGGTGACCAAAAACCTCCTCGATGCGGCTAAACCGGACGTTCTTTTCATGCACTGCCTGCCCGCCTATGTCGGGATGGAAGTGACGCAGGAGGTGTTGGATGATCCCCGCACCATCATTTGGGACCAGGCGGAAAACCGGCTCCATGTGCAAAAAGCGATTTTGAACGAACTCGCCGGACGGGGCTGAGGAGCTCCCCTGATATGCACACGGTTCTCGAGCTGTTACAGAAAACCGCGGCGTTTTTTACCGAAAAAGGAGTGCCTCGTCCGCGCTTGGATGCGGAATGGCTCCTGGCGGATGTTCTCGGGCTCAAACGGATGGACCTTTACCTCCAGTTCGAAAGACCTTTAACCGAACAGGAAGTGGCCAGGTATCGGGAGAACGTGCGGCGTCGCAGCCGCCGTGAGCCGCTCCAATACATTCTCGGAGAAACCGATTTCCGGGACCTGACCTTAACCTGTGACGCCCGCGCCCTGGTGCCCCGACCGGAAACCGAGGAATTGATGGAGATTTTTTTGCAAAAATGGGCGGCGGCTTCCCCGGAAAACGGAGCGGCGGGGCCGTTTCTGGATTTGGGTACGGGGACTGGTGCGTTGGCCCTTTCGCTGGCCCGGCACTTTCCGGAAGCTCCGGTCTGGGGGGTGGACATCTCGGCCGAAGCCCTTTTGCTGGCCAAAGAAAATTCGGTGCGTAACGGCCTCCCCGAAGAAAAGCTTTTTTGGCGGGAGTCGAATTGGTTTGAGGCGATCCCGGCGGAGCAACGGTTTGCCGCGATTTTGGCCAATCCACCGTACCTGACCGAGGAAGAGTGGGCCTCCGCCGAGCCGGAGGTGAGGGAATTTGAGCCGCAGAACGCCTTGGTCGCCCCGGAGGCCGGATTGGCGGACCTGCGCACCATCATCGAAGAGGCGCCCGCCTATCTCCTCCCTCGTGGCTGGCTGGCCGTGGAAACGGGAATCGCCCACCGCGAGGCGATCGCCAAATTAACCCAAAACGACTCCTGGGCCCACGCCGAACCCGTCAACGACCACACCCAGCGCCCCCGCTATTGGTTCCTGCAAAAAGCCTAGCTTCACTCTTTCCAATTTACTGCCGCCCTTTCCGCTTCCGTCCTGTCCCCCTACCTCCCTTGGAGGGACGAGCTCCGCCTCGTCCACCGAGTAGGAACCAACCACCCGCACCCTCCGGTCGCGATCATACCTCCACACCTCGCGTAGCGAAGCGCTTCTATAAGGAGCAAGGACATTCCTGTCCTTGAGAATGGGAGGGATTGCTCGTAGCGAAGCGCTTCTATAAGGAGCAAGGACATTCCTGTCCTTGAGAATGGGAGGGATTGTGCATGCCCGGAAAACTCTCCCCCCAATCAGGTCGCCTGATCGGCTCTCCAAGGACAGGATGGAGGCGGAGAGGGCGAAGCAATTTGCTCGAGACATTATTCGCAAGAGGCACTCTCAATGGGATTCTGTTTCGATTCCCTCAATGTCGTTACTGAATAAAGCGTTCGCCATGGGTATTGTGATAACGAGCGCAACCAATAGGCAAATATAGACCAGCATTGGATTGCTGCCTTTGTGTTTTATTTTATATCGCCTCATTGGGAACTGGAAAAATTAGCCGAACGTAGAGAGTGGGGGCGGCTTTAGCCGTTGCCCACTTCGCCTGGTTCTCACTTTCCGGATTCCTGAAGCTCGCCTTCCACATATTGGTGGATTAACCCGGATATCAACGCCTGATAGGGTATACCTTTTTGAACCGCTTTCCGCTGTATTCCATTCAGGTCATGGCTGCTGAGGCGTATATTTATCCGTTTATCCTTTTTAAAAGTGCTCTTGGCGGCCCTTGACAGGTCGGACAAAAGCTCCTTCGAGGGCTTCTGCGGATTCATTTTTCCGTTCTCGTAGGCTTCCAAAATTTTTTTTTCCTCTGGATCTAGTTTCATTTTTAATTTCACTCCATTCTATATTCTTTTGTTGCTTTTCGACTGGGAAATGCAGTCTTCAAAAAAAAGGTTCCCTCGCTCTCTACAAACGGTACCAGATAGATGTAATCACCAATCGGAACAAAAAATATTTGTTGTTTTGGATAGTCCTCTTGATTGTAGTGGCTCTCAATTTTCCATAATTTCCCCTCGCCAAGGCAGAAAACAATTTCCTCGAAAGAAACGCCCCTCTCTCTTTTTATTTTTTCATTCTTTTCTGGATTCCAATCGAATTCCACCTTTCACATTGTGTGCTTAATAGGCACCCTGTCAAGTGATTTTCCATTTTGCGAACGTCGAGGTCAGGAGCCGGTACCGGAAGCCGGGTTATGCTGACACGACAAGGGTTGAAGTTGTAGGGGATTATGGGTCATCTCGGGGCATATGCGCTTAGTGGGAGTAACTGCACCGCTTTGTTGGCATTCAATCGTTGTAGTGTGTTCACATCCGCAAAATGTGGAGGGTCTTCTGTTTTTCCAGTACTTCATAAACTAAACGGTGCTGAATATTGATCCGGCGTGAGTAACAACCCTTCAAGTCTCCTCGAAGGGCTTCACACCTAGGCGGGGAACGAAAGGTATCTTCTTTCAGGATCTCCAGGATTTCTTCTGCCTGTGCCTTCAGATTGCTCTTCGCTAATTTCTTTGCATCTCTCTGGGCTTGGCGGGAATACACGATTTCGTAGTTCACCAGTCGAGGCTGTTCGATCCCTTTTCAATACCTTCTTTTCGGGCCTGCTGAATGGATTTTACCATTCCAGGAATCGAATGGAGGTGGATGGTCTCTTGTATTGAGCGCCAATCTCCTTCGGAAAGCAAGACGGCGTTTCCTCGTTTGCTGGTAATCTGAATCGGTTCATGCGAGTCGTTCGCTTCATCGATGAGGGAATAGAGGGTGCCTCGGGCTTTTGTAGCAGTGATTGTGTTCATAGCCATAAGCGTACGCTTTCCCGTCCGCTTGTCAAGGGTTTCTTTATTCAAATTAAGGGCCAACGTCGAGGTCAGGAGCCGGTACCGTAAACCGGGGTTCGCAGACACGACAAGGGTTGAAGTTGTAGAGGAATATTGGTCATCTCAGGGCACGGTACCGGTTTCCTGCGCCGTCTGGTTCGCACTGCTAGCCATCGAAGGCTGAGCGGGGTAACTGACTCTGGCGAATAATGGAGCGCAATGTACCAATTCGTACTTCTTTATGGTTTGGGATAGGAACCGTGATGGTTGAATTCTCCAGCTTTTTCTGCATGACGATGTGACTACCTCTTTGACGAGCTGCGGAGAAACCATTCTTCTCTAAAATCGCTACAACATCCTGCCCCGACAAAATGGGAAGCTTAGGCAACTTCTACCTCCAGAGCCGAGATGTAGGATTCTTGCCCAAGTCGTTCATCGATCTCCTCCGGTGAGGCGCACTCAAAGAACAATTCGACCGCTTCTTTAAGGTTGGCTTTAGCCTCTTCTATTGTATCGCCTTGACTGGCAACGTCGATTTCAGGACATAATGCAATAAACCCATCGTCTTCTTTTCGAATAATAGCTGTGAGTGATTTGTGCATAAAGTGAAGATAGGCAAGAATAGCTTCCAAATCAACCATCTTCTTGCGAACGTAGAGGTCTGGCACGGGGCGTTAGCGACGTTGTCCAGCACCGTCTTGTGTGTGCTCGGCATGGGCACGTTGTAATAGGGTTAAAGTCCCTTGTATCATGAACCTAAGCAAAGAACAGATACTAGATTATGGCAACTGCAAAGTCGTGAGGCTTTGTGGGAAGGAAGCCTACGTCAAAGATGTGAGCCCACGGACAGAAACGTGGTATAAGGCCGACGGCATGGGTGAGCTGGCACAACACAGCGAAGCC
>JAIUMY010000072.1 GCA_022565335.1 Opitutales bacterium
ACAAAAGAAAACAAGAAATTGGACCACCGTTTCTTCTACTACTTTGAACCCTACCGACTCACGGGATATCGAAAAAATTCTAAAGAAATCTGCATGAAATTTTGGACAACTACCTTGACAGTCACCGACTCCAACCGTGGCGAAGTGCCGTCGGGATGCCACCACTTCACCCAAAAAGGTCCACCGCAAGTTTGGGCAGGGCAAATTTTTTGCTTTCCTGTTGGATGAGGCTCCAGTCCTGTGCCTGGCACTGAATCCAAACCGCGCCGCGGATTTTTCTGTAATCATTTTTCTCCAGTCGTTTGGTCCCATGCGCCAGGATCGAATCGTTGCGAATCTTGGCTATATCCTTTAACCAGCCGAATGCCTGGGAGGCACTTTTGACGTTCTTCAGCTCGGGCGGATAATTTCGAACCATCTCTTCCTTCAGCAGACAAAGCAGAGCAAACCCGTTCAAGAGACCAAGGCGCAGCGGTAAACGGTCTTCACACTGCTCCTTCTTATCCACCTCCCGCGACAGTTGAATATATTTCTTTTCCAGGACCGTTTTCTCCATAGGCAAAAGAGTGTAGTCAGGGTTTCTCATCTTGAAGTCCGGCCCAGCCAATCGAACTAGACCCATCTCCACGACCAATTCCAATGCGCGGTAGCAAAGAAGAGTCGCAAATTCAATCCGCTCCTGGACCGCATAGCCCTCGGCCAAAGCCATAAACACCGCAATGCGTGTCTCATTAGATTCCAAGGCGGGGTCCTTCTGCAAGGTGCGATAAAACGTCAGTACTTCGCTTTTTTCCAATCCCGACTGAAGATAGGGACGCTCCACAACTTTCCCAAAATCCTCAAGGACTTTCGGGAGACTTTCCAAATCGAAATCGCCCAACGCCCGATAAACCTTGCATAGCGGAATCGCCACTTCCTCCAGATGATGATCAGCATGACAGTCCAAACTTTCTTGAAAAAGATCTATCGCACGACCGAAATGCCGCCTATGATAGGCGTTAATCGCATCTTCCCGTTTCTGACGGAAACGCTCCCGACTGGGGTTGACCAAAAAACAAATGCTCTCGGTGCCGAAAGTGAGTCTCCGCTCTTCTGGAATAAATTTCCCATCGATATACACCACCTGCGCTCCGTTTTCATAAGCTGCCTGAGCCAGGGATGCCCCCATAAACTTCTTTCCACCGGTCATATCGACAATAACCTCTCCGGTCTTTTCTTTGATCCGTTGAAAGGCCTCGTCATAAGTCGAAGCCGGGTCGCTGTCCGATACTTTGACCAAATTGATTTGCGAGTGACTCATTCCCAAGGCATCCGTTAAATACCGGCAAAGTTGGTTGTAATGATCCTCCGCGTCCGCAGTCGTCAGGACATACAAATGACGAGGTTGGTAGAGCGTGGTCATAAGCCCTGTCGTGGTGGGACTAAACCCCATCGAACTGATCAGCACATCACAGGAAAAGTCCCGATCCGGTTGATTGTCTCGAATCCTTTCAATGACCTGTGGAAGGATATGCTGGTAGTAATGCTTGTCCCTTTTTTCTGACGAAAGACTCTTCCAGAAAGAAGGCAGGTTATTCTCCAAATCACTCATCGACACCAACCTCAGCGAAAGTTAAACGGAAGGCAATGTTTTAGAAAGGTTTGCGGATCATGATCTGTAAGACCGGCCTCCAATGCTTGCAAAAAGTCTCCGGCGAAGGACAACTCACCCGCAAGGGATTCGATTTCCCATTTGCGGTCGGGCCAATCTTTTCCCCAATCGGCAGCAATGGTGCGCCAACAGGAGCCGATAAATCGCAGCACCGGACCCTGGCGGGAGGCGAAGGCTAACTCTGCCGCCGAAAGTACTTTGGCAACCGCCGCTGCGGGGTCTTGCTCCCGGAGCAATAATCCACGATAGCCTTCAATATGGGGCCAGGGGTGGGCCTCCCCGCTCACCCAGTTTTTCTGTTCGCGCAGATAGGCCTCTGCCGTCTCGGTATCACCCCGGAAAACCAGCCAACGGAGGAGCAGATGATGGCGGTAGCGATCGTGAGGATCACGGCTCGCCGCCAAACGGGCCGCCGCCTTGGGCAGCGGTCCGGTGATCGCTTCGACGGCCCGGCGCACCTCCCCGGCTTCCGCAGCGGGATCGTCCATCAGGGCAATAGCTCGATAACATCCGGTTTGCGCTTTTTCTTTCTCCCGCAGAGCGGGGTCACTCAAACGGTCAAAGGCTTTCATCGCCTGATCAAAACAGGTCACCGCTTCCGCTGGTTCTCCGAGGAAAGCGCGGTGTTGTCCGAGGCTGGATTGGATCTGTCCCCAGTATTGCAGCCCCGGAACAGCAACGGGAAGATTCTTCCACTTTTCCAGGGGTCGGCCGGCTCCAACGAAATCGAAACGGTTGGTTCGGGCCACCGCGAGATGGAGGTCGGCATGACAAACCGCCGGAGCCGCTTCTTCCATTAGGCTTGATCCAAGTTCGGTCAACTCCTCTTCCCATGCACTGACGGTTTCGCCGCGGTGGTTTTGATTGGCTAGCCTAACGGTTAACCAGGACATCCGCAGGCGGGGTGGGATGGTCGTTCCCGCGGGTTGGTATTTTTGCAACCAATCGACGGCGGCCCCGAGACGCGACAATTCCACCGGTGCCATCGCCATCTGACGACGGGTTTCGTTCAAATACCGTTCCCAGTGGGCGACATTCTCACGACATTCGATGCCAAGGTTCTGCAACAGGGTTCCGGGCAGGGAAGCGGGGTCGGTGGACTGGTTAAGAACCTCCCACCAAACTGTTTCGGGGAGGGAAACCCCTTGCAAATAAGCGTCCCAATGGGACAGAAAGGCGCGTGCATTGCCTTCCCATAGGCAGGTTCCCAAGAGTTGGGATTGCTTCAATCGTTCTTTGGATGAAACCATGGAACGGGCCCAGGTATACGCCAGGGCATCAACATAACCATTGAGGGGCGAACCATCCTTCCCGATAGTCTCAATATGCAAATCAATCCACGCCGCTGCGGCAGGGTAAGCAAGTGCCATCCGGCGCAGGCAGTCGCGCTCTACCAGATCCCATTTCATGTTTTTATCAAAGCGGCCACGGTTTTCGATCTGCACATGAATCCGGGTCGCGCCTTCGACCGGCAGCAAGCGCAAAGCCCAGTCGAGTAAGAGCCCTACCCCATCCATCCAGCGTTCACCCGCTCCGGTGTGGGGAACCATGTCCACGGCTAGTCCCAAAATACCGACTTCAGCATCAAGAACGGCTTGAAACACTTCATCAATTTCCTTGATGTTATCACAATCGGTCGCATGCCATTTTCTGGGCAGTGGTTTAAGGGGAGGATTTTTGCCGGGGATCACCAAGGCAACGAACTTGCCTTTTTGTTTATCATTGGAAGTATCGGCATCGGGTCCAAATTCACTACCTGTCTCGTCGATCAGGATCAGCCAATCGGAAGATGGCGGGAGATTACGCACATCGGAGGGATGCAGTTGGTTCGGAACATTCACCGGTCCACGACGGCTGACCAGTCGTTTGGCCTGAAGGGGAGATGGTTTTTTGCCTCCCCTTGACAATTTCACCCGCTGCACCGGCTTTCCAGAGGCGGCTTGCCGGCGATCAGTCTTTTCAGCTTCAACCTTATTTTTTCTATTGATGGTGTTCTTAAAGGTTTTCCTTAATACGAAATCAGCCCATGGATACTGTTCTCTGGCATGATTGTAAAATTGTTTAACTTCATCACTTTCAGGACCTTTTCTCATTATCATTCCATACAGTTTCGTTTTTGCTTTCCTCAATCCTTTTCCTTGAGTAACCATGGCATCGATCTCGGCGGTACTTTCAGGAAAAACTTCGAGCATGGCGGCTTTCGCCTCGGCAAGATTTTTCTCTCCGTCCGCTCCGTCCCAGGAAGCAAATTTCCGAATACTGTTAAGGAATATCTTTTTCTGTTCCTCATCCGGAACGTCGTTCCCTTCCGACGATGGTTCAGCTTGGGTCTCCGTTCCATGCTTTACGGCGGAGCTCTCCGGGATCTGTTGATCGGGCGCTGACGCCTTGGGCGAAGCCTCTTCGAGAGGCCGGGGGTCGCTTCCAACCCTGTTCCCGGAGTCTTCTTCGGCCTCAGGAAAACTCCAGCCGAGATAGGTGAAAACGCGTTTCAACCAACCGAGTTTTTCTTGATCGGAGGGGTTTTGGGTTTGGGGGGTTGTTTTGTGCATAAGTAACTATAAAGAATACAGCATCGGGTTTTTCCGGTTTTATTTTAATAAGGAAAGGACAGGAGCCGTTGTTGCAGCACTTTTTTATCCACGGGATCCGTCCCTAAACACTCTTCCCAAGCGGGTAAATCGCGGTGAGCAAAACCCGCTTCCCGAAGGGCTTTGAGAATCTCCCGGGAGCACTTCAGACATTGTTCGGCAAGAGGACTGTCCGGGGGTAAGGCATAAAAGCCGGCGGCCGTTCCAGTCACTTTGATAAAATCCAAAAGGGGATTGTTTCCGAAGGATTCGGCGAATTTCAGAACGGCGCAAAAATCCTCCGCGGCGGGCTCATTTTCTCCAGCCAGGGCAAGTAAAAGGCCCCGGTATTTTCGACAGAGGAAACCAACCCAGGAAGGGCTGTTTTGCGGGTCGGGTATTTCGCCGAGAAAACTTTTCCAGTCATACCACTGTTCTCCGACCAACCCCCGGCGGAAGGCACCCATCCATCGCCATCGCTGAAAAAAGGCCCGGCTGGAATGTTCGGGTGGCGTCAAGCGGACAAATTCCTCCCGGATTCGCGGCTCTTGTTCGGGAGCAAAGCAAACCGCCCAGGAATAGAGATAACAGAGGTCGCGGGGCGTTTCCCTTTCGATGCCAGGATCTTCTCCTTCATCCAACTCCTTCGCCAGTGCCACCGCCAATCGACCGGGTTTTTCGATGGCAGAGGGTTCCGCTTCCCCCCGCATGGCCTGGTTGACCAGAAGCTGCGTCCGGGTGCCGGCGATTTCCATTTGCAAATAGGTTTCGTTGGGCCAACCAAGCGAGGCATCGCATAATCTCTCCGCGTCCTCCAGAAAATCCATCGCTTCTTCATAGGATCCAAGATCGGTCAGGCTAACCGCTTCCCGGACCAAAGATCGGGCATATTCATAATTTCCCAGCAACCGTCTTCCGGTATTCGCGCCCTTTTGGGCTTCCCGGGCCTTTGCCGGATGCCCCAAATGGCACCAGGCCGCAGCCTGATTGAGGTGCGCTTTTGCTTTCAGCGCAAGGCTTCGCGGATCATCCCGTTCTTCCAGGCGCTCGATCAGTTGGTCCAGCCATTCCAGGCAAAAACCCGGGGTGACTTGCCCGTATTTCATCTTGTTTTCCATCTCTACCCGATTTTCCTCCAAGTCCTGGATCGAGAATTCAGCTACCCGGGCCTTTTGGATGACCGGAGAAAAGAATTTTCCGGCAAACTCCGGAGAAAGGATTGTACCATCCGCAACCGCTACCGTCTCGGGCACTTGTCCCCGCCCTTCCCCCGCGAGAATGATGTGCTGAAATCCACTCCGCAGCAGACAATCGGCTTTGATGCGCAGGATATCTCCGGTCTGGGTTTCCGGCTCCAGAAAACCATTCTCCGTCAGGACGCCACTGGCCGCCCAGGAAAAAGGAAGTAAAGTTGTCTTGCCGGATGTTTGCTCCAAGGCCCACCGGGCCAGAAGAAACGGAAGGCCCCCGCTCAATCCCTGTAAAACGGCGGTTCCGTAGCGACCCACCGAAGGGAAGTAAGCTTTAAAATGGGAAACTTTTGGCGGTGCCCCGCTCCCGGCTTTTCGCCATTTGGCAAAGACGGCCAAAGCGCGCTTCAGGGAAGGAACCAACCGCTCCAAAACCAACCCATTTGTTCCCACCACAGTTACCTCATGCGGGTGGTCCACTTTCTCAAAGTAAAAGGGTAAAACCATCGCCGGAGCCAAAGGATCACTGATTCCGGGGGGAGAAACAAAGACGATCGCGCCTTGTGCGTTTTCCCATTCTTCCAAGCGCTTCTTCAGATATCCGCCCCAGGGGCATTCCCGAAGATCCGGAGGGATCACGAAGGTTCGCTTTTCAACCTGAGATTGCAGCCATGGAAGTAAAACCTTGGCCGGGAGGGAATCGGAGGAGGACAGAAGGGCCCCCACTTCCTCCAAACGCCCTGCCCGGGATGAGGGCGCTAACCAGCATCGATAGAGCAATTCCCCTTCGATGATACCGCGCACTTGCGGATCAGCGATACGGCCAATCTGCAAAAGTGCGCAAAGGGCGTGATCGGAAAGATAGCGTTGAAGATCACGATGATCCGAGGTCAGCCGCCTGATCAGGCTACGGGCGGAACCGAGGGAGGTGACCCTTTCTTCGGCTTCCCCTAAACACATTAGACTTTTAGTTGAATATCCACCGCTTGACCCTGGGGATCAACAATCTTCAGTCCGGACGCCGGAAAGGAGAAATAGGCCATACCGTTTTTGATCGTGGCCAATGTTTCCCCTTCACCGCTGACGATGCGGGAACCCTCCAGGATGTCGGCTTCCGGAGAATCGACCTCGAAGGCCAGGGAGCGCGGATCCTGACCTTCACGGATGGTGAACTCGACCTCCGGAGTCTCCGAGAGAAAGAAGGGGCTGGAACCCAGAGACCTTTGCGGGTCAATGTCTGCAGCGGCCATCTTATTATCCTGCACAAGCAAGGGAAAATGCAAAAGCGCCCCCCCTTCTTGAGGGGTCTCTACGACACAAAATTCTCCTTTGTTTTCCCCGGCCAGAGCCTCCATTCTCCGGGCATCGCAGGTGCAGGGCAAAGTGGACGCGCGGACCGCCAAACGCTCCCGATCCAGTAGCCATTCGGGATCCTCGACCGGTTCCCCACTGGAGGCGGTTCGGTTTAGCAAAAATTCCTTCAAGCGCTTCTGTTCATCTTTATTGATGCGGCCAACGCCGTAGGCAAAATCCTCGCTACTGACGGGATATTCCAACCAGGTATGCAGTATCCACTCGCTTCCTGTGGTTGACCGGAAGAGTATGTCGCCGGAAGACTCCGCGTCATCAAACCCCCACGTCAAAGCCGCGGAACAGGGAATAACCCGGTAATACTCGCCTCCCGACTCGCGGGAAATGGCCCGGGAAACCACCATAACCTCCGGCGGATTGAAATTGAACCCCCGTTGCAACCCCTCGCCGTTCCAAACCTGAAACCCGGTTTTTACGGTATATATGGAGCCGGCCTCCAGGGGAATCGTCTCTTCCCGTTTAGGAAGGGAGGAGTCGCCCGTCTTTGTTTTCTTTTCGGGAGGATTTTTTGGTTCGGCTTTAGCCGCCAGCAATTGCCGCAACCCCGTCCGGATTACCTCCCGTTCGGCGGTTTCCTCACGAAGGGCCAGCAAGGCCCGCTGACAATCCAGTCGGGTGGCGATATGATTTCGCAAGTCCCCGTCCTCGACCCGCGCCGGCTCCTGGCGATATTTTTGCAAGGTTTCACGCGGAGGGATATCAGGAGACGAAAAGGGGTCCGGCCAAAGTCGCAGGCTCTCGGAAATTTCCTCCGGAGACCACTTTTCTAATAATTCAATAGGAAAATCTGTCATCGTACTAAATGGTTCACTTCCGGGTAAAGGGGTTCCAAACGACGAATTCCGGTTTTTCCGAAAAATATTTTTCGCGCAGCCATTCCAGTAAACGGGTTGCGTCGGAAATATTTCCCCGGACGCGCTCTTTTCCCTTCCCCTTCTCTTTTGATGATCCGGAGTTCTTTTGCAGAAAGCCTAAACGGGATAAAGATTCCGCGATAAGGGGTTGAATGAAATTTTTCTGATGATCGGAGGCCGTGGATTTGGGGATCTCAAAATGTCTTTCGTATTCCTCCAACCCATAACGGGTGCCGGAAGTCGTCGGCAAACCATTCCAGAGAGAAAAGCGAAGAAAGGTTGAAATCCAGGGTTTGCCCCGTCCGGATGGACTCCTTTCCGATAGTTTCGCCACCAAACGGGCGGTTTCCTCAGCAAAAGCCTCGTGGGCAAGCAGATTGGCGGGATCTTTCATATTTTCATCGCCACGCTGTGCTTCCGCCTCGGAGGAATCATGGATATCGACCTGGGATTCCGCGTTGATCCCAAACCCAGTATTGAGGAACTGAACGAGGTCTTCAAATCGAATCTGTTTCGGAAACTTCCGAAAAACCTCCCCCAAAAATTTTTCCAACTGCACGGGAGTCGGAACCTGGTAGGGTACGTTTTCCGAGGGTCCAATGGATGCAGGTGCCTTTTTCCGGGTGGAGAGGCGATTCCCTCCCCCCTTGGGAACCGGAAAGGTAAAGGCCTCCGGTTTCAATTCGGCAAATTCCAGGATTCCCTCCTTTTCCTTACCCACCGGATAAACCGTTCCATGGGCCGGATTTTCCGGATTGCTGAAAGCAAATTTACCCCGGCGGATGACCTTATGGAGCTCCGATTCGACGGTGCGCACTCTACTTCTCGAGCCAAACAGAAACTGCAACCGCCTAACCGCAAAGGCGGCAAAGCAGCGAACGGCCCTTTCTTCCCGGGAGTCCAGGTCCTCCTTTTCCATCATCGAACGATCAACGCCCACCGCTTCATGCTCCCAAATAGGCTTCCAGAAGCGCTCACTCATCAAATCCTCCCAAAATTCCCCTAAAAGAGATAGGGCCAATGAAGTTGGAGTCGTTTCCATCGACTCCCGCAAATACCAGCGCACCCGCTGGATTTTCGATAGTACAAAAGGACGAACCACCAGCATCAGGAGCGTTTCGGTATCGCCCTCGCTCAACCTTTCCTGCTCCAGAATTTTACGCGAGACCGCCAAAAGATCTTTCGGGGACAGGTCAGACATCGGGAAAATAGTCCTCCCGGGCACATTGTTGAACGACCTTTTTCCATCTCTCGCATTCCTTTTGTGGCAGGTCACCAAAGTGCGGGTGATAGGAAAAATAATGGGGATTCCTCCAGACAGTGCGCCGCTCCCGTGGGAAAAAATAGCTTTCTGAAGGACGGGTAAAGGGATTTTCACGAACCAGCTTAACGGAGGTCGTAAAGCAATCCGAATCGCGCGATTTTCCCCGTTTGGAGGAACCCGGGGCCAGAATAACCGTATTTCCAAAAGGTGGCTCCGGGTATAAGACAAGCCCTGGATGTTCAGGTTTAAAAGGTGTTTTTTGGCCCGGATGGGGGTGGCCGAAACCGGCCAAATCTTTCCACGCAATATGCAAGACCATAAAAACTCTTCCCGCAGGAATTTGTTTTCGCAAAACTGAGATTTCTTGAGAACCCATAACAAAATAAATCTTATAGCCGAGGTTGGCGCAAATCGCTCTGTCTTACAATATATTTTCGGAAAACTCCCTAAACGCTTTCTTTGATCTTACATGAGTCAATACCGTAAACGCCGCCATATTCACGCCCGTTCCGACGAGTGGGTGCATGTTCATCGGGGAAGTCAGAACCGTCGTCCGCAAGGTGGTGGCGGGAGTGGTTCCGGAATAATCGGTGGGATTGTTCTTCTCCTTTTTCTGTTTTTCCTGCTTCCGGATATCCTGGTTTTGCTCATCCTGATCGGGTTCGTCGCTTCTTTTTTTCTTCGCTGAAAATGTAGAACGAATCGGAAATCTTTCACCTCAATACCTTTTCCTCATTATGAAAAAACAATACAACTCTTTCCCTCTGGATCGTGCTCCCCTTTCCTACCGGAGTTCCCGGGTTCATCAGGATCGCCGCAAAGAAGCCCGCAAAAAAGCCTGCCGCCGCTTCCGCTGGCCCAATCGGGTACCCGTCTGCAAGCAGCTTCCTTTTTGAGCAAAAAACTCAGTTTACCTCATTTCCCGGCAATGAGCTTCAGACCACAAACAACCTTTCGGGCTGATTCGACCAAGCCGATGGGAAGGTTAGCCTACTCTTCATCCCCAATCCAATCCGGCTGGGGGTTCTTGTCCAGATACGGCAGAAACCTGCCCGAAAAGCGGACCTCTTGTTTCAGTTCCGGGGTGACACTTTCCAGAAATTCCTGCACTTCGGTTTCTTTCCCCGTGAGGAGTCCGTAATAAACAAAGTCCAAAAACCGCACTGCCGTCTCCCGGTCGATAGACTGCCACTCTTGCTGACGTATTTCCCTGAGATCCGGTTCGCTGAGTTCCACCTTCGCCAAAGCCTTTTCCCAATAACGAAGGGTTTTATCCGGATTTGTCACATACTCGCTTTCGTAAAACTCACGAACCTCGGTGAGTCGGTTGGAACTCCCCAGCGAAAGCATCCCCGGTCCCAAAGAAAATGAGCGTTGATACCGATAAAGGTCGGGCGGGAAGGATTCTTCTTCCCACTTCAAAGGCGAATAATCCGTGCCACCGATCCGGACCCATTGACGGGTTTCTTGATCGATAAACAGGTAATGTTGCGTGCTCCCACCGCTCGCCCCGGCAAAGGTCATCACAAAACCAATCGTCGTAGGCTCTTTCTGAAAAAAAGCGAAAGAAGGAAAGGCGGACAAATCCAGCGGACCGTATTCCTCCAGGGGCAAAACCCCGGGACCTGGCTGAACAACGCCGTCGAACCCTCGCAATTCAGGGGACTTGGATTCTAAAACAAAAACCCCGGTCATTGAACTTTCCGGCTCAGGCAGAGGGTGCTCAAGGAAAACCTCTTCCTGTCCGGTTTGCAGAAGAAATCCATTACGATCCGCAAATCCATCGGACAATCCATCGTAGTAAATCACCTTTTTTTCAGAGGCCGCGAGGGGGACCATCCCGGAAACCATCACCGCCGCTATAAAAAAACCGATTGACCAGATCAAGGCCATGGAGAATTTCGTTGATCCTGGTTGGTTCATAAAGTTGCCCGTTAAAGTTTCATATCCTGTTGCGTAAAGCCGATTAACGACTTTTTCTTCCGCGGGGCTTCCGGAGACGACTCAGCCGTCATCAACTCCGCCAATGTCCAACGCTCTTGTTTGGAAGGCAACTCCTTGCCTAATCGTCTATAAAGCCGGTGCGCTTCAAGAGGGGTTAACGCCCTGAATGCGCGATAGCCAAGCAAACGCCCTTTTCGGGTCAAAGCAGGATCAATATTGCTCAAATTCAGATTGGTGGTGACAATGATTTGCAAGTGAAGCGCATCTCCCAACAATCCATCGGCGATCTGTAGAAATTCCGACATAACCGGAGATCTCCTCCAGAAGGTGTGTTCGTTTTGTCTCTCGATATGCGTCTCCGCATCCTCAACAATCAGCACCACCCTCCGGCCGCGTGTTGATTTGATCCGCTCACGCCAGAAACGATACCACTGGCCGTAAAGGAAGCCCCAGAACTCCGGGATGGAAATCATATAAAAATCGTGGCTTTCGCTCATGTTATGAATCAAATGCCGGAGGTACGACGTTTTCCCCGTCCCGGGATCGCCATGCAGAAAAGCAATTCCCGTCGGAAGGGTCTTCATATTGTCCTTCAATTGCCGGTCAAAAGCCTCCATTTCATCGCCATAATAATAAGGAAGCTCTTTGGCGTCCTTGAGATACGCTGCTTGCTTAATTCGCATGTGATCCACATTGATGTGATATTGACCACTTCGGGATTCCTGGGAATGAACGAAATAAAAGCCCGGAAAAGAACGACCGTCATTCACCTCAAAATAGCGTCTTTCAATATCCTCCAATAATTGCCGGGTTCTATCGGATGAAGGCGAAAAAACTTCTATAACCCCTTGACGGATCGTTAAGAAACTATCCTCCGACAGAGCAATCAGAACTTCCAGATTCTTAAAATCAGCAATCTGGTCATGGCAATCTGAAAGAGAGCGACAACGTAAAATTTTGGGCGCATAATCCTCCAGTAATTTCTCCCAATCCCACTCAGTGGCATTGTCCTTCGCACATCGTGCGAACACCGGGTCGTTCGGACCAAATTTTTCCCACAGAGGTTGAAACACCCAATCTTGATTCATTTTGCTTTCCATAATTTTACCATAGCCTTTTCATTCACCTCTTTATGAAAGGCAGAGTCCAGAGAAATTTCCGTTCCATTGTGGAAAAACGTTGCCGATGGTGATTATTTACCGGCCAAGTTTCCGAGAACAAAAGGAACCACCCGCTCGCTATGGGTTTCCGTACATTTCAGTGAGCAGGCCGCACAATGCGGCTATGTCGGTTCGGTAAAGGGAATCTTTCCGGTCACCCCGGAAACACCCATCCCGCTGAGCGAATACAAGGAACCTTACCTATGGATTAATGGCTATGACGATGAACCCAGGGCCGTTGATTGGGAAAAGCCCTTCCCCCCTCCTCCTTTTGCGGGTAACGACTCGATGGTCCCTCTCTGCTCTGCCGAAGAAGTGCAAGCGGAGATTATCGCCAACCAATCTCCGTTTAACAGAAACGAGGATCTGGCCCGGGAACTGGAAAGGATCCATCAGGGTACGAGTTATCTCTATGCCATTTATCATCCTCTTCGCTGCACCCTCTACATTGAACGAGAACCCGACGGAAAATGGCATGCCACAGGAGCCCTTCAATCTTATGACCAAATCCTCCCCGGAGGCCTCAAACGCGCGCTCTTCCGCACCCTCACCGGAAAACGCCGCAACCCGATTCCGGACAACTTAATCCCGTCGTGAAGCAAGAATGAAACTTTCTCTGAGATCATAGGTTATGCCAATAATCAAATGTATTCCCCCTCCCCGGAAGAGACTCGATGAGGTGTTCAAACTGGTGGGTCAGCTGAAGAAGAAGTACGGAGGGTCCAAGAAGGTGGCGCAGGTGCTGGGGGAAATTGAGAGGGTGTTGGGGTGAGGATAGTGTCCTTTGTCTCAATCATCCGGAAAGATTAAACGGTTGTTCAGAAAAATTCGGCATTTTTTTAAATCCCGATCCTGGATGGTGTTGTTTGATTCTAGATGAAAGTCCACATTGAATCCGCGCAGGTATTGAATGGTCAAATTCTTTGAAAAATGAATTTCGTAATGCACTGGTGGGTCAATTTCCCGGCATAGGACACAAAGACTCAAGGTGTAATCATCATCATTTAGATAATTTTTAAACTGATAGACAACGACATCTTCATTATGGAAAAACAATCTCCATTGATTATTTTTCACTTCCTCATCGCTTGCAGGTGAACCACTGAGAAAAATCTTCTTTCCCTGGGCTTGGCGTACCTGCAACTTGAGCGGATCGGTAGATTTTAAATAGCACCACATAATCAGAACTCACCGTTTTGGCTTCTTGCATATACATCGGGAAGTCCCGTCATTGCTGAGGGCATCTATGGAGTCACAAACAAGTAATGATTGGTGGTTGAGGTATCCCTTCACCACATGATTGCATACTACCTCAGATCTTACCAAAATGCCTTGTCTGATGTTGTCGCAAACAAGCTTGCTAAGGTTGCATCTGGCAATCTTCACTTTATGGGCGACCAGTTCCACCCCCTTTACGTGCAGGTGATTGGCATCGATGTCCCGGCTAATCACCACCGTGGGCATCGGTGAATAGGAGGATTGGTCCGCTTCAACCCGCAAGTTTATTTTGGCGTTTTTTTGATTCAGGTATTTTTTGTTGTATCCGACGAGGATTCTCCCCTGGGGATTATTGATGCCGAAGCTGCTGCTCCCTATTTGGCTGACAGTAATGAATTCCTCGGCCCTAACAAATAGGCCGTTTTGCTCATAGATAATTTCCATTGGTATTTTTGTTTTTAGGATGATGAGAAGCGGGAAGACCTTTCCCTTGCCAAGGAATCCTAGCATGATTTTTCCGCTTTAGAGGGGAAGACCATGAAGGCGACTTGTTTTCTCGTGAAATAAAGATACGAAAGTGATTTTGTGTTTTTATAAAACATGATCTTGGGTCTTGTTTGGGAAAGATTTCGCAAAAGTATAAAGTTAAGGGACAATGTTTTCCCTTTTGTCCTCATAGGGGAGGCAAAAACGAGTTCCTATTCAGAATTACGGGAAAGATACGGACCGAAAAATGAAGGAACATTTTTGCGGGCTTGGGCGGCTGGTCAGCTAGATTTCATCACTACCAACCTCCGCCTAAAAAAACCACAGCCCGCCCTCCCATCTCCGGGAGGGGCGGCACTGTGATCCTTCGGTTTACCAGTCAGACATCAGTCGCTGCCCCCAGCGGAGCTGGAATATGAAGTTATGAGACAGGCCGGGTTGGAGTGTTCCGCGCAGCCGCTAAAGCGGCCGCGCGGTGTGGTGGGGCGTGCTTTACGTCCCTGGCTGGCAGCCCTCCGCGCAGGGACACAAGGTCCCCGC
>JAIUMY010000073.1 GCA_022565335.1 Opitutales bacterium
GCTCATTGATACTTTCCACCGCCCAGCCTTGTGGCAATTCTGCCGACATACCCAAAGCACCTTCCGTTATCAAAGCCGGATCCACCACCTCCACGGCAATCTCCAGCACTTCATTGTTCACGCCATTTTCGGCGGTCAGGCGGAGGGTGTATTCTCCCTGCGCACTGAACCAGACCACCGTTTCGGCGGTATCGGTGGTTTCCCAACTGACATCCCCGGCGCCCGCCGTTTGCTCCCAGAGCAGGGTCAACTGGCCACTTTCGCCGCCGGTTTCCGTGACTTCGGCCTCGAGCACCAGTCCGACCCCTTCGGGGATGCGCACGCTTTCCACGGTCGGGCGGATCAGGGTGATTTGCGGCTCGATGCCGCTGAGGTCGATCGGGGTGGCAAAGCTGTCGGTCGCCGTTTGCGCTTCGCCCACGTTGTTGGTCGCCACGAAGCGATAGTAATAGGTCGAATTCTGGGTCAAACCAGTCAGGGTTGCGGAAATCTCCCCGACGGACTGATCTCCCAGATCCAGTTCCTCCGCCCAGGCGCCGGCATCATTGCCGCCGTCACTGGGACCATACCAGATTTTTACCGTGACCGGTTCCTCGCCTTTCAGCAAATCGGCGTTGAGGTCGGCGGTGGTCGCTTCAATATCGCCCTGCGGCAAAAGCACAATTTCCGGCATCCCCGGCACGGTGCCCTCCGGCCAGACGGTGATCCCGAACTCCTGGGTGGCTTCGCTGTCGCCGTCCGAGGCGACCAACTGCACCGAGTGAGATCCTTCATCATTGATCCCCGGAGTGCCGCTGAGAATCCATTCCCGGCCATCGCCTCCCTGCGACAGGGTCAGCCAGTCAGGAAGTCCCGGTGCACTGAAATTGAGCGTCTCTTCATCGCCGCCGGTAAAGGTTGCGGTATAGCTGTACGCTTCGCCCGCCACGGCATCGGTAACCGGTTCACTGGTGAATTCCACCGGATTGCTGCCCTGCACATCGATGGTCACCTCCGCAAAGGTCGTCACCTCGCCGTCATTGGCGGCCAGGCGGAAACGGTATTCCCCGTTCACGCTGGCCGTAAAGGTCGTTTCCAGAGCGGAAGGATCGGACAGGCTGACCGTTTCCGGACCGCTCAACTGGGTCCATGCCAGGGTCACTTCGCCCGGCGGATCAGGCAGTCCGTCATCCTCCATCTCCCCGTACAGGGTCATCGCTTCATCCCGCACGCCGAAAGCATCCGCCCCGGCAGAAACCCACGGACCGATGTTATCGGCGGCTTCCTCTACCCCAAAACTACTGGAAATATTATCAAATGTTGCGTTAATATCTTGATCCCAACGGCTTACGAATAAGCCCAGCCGAACAGGGTCACTGAATCCGATGGATTCCTGCCGCACCAAAACCCAATCCTCTCCATTTTCAGAATGAAATGATTGAAATATATTCCCAATTCGTTCCACTCGAACCCAATACTCTGGGTCTACGTTATATATAGTTGAAGTAAAACTAGACGAGCCATTGCGTCCTCTGCTTTGGATACGGTGAGGGTCTCCGGACGAAGAGGGACCCGCCAATATTTGAGCAAAAACATATGAAGTATCGGGTTCAGCCTCTTGCGCAAACATTACGCCTGCCTGGTGAAAATTGCTGGCATCCACACCTGAACCAGTTCCAAATTGAATGATCCGGGCTTCAAAGTAGCCGTCACCTTCGGCTTCAAAATGAAGAAAATAGGCTTGATTGTCGAATGATCCGACCAAACCTTGACCGCCGGAAGAAAGGATAGCAACATCTCCGTCCCATTGGTGTGAACCTCCAGAAACGCCCATATTGGTACCCATCCATTCCAAGGATTCGTCATCTTCACCCTCTTCCATGTCAAGAACCTCAACGGTAACTAACCGCTGGGCAGAGAGCGCGGGATCGTCGGTATTAACCACTTCGAGCCGCAGCACATATTCACCCGGTCCGCTGAAGGTCGCGGCGGTGGAAAGTTCGTTGGGATCACTGAACGTGACCGGCCCGGGACCGGTGAGCGCGGTCCAGGTGTATTCCAGGGCACCGCTCTCTTCCACCGGCTCAGTAACCTCCGCTTCCAGAAGCATTCCCACCTCTTCGGGAATCCGCACCGTATCGGCGGTCGGAGTCACCAGGGTGATGATCGGGTTGTTCGGAATCACCGTTGCGGGCTCATAGGTCCCGAAACTGTGCGGATCATGCATCGACAGATATTCCGCCTTAATCCAAGCCGGCGAGCGCACCGCCGAGGCCATCCGCATTTCGTCGAGCGTGGCATGGGGGACTCCGTTGCGGCCCACGACCGTGGACCCTCCAATCAGAAACGTCGGTTCCAAGATCCAGCGTCCACTACTTTCGTTCAAGGATTGATTGTTCGCGGATCCGATCAATTCCCCGTCGAGGTAGAGTGCGAAATCCGCCCGGTTGCTGCTGGTCTTGTCTTGTGTAATCGCAATATGATGCCAGTTGCCCACTTGCAGGGTGCCGGTAAACAAATCGGCATTGTTCGTCGAACTCCGGTTGGCATAAAGGGCAATCCCGTCGTCATAATTTTCTCCACCAAAGTAGTACCCGATTCGGCGATTCGTTCCGCTTACCGGACGGGAAAAGATTTCCGCGCTATTGCCCCCGGAAAGATCCCGCCGATACCAAAACGAAAAGGTCGCCTGATCTTGTGCTTCCAGCGCATCGTTGTTCCCGATTTCCACCCGATAGGTGGAATCGTTAATATTTTTAAACGCGTTGCCGATGATTCCCGGAACCACTTCCGGCGGTCCGCTGGCATTGGTTTGCTCAAAAGAACCGCTGTTGTCCGCGACCAGCGTAGCACTGTCGGGAGCGCCGCCGGCGTTATCATTCATATGCCAGGTCGCCAGAAAATCCTCGGTCCAGGTGTGCGCCGGGGTTTCCGGCGGCGAAGCCGCTTCAGCATCCCCCCAACTGGCATAGATGAAGGTTCCCTGCGCCAACTCGGGCAGACGGACCCAGACATAGGAATCACCCTCCATATCCCATTGCTCGATCTCATAAACCAGCGGCTCAAGGTCCGAAGTCCAGAAGCGAAGGTCGCTGCCCTCTCCCGAAACAAAGCCGTCGTAATCAAATCCTATGATCCCGTCGTTCAGCTTCACCGGAACGGGGAAATTGGTGAGCACCTCGCTCTCGGTGTAACCGTCAAAGGTAATGCGGATGGCATGAACAAAATCCAGCGACTCCTGCACCGTGAGGGTGGCGTTGTTGGAGGTGACCGTTCCGTAGTCATTGGTCACCACCACCGAATAGTCGGCGGCATCGTCGGTGTCCACATCCTCCAGGGTCAGGGTGGCCCCGTCGGCTCCGTCGATATCCACTCCGTCCTTGCGCCATTGATACAAGAGCGTCGGATCGCCGCCGGCGAGCACCGAAAAGGTCACCGTGTCACCCACCGCGGCCACCTGGCTGTTGGGCTGGTTCAGGATCGTCGGCGGATACAGGATCGTCAGGGTCGCCCCGGCACTGATCACGTCCCCGACCGGATTGGTCACCCGCACGGTGTACACATCGCCGTCGCGGTTGGCGGTCACGGAATTGATGGTATAACTGGAGGATGTCGCTCCACTGATGTTGGAGCCATTGCGCCGCCAGCGGTAGGTCAGGGGCTCATCGCCATCGGCCTCGACTTCAAAGGTAACCGATTCGCCAAGCACAATGCTTTGCGGCAGCGGATCGGTAACGATCGATGGCGCTTCCAGTACATTCAGCGTCGCCGCCGAGCTGACCACCGCATCGCCGTAGGCGTTGTCCACAATCACCCGGAACTGGCGTCCGTCGTCGTCCTCTTTGGTCACCGCACTGAGGACCAGCTGTGGGCTCTCCTCGCCGGCCAGATCGACCCAGCTTCCCTCAATCTCCTCCTGCCATTGGTAGGTCAGGTCGGTTCCGGTGGCGGTCACGGTAAAGGTGCCGGCCTCGCCAACTTCCACATCCTGATCGGTCGGCTGCGCGGTAATCTCCGCCGGAAACAGAACGGTCAGCGTCGCGGACGCACTCTGCACCGCACCGGCCTCATTGGACACCAAAACGGAATAGGCCGCCCCGTCACTGGCCTGCACTTCCGCGAAATCGAGGGTCGACGCCGTGGCACCGGGAATGACATTTCCGTTTTTGAGCCATTGATAGCTGAACGGTTCGGCGCCGGACACCCCCACACTGAAGCCGCCGGATTGATGGAGGATAATCGACGTGTCGGAAGGCTGCGCGGTAATTGTCGGCGCTTCGAGTACCGATAGAACCGCTTCCTCACTGGTTCGGCTGCCATACGCATTCGACACCACGATTCGATAGTTGCCAGTGTCGGCGCCACTTAGATCGTTCAGCGTGAGGGTCGGAGTATCAACGCCCAAAGAGGCAAAGTCCCCGGAGCCGCCGGCCTGGAACTGCCAATCCACGGTCATCGGTTCAGATCCCGAAAGGGAGACCGAAAATATTGCGCTGTCCCCGTCAGCGCGGGTCAGCGATTTTGGCTGGGTCAGGAAGCGGGGCGGAATCCCCACCGTTAACGTGGCACTGTCACTCACCACACTGCCCACCGGACTGCTGACCTCAACGGTATAAACACCGGAGGCGCTAAGGCTCGCCGAGCTGAGGGTGTAGCTTGCGCCCGTGGCCCCGGAAATCGGTTCTCCGTCCTTGCGCCACTGATACGAAAGGGGTCCTCCCCCGCTCGCTTCGACAGTCAGGGTAACCGGACTCCCGGAACCCACCGTCACATCCTGCGGCTGGGTGACAATCGCGGGCGCCTCCCAAACCCAAACCTGCACCGGATCACTGGCAATATCATCAACCTCATTTTCCACCAATAAACGGTAATACCCGGCATCGCCGGCCTGGGCATCGGCGAAGGTCAGCACTCTTTCATCCGCCCCACTAACTGTACTCCAGGGACCACTTGGGTCACTGGCCCGTTCCCATTGGTAACTCAATGGTTCATCACCGGAAACCTCGGGACCCAGCTCACCGCTGCCGCCCACGGCCAGCGCCAGATCCGCCGCGGGCTCAAGTATAAAGGGTGCCCCCTGCAGAAAATAGGTGCGCTCCGCCAGACCGCTGGCCTCCATGCCCTCCTTGAAGGCACGGGCTTTCACGGTGGTCGGATTGGTCAAAGTGAAGGAACTGTTGTACTTCGTCGAGGACGTGTTCGGCTCGGAGCCGTCCAGCGTATAGAAAATATCCGCGCCTTCCGTCTCGGTGGTCAGGGTCACCACCACCGACGACTCATTGCCTACCGAGTCCGGAGAAATCTCCGGAGTCTCAACTGTATCCAGTGCCACCGAGGTCAAAATCGTGCCCATGCCACCGACCGCAACCAGGAGTCCGTCGTTGTAGGTGGCGCCGATCAAATTGGCACTCACCCGGCTATTGCGCATTTCCCAGACCAGACCATCCGCACTGGTCAAAAGAGTTCCACCGGAACCGACTGCAAAGGTGGTACCCCCGCCGGAAGTGACTGCGTGCAGGGTGCGATTGGTGAGCGAGGGAATTTCGCTCCAGTCGTCTCCGTCCACACTGAGCCAAATGGCTCCGCCGTCGCCGACGGCAATCCAGTAGTCGCCATTGTGCGTGACCCCACGCAGGGTGTCACCAAGGCCTGCATGAACAAGGTTCCAACTGCTGCCGTTGTCGCTGCCGAGAATCACCCCGTCCTGCCCGACCGCCCGCCACGCGGAGCCATTGTACGCGACCGCCCGCAGGCGCAGGGAGGTCGGCGACGTGCGCTCCGTCCAGGAGGTGCCGTTGCTGCTGCTCGCAATCGTTCCACCGGAACCGACCGCGACAAACACATTGCCCCGGGTCACCGCCTCCAAGGCTCGATTCTCCTTACTGAAACGGGATGTCCAACTGTCCCCGTTGTTGGAACTGGAGAGGATGTCCCCGCCCTGCCCTACTTTCACAAACACCGAGCCGTTGGTGGCCACGCCGAGGAAGCGCTGCCCCGGCGTAAAGCTTGCATCCTGCCAGTTCAAACCATCGGCGGAGAACCGGGCGGCCCCTTTTTCTCCGACCGTCATCAAGCCGAGTCCCCCACCATCAACATCCTCCAAAGAAACGCGGGTACCGGGATTTTGCACCGTCCAGACAGTCCCGTCCCCGCTTTCCAAAATCGCCCCGCCGTCGCCGACCAGGGTAAAATCGTCACCATCCCAAACCGCCCCGCGCAGGGCAAAATCGGTCCCGCTTTCCAGCGCCGTCCAGTCCAGGCCGTCGGCACTGCTCAAAAGGGTTCCCCGCTCCCCGAAAGCGAGCCAGAGATGATTCGCATGCCCCACACCATACAGCGTTTCCTCCGAAGGAACCATCGCCCCGGTCCACGACGTGGCACCGGTGTTGCGCAGTATTACCGGCTCCAGCCAGTCGCCGCCGACGGCCACCAGGGTGCCGCCGTCATTCGCCACGCCATGCAAAGTGGGCACCTCATTGAGCGTATGCTCGGACCACGTGATGCCATCCCCGCTGTCTATCACAATCCCGGTATCGGTTTGCCAATGCCCGCCGACCGCAACAAAGCGGGTACCGTCCCAAATCACGCCGTAAAGAATCGATTCCAGACCCGCCGGGGTACCGTCCGTCCAGGGCTGTCCGTCGGCACTTTCCAAAACAATGCCTTCCAAATAATCCCCCCCCACGGCCACATATTTGCTCCCGTTGGTCGCGACCGCCCGCAGGGCCTGTTCGGTGCCGCTGGAGGCCGTCGTCCAACTGGTTCCGTCGGAACTGACCAAAATCGTTCCCTCATCCCCCACCGCGACAAAGCCCTCGGAAGGATCAAAAATCACATCGTTCAACCGGGCCCGGGTACCGGTACTGACCCGCTCCCATTCCGCCGAGCCATCTTCCTGCACCAAGAGCGTTCCCTGACTGCCCACCGTTACCTTGCGTCCGGCCCCATGGGCAATGCCGCCCAGATCATTGCCGGTAGGCTGGGGATCCTGCCGCGTCCAGGAGGACAGTCCGGTCGGCGTTTGCACGGTCACCACTGTAGCGGAGGTCGTCTCCGAGCCGTTTTGGTTGGTAGCCCGAAGTTGATACGATCCCGCATCGGAATCAATCGCCGGATCCACCACCAGATTGGGGGTTTGCGTCCCACTGAACCGGCCGCCTTCACTTAAGGGCTGACCGTCCTTCAGCCATTGAAAGCTGTCCGCGCCCGCCAGAAAGGCGTTCAGGCGCAGGGGCAGTCCCTCGAACACCGTCACCGCCGCGGGCGGCTCCTGGGTCACAATCGGTGCCTCAAAGACCGGGATCACATTCAACTGCAAGTCCCCCGCCCGAAAGGCGTCGCCGGTTTGAATCCAATAAGTGGTTCCCGGCTCCAACACGTCAAAGGTGACCCGGCTCATGCGGTTGTCACTGGATATATCTCCATTGGTTACAACTTCCACCAGATCGCCCATTCCGGGATCAGCCACCGGCGAGGTGTACACCGCCAGCACCGTATCCATGTCGGACCCGCCGTTGGTGAGCGAACCGAGGGTGTTGATTTCCACCGAGGCGACCGTATCCGGTGTCCATGTATACCAAAGGGAACGGTTGAAACGCAAAAAATTGATTCGTTCCCGCTCGCCGGGTTCTTTTTCGGCAAAGGTGTTGTTGATGGTGACACTGCCGGGATTGGCCGCATCGAGTTCCAGGGCATCCGCCAGAAAGCGGTTTTCCGGACGGGTTTGAATGTCCACCACGACATCGTCGGTGTAGGTGTTTTTTTCCGGTGCGGAAATGTCCAGGGAAACAATCATTTCGGTTTCCTCGCCTTCGCCGAAAGTGGGCAGCGTGTAGTCGGCGGTGTACACGCCCGGCGCGGCAGGATCGGCCTCAAAGGTAATGGTTTCCCCCTGGGGTCCCGCCGGATCGGCGGTGGCGGTGATGGTGGCATCGCTCACCGGCAGCAGATCGGTCAGCGAAAGGGTGAGAATTGCATCCTCCCCGGCGAACACAAAGGAGCTCGATTCCTGCCCGCGAACGGTCAGGCGGACCGCCATGTTCCCGTCCTCCTCAACGGTCAGGGCCGTCGGCAAATCGAGTGTTCCCTCGGTGATCACCCGCCCCTGCAACCCGGGAATTTGCCGGGCCGATTCGGTAAAGCGGGCTTTAATCACATCATAGGTCTCGAAGTTGTGATGCTGCAAAATCAGCGCCGCCGCACCGGCGACATGGGGAGCGGCCATACTGGTTCCGCTGTAACTCTGGTACCAGGGTTCTTCGTGAATGGTGGAATGGACTTGGGTTCCGGGAGCGCCCAGAAGCACCGTCGAAGGTCCAAAGGTGGAAAAACTGGCCAGTTCCTCCATGGTGTTGATCGCGGAAACCGCAATAATGTTATCCACCGGATAGGTCGCCGGATAGATCGGACTGATATCGTTGTTGTTCGCGCTGTTTCCCGCCGCCACGACGAAGAGCTGATCGGCATCGCGCGCATCCTGAATCAGTTCAAAAAGAGTTTGATTCGGCGGACCGCCGCCCCAGGAGTTGTTGGTCAGGTGCGCGCCCATTTCGATGGCGTAATCCAGACAGATGACCGCATCCCCGATCGCGCCCCCGCCCTCCGCGGAAAGAAATTTCAATCCCATGATCTGCGCTTCCCAGGCCACCCCGACGACGCCTTCGCTGTTGTCGCCAATGGCCGCGATGGTCCCGGCCACATGGGTTCCGTGACTGTGATCATCCATCGGATCCCCCGTCATATTGATCGCATTGATCCCGTGAATATCCCCGGAAATCCCCGAATAGCTGCCGGGATTGGGATTGATCCACATGTTGTCGCCAAGATCGGGATGATTGTAATTCACCCCGGTATCGATTACCCCGATAACCACATCCTCGGCGGTGTTCTGGATCGCCCACCCCTCGGGACCTTTGATGTTGTTCATTCCCCATAGGGTCCCATCCTGAAAACGCGGATCGTTGGGCACCAAATCCATCGCCCGGACAATCGAATCGGTTTCCACGGTGCGCAGCGCACCGGTTTCCACCCCGATATCCGCCAGAGCCAACACCGCCTCCGGGGCGCCGTCCGGGGTAATCTCCGGCAACTGAATGCGATAGGCTTGCAATCGGTGACTCAGTACCCGTGCGGGTTCGGCCCCGATTCGCTCCACCACGGCCCGCAAATCGTCTTCGGTTTTCCCTTCGCCCAAACGTACCATCACCGCATCGGCGATTTCCTCGGCCAACAGTTCAACATGCCGGGGTTCCACCGCATCGGGCATCTCCCGTAAGCGGTCCAAGTCCCGCGGATGATGATGCAAAATCTCCTCGACCCGGATCGGATACGGCAAATCGGAAGGCTGCACGAGGGTCACCCGGCGCATCTCGCCGTCCGGGCTTGGCTGACTCCAGGAAATCGAGCGGGTCGAGCCACTAGGCCATTTGGGATGCGTGGGAAGGGGACGATTCTCCTCCGCCTGACGATGTTCCACCAGCGGCATTTCGGCGCGGCGGTTCTGGGTCCCCCGGATATATTCGGGCAGCAAATCTTCGCTGCGACGGGTGGCCTCGCGATCTGGCGAAGTTTCCGTAACAGTGACATCATCACCCGCCATGGCCTCTCTGTCCCCTGTCCTCTCGCTTGCCGGAGTTATTCCAGAGTCGGCGACTTCTTCGGGATCGAAAGATGGTGGGGACGATACGGAGGGATCTTCCGGTGGGGAATCCGTCCGCAAAAAGAAAAACAGAGCGGCCAGGGCCAGCGTCAGGGAAAGAAGAATGGGGATCGTTTTACGCATGGGGAAAGATCGGTTCAAAAGGTAAAAATCAGTCTCGGGGGATGTTCAGAATCAGACGGAAGCCGTATCCCGGTTGGGCACTGCCCAGGTGGGCGCGCTCGCCCATCTTGGAGCGGAAGAAGGGAGACCAGAAGGACATGCCCTGATTGGCCAGCATTCGGTGCGGGGTGGTGTAATTCCGCTCGCTGAAAAAATTCTGACCCGGATTGTAATGAAAGACATAGGTCAGGAAATTGTCCCGCACCAACGGATCGATATCTGTATCCGGTTCCCAGCGGCGCCAGTCCACGTTCACCGCGTCATTGACCCACTCCCGGATGTTCCCGGAGGTCAGATACAACCCGAAGGGATTGACCCGGCGTCCGTCGACTTCCACCGTCATGGGCCCCACTTCCTCATTGTCGATCCAGGAGGCACGATAGTTGGTCATTTCATTAAGTACCGGATCGACTTTCTCCACTCCATCCGATTCCCAAATATTCTCGTCGCCATAGTATTCCGGACCCCAGGACATATTCCCGGCCCAGAAGTCCGTGGTGGTGTTGGCGGCGTTAAAATACTTGTGCTCGGCATAATTGGGCAGCCGATAGCCGTTTTTACTGAAATCGGTGATAATGATATCACCGTCCGTATTTCTTTTCACATAATCTCCGGTCCGCCAGATTTCTTTCGGGCCGCCAGCGCGACGGATATAATACACCGGTTCCCGCCCCTCCATCTCACTCCGGGCATTGGCGATTTTCACCGCCGTATACCAGGCCACCTGGGTAACCGGATGATTCTCATTGGTTGTAGGCGATGCCCCCGCTCCCGGCCAGCGGGAGGAGGGAGAACCGGGTCCCGGCGGAAACATGCCGCTGATCGGACCAAACGCATACCCGTTATCCACGCCCCAATCCCAAATCTCGGTAAACTCCGCAAAGGTCATCGCCGTGCTCGACACATACATCGGCGAAATTAACAGGTTCCGGTTCACCTTCATTTCCGCACTGATCTTTTCCACATTCCGGCCATCGACGTAGTTTTCGGCCAGGTCGAAATACGACCATTCCAAGGTTTCCCAATCGGCGTCCTGGTAATGCTCCTCCCAGAAATCACGATCGATATCCGCCAGAGTGCCGTACACGTAAAAGGGTCGGCGCACCTGTCCGAAATCGACCGCATAAAGAAACTGATAGGGAAACGATTCCTGATCCGAACCAAACTGAAACGTTCCCGCCGGAATATACACAAAGCCCTCCGGCGCATTGGTCGCCGGGTCACCCAGGTTGTAAGGGGAAATTTTTACCACCACCGCATCAGAGCTCGCCGTAGCCGACCCTGAACTCACCTGCACCGTATATTCCCCGGCATCGGAAGGTTGCGCCTCCGGAATCACCAGACGGGACCGATTTTGCCCCGCCAACGGGGACCCGTCCTTATACCATTGGTAGTTTGCCTCCGCACCCCCGGCGGTGGCATAAGCTGTGAGAATAAGTGGATGCCCCTCCACCACTCCCGCATGAGTGGGTTGCCGGTGCCAGTGCAACGATCCCGACGCATCCGCCGGATCGGCCAGCGGGAGGAAGGTCATTTCATACGGCGAAAGCCAGTTCAGATGCCAGTCACCCGTTCCCTTGGCGAGTTCCATTCGCCCATACAAGGCCAGGCGTGCCTCCAACTCTTTGACCGGCTCATCCTTGTTGATCATCTCGGTGGTGGGGTAATTGCGGAAGTTGAGTTCCGGGCGCGGATCCACCTTCACTTTGCCAACCCCGACCACCTCAACCTCGAATCGGGGATGCAAATAGAGATACCCCCGGGCCCGGCCGATGCGGTGCCCCTCGGTTACCGTAAACTCGATATTCGACGAACGCTGCGGTTCGCCAGGCACGAAATTCCGCTGCCAAAAAACCTTCAAATTCTCTTCCGGTTGATACCGGGCCGACCAGTCGATCTCCAGGGCCTCGGTCATTCCACCCCGCACCGTGGTGTTATAGTTCCGCAAATGCCGCGACTCCGCCTCCAGCCGACTGCGTTGCGCCGCCCACAGCGGAATGTCTCCCAACATTCCCAAATACGCCAGGGATCCCCCGACGGTCCCGGGCACCACATGACTCTGACCACCCCACTCGCGTACCCCACCGTGGACTTCGATCCCGAGATCGTAATCCACCGACAGTGGTCCCTGCGCCGAGACTTCAAAATCGGTCAATTTATGATTCGCGATGGTGAAATCGATCTCCACCGTTGGCTGAAAAGACCAATCCGCCGAGAAAATCTCAAACCGGGCTTCGTCATCGTCCTGCAAAACCAGATTCTCCACCGAATAGTTCACCGGGGAAGACACTACCGCTTCGCCGGCAAAGGTCTCCTCGGTGACCCGGCCACGGTCGTCCACCGCATAAACCGCCGCGTCCACATCAATGGCAAACGCATAGTCCTCCACCAACTCCGCCAGAGCCACATCTTCGGTATACAGCGTCAACAGACTCAAATTCGGGTTGTCGCTCATCCCCGTCACCCGCCGTAGAAAGACCTCACTCAGGTTCGCGGGGGTCAGATTGGCAAGCAGCGCCCGCTCCTGAATCTCCGGCGGTTCCCCGTTGCTGTACCGCAGAATGACCCGATCCTCCCGGACCCCCGCCAAACGCCACGGGGCTACTCCGTCCGGAACCCCTTCGGTCGCCCCGAAACGCTCACTCAGCGGCCGCGTGGCCAAATCCGGCGCCAGCTCCTGCCCCGCCAGAATCGCCGCCGGCGACCCAAAGATAAAAACATCCTCGGCGAACGATAGGTTGGAAGAAACAAAACCAAACGAAAGAACCGTACAAACTGCCTTGAAGGACAAATTTGAATAGAAACGGGCAAAAAAGGACTTCATAAAATTGCTCTAGAGGGGTAAATTGTGAAACAAGGTTATTCTAAAATTACCCTAGTTGGTGAAAAAGTAAAGCAGCCACATACAGCGAAATGCGGATTTTTTTCGCTTATTTGCGACAGGAATGAAGGGGTGAAGGCAAGCTCCGCCTTGACCACGCGAACCCGAAAACCACCGCGATACAATGTAGCAGGCACCATTACCAAAGTACTGTGCGCAGGGGCGTGAAGCCCCCGCTTAAAGAAAATGTCCTCGGTGTTTCCGCAGTGAGAAACGCTTTGCAACACCGCTGGATTCGCCTTTCCCAAGCGGGGGGCCTTGTGCACGTTGCAATACGTGTTATGGCTGCGGATTTGTTACCCGCTGGATTCGTCTTTCCCAAGCGGGGGCCTTGTGCCCCTGCGCGGAGCACTCCTGGCAAAGGACCGTTACCACAACCACCGCCACACCGCGCGGCCGCTTAAGCGGCTGCGCGGAACACCCGGCCCCCGCCCGCTGTAGCACAATGCCAACAAGCGAAGCGCAGTCGGGGCCCCGTACGCTTTTTGGCCAAGAGGTATCCTTCGGTGTTACTTTATAGAGGCCGGAAACTCTTGACAACGCCATCCGGCAACCTATGCTTAAACCTATGGCTGGAACCGCACAAAGAATTCAACCCGACAGCCGCCGGATTTCCCTCTTTCGCAACGGGGTCAACCAGGCCTTACGCATCCCGCGTGAATTTGAGCTTCCCACGGCGGAAGCCCTACTCTTTCGCGAAGGCCACCGCCTCATCATCGAGGCTTACCCGCCGCCGCCCTCCCTTTTATCCACCCTAGAAACCTTGGAACCTCTCGATGAGTCGTTGCCGGATGTGGATGAAACCCTTCTCCCGTCCGAATCCGTGGATCTTTAATGAAGAAGATTACCCACCTGCTCGACACAAATATCCTCTCCAACTTAATCAGACACCCGCAAGGCGTCATTGCCAAAAGAATCGGCAAGCAGGGAGAAGAAGCGGTCGCCACCAGTTTGATCGTCGCAGCGGAAGTCCGCTATGGATGCGCGAAAAAAGGGTCAGACAAGCTCACCGCCCAAGCCAACGCCATCCTCGACGCTCTAACCATTCTTCCTCTGGAAAGCCCTGTCGATTCGATCTACGGACAAATCCGCCAAACCCTGGAAACCAAGGGTACCCCCATTGGACCCAATGATTTGCTCATCGCCGCCCATGCTCTCAGCTTGGACCTGACTCTGGTCACGGCCAATGCTGCGGAATTTTCCCGCATTCCGGGGCTAACGGTCGAAAACTGGTTGGCCAAAAGCAGAACAGGCTTGCAGCCTGTTTCCCCCGACAAACCCGCAAACCAGAAGTAGAACAGGCTTCCAGCCTGTTTCCCCGGCAGCCAAAACACCGCCAGGATGGCCGTGCTACCCCTGAGAACCGGATCGGAGGTTCCCGCTCTGGCGGGATTTCAGTAGCGCTGGCTTCAGACTCAGGACTCCTGACCCACATTTCCCGGAAACCCCCCATCGAAAATTTCAAGTTGTTTTTGAATAAAGACTTAAGCGCAAGACGATAGGCTCTGCTCTGATGGATCGTGTGAAACGGCAAATGA
>JAIUMY010000074.1 GCA_022565335.1 Opitutales bacterium
GCTGCCACCAGCGGAGCTGGAATATGCAAATATGAGACTGGAACGGATGAAACCCAAATCAAGCCACTGAAAATCAATGAATTACAAACAAAAAACGCCAGCCACCCGGAGGGTAGTCTCACATTAGGATGGTTGCCCCGCATTCACGCTTTCTCTTTTGTGACCTTCCCGGCTTTATCCCAAATCCCGCAAGAGGCTCCGAGGAGCGCCCCGACAACCGCTCCCCGATGGCAGTTGTCGCCGCCCACCTCGGCGTTGGCCCGAACCCCGGCGAAACCGTTCTGACGGTATTTCCACGCCAGAAAAAGAGCGGCAGTGAAGGATTCGGGGAGATAACAGGCCGGCGTAAGGATGTTTCCGACAACCTCCCGATCCGGACGAGCGGCCCATATCTCTAATTGCTTCACGCCGACATAACCGTTGGCTTCCAGGACCAAAGCTTCCTCAAGGGATTTTCCTTCCGCCAGCACAAACAGCATCCGTACCAGAGTATCGGCGGCGCGGCGAACCTCATCATCATCGTGGGTCAGGGAGACATGAACGCGAGTTTGTTCCCGCGCCACCGCCAGGGAGAGATTGCCAACGGCCTCTCCGGCGGCCAAGAGGGCGGGCACGTGGGCCAACCCGCCAATGTGAATATCCTTGCTCCCACAGCGTTCCGGGCGCTTGCCCTGCGCTAAGCGAAGAAAAAAATTCCGGTGATACTCCTCCACATAGGTGTCTTGGTGAAAGTCTGGATCGCGCATCAATTCGATGTAGCGTTCCAACCATTGCGGCGGATCATATCCCCCACGGTCTACCACCTGCCGGTACAATTCCCGGGCGAGTTGGAAGTTCAGGGTGTTTTCCCCGGCGGGCAAAAACTGATGGTAATGCACCTCCCGCTGGCCCCAGTAGATAGCCTGCCCGTGGAGGATGTCGGCCTCGGGGGTGGGTGGTTCGTAACGCGAACGCCATAAAATACTATCGGGATGCTTGGGCTTCGGGGCATGAAAACGGTCGATAGGCCCGTAATCCCGATCCAAAGCGTCCCGGTCGTAATACCAATGGACCGGCATCGCCAGGGCATCGGCAAAAAGGGAACCTTGGTAAGCCGCTAAAAAAGGTTTTTCCATCATAGGCCCAAACAAATCACCTTTGGCCCAAAAGCGAACCCCGCGGAAGGTTTTCGGAACTTCCTGAACCTCTCCTGGAGAGATAAAAGCGGAAGACGCCGTTTAAGCTTGTCAGAAAAAGAGATTCCCCGCCAAATTGAAGTTTATGGCCCACCAGAACCCTCCCGATCCCACCTCCGCCGCAGTGGAAGAATGTCTTAAACAATTAACGGTAGAAGAAAAAATCCGCCTCATTCACGGCGACGGCTGTTTTACCGTTAAAGGGGTTCCCCGTCTTGGCATCGAAGATTTGGTTCTCAGTGATGGCCCCCATGGGGTTCGACAGGAAACCCATTATGATTCCTTTGTTCCCGTGGGGAATTTTGACGATGCCACGACCTATTTGCCCGTGGGCATTGCCCTGTCGGCAACCTGGAATACGGCCCGGGCCCGGGACTTTGGAGATGTGCTGGGCGCTGAAACCCGCGCCCGGGGCAAGGATGTGATCCTCGGCCCCGGCATCAATCTAATCCGGACCCCGCTGTGCGGGCGCAATTTCGAATACTTTGGCGAGGATCCTCTCCAAGTCGGTTCTTTGGCCGTGGAGGTGATTCAGGGGATTCAACAACATGATGTGGCCGCCGATGTAAAACACTTTGCCTGTAACAACCAGGAACTCGACCGGCATGGCGTCGACGTTTATATCGAAGAACGACCTCTGCGGGAGCTGTATCTGCCGGCTTTCGAAAAAGCCGTTACCGAAGGCGGGTGCCTTACCGTGATGGGTGCCTACAACTTGCTTCGCGGCACCCACTGTTGCCACCATGCCGAGCTACTGCAAAAGATCCTCAAAGAGGAATGGGGATTCCCGGGATTTGTCGTCTGTGACTGGGGGGCCGTTTATGATACCGAGGAAGTGGTTCAACCCGGGTTGGACCTGGAAATGAGCGGACGATTGGGCCAGCATCATCTCGACAAACCCTTTCGCCGGGGTATCGAAGAAGGCCGCTACCCAATGGCCTGGCTCGATGAAAAGGTCCGGCGCGTTCTATGGGTCCACCAACAAATCGGCAAGTTGGGGAACAGTCGTCCCCGGGCTCCCGGCGAACGCCTAACCCCCAAGCACCGGAAGGTCGCGAAAAAGATCGCCGACGAATGCCTCGTCTTGCTGAAAAACGAAAAACAAACACTTCCGCTGCAAGCGGAGAAACTTCGTAAAATCGCGGTCATTGGCGATAACGCCACCCGGGTACACGCCGGCGGGGGTGGTTCTTCAGGCGTACGGGCGGAGTATGAAATCACCCCCCTGGACGGTTTGCGGGAAGCCCTGGGAGACGAGGTCGAGCTGCTCTTTGTGCCCGGTTATCCCGTCCAACCGGAAGGGGTTGAGGCGATTCCCGTGGAATGCCTTGGGGTGGCCGACCAAGCGGGAATCCGGGGCTGGAAAAGGGAGATTTTCCCCAACCGCACGCTGGAGGGAGAGCCTCGTGAGCCGGCCGTCGTTCCGGAAATTGCCACCCCCGCGGACACCCATCCCGGTGGTTTGTCCATCGGCAATTGGATGCATCGTTACCAGACCACGGTCACTCCGGAAAAAAGCGGGGCCTATACGCTGGTAGCCCAAGGAGGCGATTACTTTGAGGTGATCTGGGATGGCCAACCCATTTTCAGCGTATGGGATCTGACCGCAGCCACTACCGAAACCCTGACCGTCGATTTGGTGGCCGGGCAGACCTATCCCGTGGAAATTCGTTACCGGCCAAAGGTCAATGCCCAGGGATTTTCCTTTGGCTGGATTACCCCGGACGGCCAAAATGCCTCGGCGACCGATCCTTTTGCCGAAGCCGTGGCCGCGGCCGAAACGAGCGATGCCGTGCTGTTCTTTGGTGGAAGCAGTCACCGCCAGGACACCGAAGGCGTTGACCGGGCAACTATGCAATTACCGGGAGGACAGGATGAACTCATCGCCCGGCTGGCCGAGGTCAATCCCCGGTGCACGGTGGTTCTTTTTGGCGGGAGCGCGGTGGAATTGCCTTGGCTGGATCAGGTGCCGGCCCTCCTCCAAGCTTGGTATGCGGGACAGGAAGGAGGCCGCGCTTTGGCGGAGGTGCTGTTCGGAAAAGTAAACCCCTCCGGGCACCTCCCCTTTTCCTGGCCCCGCAAGCTGGAGGATGTCGCCGCCCACGCCCAAGGGGAATACGGACCGGGGCAGATACGGTATAGCGAAGGTTTCAACCTCGGTTACCGTTGGCACGACGGTGACGGCCCGGACCCCCTCTTTCCTTTTGGCTACGGCCTAAGCTATAGCTCCTTTGCGATGGATAAAGTTTCCCTGGACACCAGCGATCCCGAGGCGATCAAACTGCGCGCCAGGATTACCAATACGGGAGATCACTCCGGCGGAACCTTGGTGCAGGGCTATGTTACGATGCCTGAAAACCCTCTTCGTCACTCACCCAAGAGCCTTGCCGCCTTTGCCAAGGTATTTCTCGAACCGTCCGAATCACAGATGATAGAATTGGTGATCAATCAGCGAGCCCGCAGTCACTACGATCCCTCCACCAAAAACTGGGTTATGCCAAGCGGGACCTACACCTTTCACCTGGCCTGGAACGCCGGGGAAATCGTCGCCTCCAAACAAGCTGAACTGTAACCTTCGGCACTGAAAAACACCGCCACCCGGGAGGGGTCTTCGCCCTCCCGGGAACTGCCGTCCAAAATCTCACGATTTCGGCTACGGTTCGTGTTGCGGCAGCGCTGTACCTTGGGTTGAAGAACACCGCGCAGGGACACAAGGTCCACGCTTGGGACAAAAACAGCGAACGGGGGCTTTATGCCCCTGAGCGCAATGCTTCGGAAAATGGAAATGTCGCCCCTTTTCGACCCCGAACGGGGACCTCACTGTCCCCGGTTTGAAGCACTCCGCACAGGGACACAAGGTCCCCGCTTGGGACAAAAGCGAACGGGGGCTTTATGCCCCTGAGCGCAATGCTTCGGAAAACAGAAATGTCGCCCCTTTTCGACCGCGAGCGGGGACCTCACTGTCCCCGGTTTGAAGAACTCCGCGCAGGGACACGGGGTCCCCGCTTGGGACAAAAGCGAACGGGGGCCTCGTGCCCCTGAGCGCAATACTTCGGAAAACGGAAATGTCGCCACTATTCGACACCGCGCAGGGACACAAGGTCCCCGCTTGCCTCCCTGCTTTAGCCTGGCAGCAGAATGCAGCCACTCCTTGGGGCGGCAGGGCTTAGGCCCAATACACCGCCAGGATGGCCGTGCTACCCCAGATTTCCACTGGCTGTTTACTTCTTACTTCATAATTCTTAATTTATTTCATCCCTCACCCTTTCGCCTACTCCTCGATCGCCGCGATATTGCGGATCCAGAGTTGCTGACCCTCCCGGACGAGATCGAAGCGGAAACGATCGTTCTCACAAACAGCCTCTCCGGTAAAAGCCTCGCCCAATTCCAAAGTATCGGCGGAAACCAGCAGAACTTCTTCCGGAATCCTCCCGCGGCGGTCCCAAAAGCGAATCGAGGGCGTACCGGATAGCGAAATGTTCTCCCCGCTAATGACCGCCCCATCGGGAGCATTTCGGCCAAAGGCCGCGAAGAGTTCCCCGGAATGGCGGAGCGTGGAAAACCGCGGGGTCCCGGAAGTCCGGAGGCTTCCCTCGGCCTCCACCACACTGCGAATGTCGCCACCGAGGGTCAGCGAGGTTTCGGGACCCGCCTGAATGCCTTCGGAAACTTCCATAACTAAATGATCATCCACCCAAACTTCCGCTTCATCACCGATAACCAGGGACTGTAGCCGATGCTGCGAACCGATAAAATGGGCACCTGCCCGATTTTTCAGTTCCATTTGCAAGTAAACACCGGCGTTGCCGCGGGCGTCGGGATCACGCCCCAAACCGGGGTCGGTAGCCATACGAAGCAACCCTTCCTCCACTACCAGGCGGCTGCCGGGGTGGTAACTTTGTTCCCCTTCCAAGGCCAGCATTCCCGGGCCGGTTTTGGTAATGGTCACATCGGGGGAGGTGGTACGAAAAGCTCCGGAAGAGCGGAAATGCCCCCCCGGCCCCACCGGAAGAACCACCCGCCGATGGCCGATATGCGTCAAAGAAGCGCGGGTTTCCACTATCGCATCGGTATCAAAATCGAGCTGGGCGCCGTATACTTGATTGGTCGAATCAACAATCCAACGATTTCCCGGCACCCGTTCAAAGACAATATGCCCGTTCTGATAATGCCCACCGCGGCCATCCGGCCGGGTGTTGGCCGGCATATTGCGGGTATGATGGGTAATGAGGGTGGCCCCGCCCAAGCGGATGGTGCCCATCGCTTTAGGCAAAGGTTCCTTCTCCGTATAATCCGAGACAAAGCCTTCCTCCAGTTCCAGAACTCCCGTCCCATCACCCCACACCCAGAGTTGTCGGGTGAAATAACTTCCGTCCATAACCAGATCCATGACACTGTCTTCGGTGAAGACGAATTTCCCTCCCTCGGTGAGCACCATGTGAGGAAACGCATTGCCGCCATCGCCCTGCCAGCGGCCCTGGTAACGCACCACGGTACCTTCTCCGTGTGCCCCGATCACATGGGAGGTGTTGAGGTCTGCCATCCGAATATCCATCGGCACCTCGATTTCCGCGCCGGTACGAAAGTGTAAACCAACCTCCATCAAATTATCCGGATACGGTCCTCCCCGCGGAGTGGCCTGGATCACTTCATGCGGAACCTGGTCTGCCGAAGTGATCTCATGAAGATCGTTGTTGCCAAGATTTTGCCGGAGACTTTCTTCCGCATGAAGAAAATTTAGCAGACAAAAGGAAGCGAGGGTATAGACGGATTTTTTCATAAATTTTTCGTTGAGGGGTTGATTGATTTTTCAGGTTTTACTTCTCAGTTAATTTCACCATGCAGACGATTCTATAGACCGCTATCAACGGCCTTTGGTCCATTCGGGCCAATAATAGGAAGGGGCTTCCCATTCGGTGCCCAGACGTTCATCCTCTAACGGTGCGCGGCGAATGGAAAAAGCTTCCAATAGATCATCCGCGGACACCCGGTAGGTGTGGATGGCCTCGGTTTGCGAGACCGCGCTCCCGCCCAGAACCGGAACGGCATTCACTCCTCCGGGAACCGAGACCTGGGTTTTGCTGAACCAAACGCCTTCATGGTCTCCATCATAACCGAGCCAGAGAACCCCCTGATTGTCGGGCAATTGATAGGAACGCCGCATCATCGGCAGGGCCGCATAGTATTCGTTGGACAAACGCTGAAAAGAGGGCATCGAGCGGTCCGGCATCTGCCCGGCACGAAGATCCACCGCCGCCCAACCGCGGTTGGCCATAAAGCCGAAGGCAACCTCGTCGGCTTGTTCGGTTCCGGAATGCGGAAAGGTATGTGCGCGGAAGGCCCGGTTTACTTGGTTTGCAAGGAAGAAGGTCTCGTCGGTCCAGTCCTGTTGCACTTCGATAGAACAACTTTGTCCGGGGAAGGCATGGCTCTCACTGGTCCAGGAGATGCCTTCCCGGCTCCATTCCGCGATAATTTCCCACCAGGTCCGCTGCAAGCTGTCTCCGGTGCCCTGAGACCAGTCGAGTTGCGACATAAAAAGATTCTGAAAGCTGTCGGCCCAGAAGCCCTGATAGCCAAAAGTCTCCCGGGCGTCCTTCAGGCGATCAAGAAGGCGTTCGCGGGTAACCTTATTATGAATATTGAAATTTACATTACCGGGATATCCGGTGCTGTCGCGAAAAATAGATTCGGGATTGGGTTTGCTGAAGGCCCATCTTTCCAGATCGCTGCCGATCCGCTCGAAGAGGGGTCCTCCGATCCGGCACATTCCGGTAAACCACACGTAATGGGGGATATTGTGCGGAGCCGCCGCGGCGGTAGCCGCTTTCCAGGCATTTTCGACCTGTTGCAGGGGCCAGTAATCATACATATCATTGGCTCCGCCGCCAATGTGTTCCTGCCCGGGATTGCGCTCGCGGCCATTTTGCCAGCCGTGATGGTGACTTTCAATTCGGCGAACGCCCATCGCCGCCAAGTCATCCATATCGCGGGCAATGGTATTCATCTGACCACCGAAATTATGGTCGATCATGTAATGCACTCCGGGCAAAACATCATATTGAACCATCCCCAATTCCTCGGTTACGACTTTGCGGACATGTTGGTCCATTTCCTGGTAGCGGGTGCGGTTTTCCGCCACCGAGAAAGCGTCACTCTCCCCCGGGGTTAGAACCAGATAGTGAAAAGGAATGCTCCGGTGATTGGTTCCCATGGCAAAATACTCTATATCGGTCTGCGAAATATGCCGATCTCCGGGCATAACCTCAGTCACCGCCCGGAGATTGCCCTGGGTAGCCGGAACGGTCGCGAAAAGAGCTTGCTCATTTAATTGAAAATCAAAGAAAGGTGATCCGGCCCCTCGTGCGGGTTGGGCTATCCAAGCGCCGACCCGGTGCTGCAAGGCATGGGTCCGATCACCGGTTTGTCCGGCACCAGCAACCACTGGGGAAACCAAAGGCGCACCCCCCGCGGCTCCGGGGATGATTTCCGTGGTGCTGAAGGCTTCCGCTAACCCACCTTCCTCATCCGCGGAAAAGTCTTGGACCAATCCTCCCAAGCCACGATAACGCAAGGCATATTTGGTATTTCCCTCCGGTTGTCCACCGACTTCCCAGGTGCCCAGGACGACGATATGATTGATCGCCATCTCTTCGGTCAAATCCAGTTCGAACTGCTGGGTCCATCCCATCCATGGCCAACCGCCGACACTTTCCGTCCGTGGGGACAGAATCCACCGAACCGTTCCCACCGGATGACCCTCCGACTGCGCTTCCTTCACCCGCTCCCGCAGAGCCGCAAGGGTATTCACTTCATTGGGCTGCCGCCAAATGGGAAAATTATAATAGTCGCGATGGATCACCTGAAAATCCGCTGCCGCTTCCCGGCGGGCCTCTTCCCATGTCTGAACGATGTCACGGTGGGTGGAAATTTCCGGAATATCCTCTTCCAGATCATTAAGGATGCGATTGCTCAAATTACGGACCTGCCGACTGCGGCGCTGGTAGTCCTGCACGGCGAGGATCTCGTGGTGAGTATCAATCTGCTCTTCGGTTAGTGCATCGACTTTCTTCCGGGCTTCGGCCCGATCGCGTAGCAGGTTGTTCAACCGGTCGGTCGCATTTTCGCGGGCGATGGTCTCCAAGGCTTCCTGAGCGTCGTGAGCGGCCGATCGCATCGCCTCCAGCGATGAGGTCATACCCTTTTCCTCCACCAACCCAGGGCTTCCCCGCAGAACAAAAACCTGCCCCCGGTGGTCCGGATTGCGGGTGGCAAAGGCCTCCAGTTCCAGAACAACTTGATCACCCTCAACCTGGACCTCCTGCAAGCGAAAGGCTTGGGCAATCATTGGTTCATCACCAAACTCCTGCGCCAAAACAGGACGTTGCAACGTCTCATCCGAGCTCAGGGAAACGCCCCTCACCTCGGCCGTCTGAAGCCCCAGCAACCAACCCTCGTGGAGAGCAAATTGAAGCTTTGTCTCGTTACCCAAGTCAAGGTGCAGTACATCGTCCGCGACCTGATGTTGGATTTGCTCCGCAGCAAGGGAGCCCGCCAACAAAAAAGCGGTCATAGATAGGGTTACTTTTTTCATTTTCATAAAAATCATTGGTACGATGGATAAAGGGGTTTTCTTCAGTATTCGTTTTTTTTAAAAGGATTATCGTCGATCCAACCGAGGTCATTCAACTTGGTCGCTACCGCGCGGGCGACCACCAGTTCCCCGTAGGGCTGGAGATGCACCCCATCAGTGGCGTTCAACAAAGCGTGCAAAGGCAACCGCTCTTCCGCAGCGGCAAAAGAAGGGGCCAGCTCCAGGGTCGGAACACCCTCCGTTTCAGCTACGCTGGCAATGATTGGGTTGACCTCATTCAAATGAGTCCACACTTGACTCATGTCCTCGGCCTTCGGCTCGGTGTATTGAAGAAGCAATACATTGATACCAGCCTCCTTCACCTGTCGAACGATCTTTGTGAGATCGTCGCGGGTTTGTTCCAGTAACTCCTCACGGTCACGATTACGGGTCCCCATATTGTTGCCCCCGATCAGAATAACCGCGATATCGGGTTGCTGCGCCAGAATGTTTGAGTCAACCCGATTCACCGCACCCGGTCGGTCTCCGGCGGCAAAGGTGCGATCACCGGCAAAGCCCATATTGAGAACCTCGGCCTTCCCTTCTCCCAACTGTACCTCAAGCATCGCCTGTAGAACATCGGACCATTTGATATAGTGATGACGATAAGCGATGCCCGGCCGATCACCGGTAATGGAATCACCGAAGGCGATTACCCGCAGGGTTCCCTCAGTACGGGGAACAGGATCCGGGTCCTGCGCAAAAAGCAAAGGAGCGCATAAAAACAAAAGCAAAAGGGTACGTTTCATAAGATTTCAGATTGTTGGGGTTCAAAAAAGTCACTCTTCCATGGCCGAGTTTAGAAGTTCCAGAGCCTTCGCCGCATCATTGCCATGTCGAACGGTGATTAAACGCTCGGCGGAAAGGGTTGCCGGGGCATCGGTGTAACGGGCTCCCGATCGGCCAAAAGACCAAAGGCTTTGCTCGCTGGCGGAAAACTGTTTTCCCGCAAAAACTTCCATGCGTCCCACTCGCAGAGCGTCCAGACTGGTTAGGAAAAGCGTTGCTCCGTTTTCCCTTGCTTCCAACATCCATTCCACCCGAGCGGCATCCTTGTTCTCCTGTTCCTCCAACCAGTCCGGTTGTTGGGTTTGCCGGGCTCCACGGTTATATTGTGGCCAGAGGAAGCCGGGAGCGATGAGGAGAGTCCCCTCGCCAAACTCAACGTCTTCATGAGCCAAAGTAGCTTCAACGGTTAAGCCGTTACGGCCAGTGACCTCACCGGTCTCCGGGGCAACCAGGGCGATCTCCGTATGCCCTACTTCCTCCAGGGCATTTACCCAGGCCACGAAGGATCTGTCATAAAACCCTTCCCGCATCGCCAGAAAAACCTTAGGGTGTTGCCCCTCTGCCAATTCAGGAGGCTGGGGAACAGGGGGAAGAGAAGGATCAAAACGTTTTTCATTTTCCGCGACTTCTTTGGCCAAACCGGTAATGGCTTGCGTCCAGGCGGGAATCCGTCGCTCCTCCAGCCAAAGGGTAGGCCCTTCGCGTTCGGTCAAAAACTCACGCATACCTTCCCCCGCAACCAACCTGGGATGTTTCCCTACCAGTTCGCGAAGGGCCTCTGGAATCTCCGTCCAATCCTCCTCCGTAATATCCAGGGCCAGAATCAAATGGCCCTCGTCACCAAGATCTTTTTCTCCCAGCACCCGTTCGATCCATTCGGGATTGTTGCCTCCCGCCCGTTCAATATCGATGCCAAAAGCTTCCACTGCGGCGATCAGCCGGGAAAAGAAATGCCAATTGCCCCAACGCTCCTCATGATTTGACAATACCAGTACCACCTCTCCGGATAACGGCAATGGAGAAACACCCCCCTTCTCCGCAAGCACTTCAAGAAAAGCCCAGGAAAAGACATTCATGTCCCGGGGATACCGCGCGGTCACCAGATTTCCATCCCGTACGACGGCTTGATCAATAAAACGGCCCGGCCGTTCAATCCACTGATCCGCCAATTCATCGGCGATAGTGAACAAACCGGTCCAGGTGCGGTTTCCAATGAGGTCGTTAAAAAGCAAAACCCTAGGGCCATGGCATACCATTCCGAGAGGTTTCCCCGATTCCAAAAAGGCTTGGGTAACCGCCACCGCGGCTTCATCCTTTTCCAGAAAACCCGGTGAATACCCACCCGGTACAAACAAACCTACATAGTCGTCCGGATTGACTTCAGTAATAGCCAAGTCCACAGGAACATCCCAAAACGCATCAGGCTCACCATCCAAACGCAAAGGCACTTTCTCCTCTTGGGAAGAGGCGATTACCAAATCGTAACCAGCGGCCTCAAAAACCGCCGTCGGCCCGAAAAACTCATCTCCATTGAAACCCGGCTCCAACAAAATGAGAAGTCGCGGATGATCGGACAAAAGAGGTCCTGCGACGAGACTTGAGAACAAAAAACAGGCGCCCGCCCAGCCTGAGCGCAGGGTCTTTCGCCATGACCAGGATGGCTTCCCGGATGAGGTCATCATTACTTCGTTGTGATAGGAGTTTTTGCGCCTGATTTGCATTTTTCAAGGAAGGTTAGGGGCTGGAAAGAGTTGGTTGTATATCTACAGTATGCCACTGCCACAAGATTGCCATGAGGGACACTTTGGGAATTGAATTACCTCTTAAGAAGGGGAAAGGAAAAGCTTATATTATCATGATTTCTTAGCGGCAAAAGATTCATTTTGCGCATAAATTAAGGGTAAAATGCGTAATACCATTTGAGGACACATCGAGTAAGGGAACGTTCCCTAATTTTAAACCCTTTTCCGTTTCTACTTTTGCCGGTGCAATTTGTCCGAACTTTCTTCATATTCATCCACAAATTTCCTTTTAAAGCCTATTGATGAAAACCATCCACTTAACTTTATACGTCGATACCATGATTGGACGGGAAGTACTGCCTGGAATTGCCCGGTATGCGCGGGAACAAGGAGGATGGAATTTACAGGCCTTCCCCCATCTTCCCTTAGAGGACCAGCTTCCGGATGGCGTGATCGGAATTTTTGGCGAGAGGGAACGAGCCCGCCTCAATGAATTAAAGGCCAGAGGAATCCCTCTGGTTTGCTTGTCCGGTTTTGACCCACCGAAAAACATTCCCTTGGTAACCCATGATGACGAAGCCGTCGGCGCGATGGCAGCGGAGCACTTGATCGGAAAAGGCTACCGCCGCTTTGCCTTTATCCACGATCCCCGGGCCACCAATTCGGCTCTTCGGAAAAAAGGGTTTCGGGAACGTCTGGCGGAGCGCCAAATGCCGGATCCGCAGATCTGGGAAGCGAACCAGGAGCTACTCAAGCGAACGTTGCCAGAGGTCGAAAAACCAATCGGTATTTTCGCGATCAATGACAAACGGGCCCGGATCGTCGAGCATGCCTGCCGGGAAGCCAGTATTCACATTCCCTCGGAGGTTGGTCTACTGGGGGTGGACAATGATACCATCGAATGTGAATTATGCCCGGTTCCCTTGAGCAGCATCGTTTTGCAATTTGCCCAGGCGGGCTGGGAATCCGCCCGGGTTTTGGATAATCTGATGCGGGGAAAGCCTCCGCCGAAAACGGTACTCCGTTTGCCTCCCTTGCGCTTGGAGGAACGATTGTCGACCGATGCTTTGTGGGTCGAGGATGCCATTGTTCGGCAGGCTTTGGCCCGCATAAAAGCCACCATGAACCAATGGGCAGGAGTTGAACAATTGGCACAGGAATTGGGCCTTTCCAAGCGAATGCTGGAAATTCGCTTCCGCAAGGCCACCGGGGCCACCATCCATCAAAAATTGCAAGAAATCCGAATGGAAGAAGCGGCACGGCTTCTCCGCGAGGAGCGCCTAACCGTTACCGAAACCGCCGAGCGAATCGGCCTGATGGACACCAATCGTTTCAGCCAAATCTTTCAGGCCCGCATGGGGCAAACCCCCAACAATTTCCGCCGTAAAATTCGAAAATAGTTCTTCTTCCTTTTACTGTCTCAACCGGCTTATCGTTTTTTTCAAGCCACTAAATCACCGAATACCCGAAGTAACGAAGCCGCTCAGGCTTCCAACCGGTGTCCCCGAACGGCTCAACACACCGCCAAGATGGCTGTGCTACCCCAGTGAAAACAGAGGTCGGAAGACGGAAGTCGGAGGAGCTTTACGCCCCGATTAGGCTGTTTCGGTAGCGCTGGCTTTAGCCTGCGTCCCGGAGTCCCTAACCCTTGCTAAAGCTGCGGGCTACGTTTCCTTTCCGCGTGAGACCGCGTAAACGCGGAACTCCAACCTCACGCCTTACGAACCCCGTAGCCGAAGACGTGAGTCTTTGGACGAACCGGAACTCTCGCCCCAGACCGATCCAAACTCTTTCGAGTTCGGCTAACCTTTGCACCGCCCCAGAAGTAGCGCTGGCTTCAGCCTGCGTCCCGTAGCCCGGAGACCAGAGGTTCCATCTTAGCGGGATTTCGCTGTGGCTCAACAGATATGGTCATAGGGACTTTACCTCCCGAACGAATCGGCCGGAGATTCGCGAACCTTCGAAGATTTTCGCCGACGTTGGAGGCGTTTGAAATTCCGCCAGGTCATACCCGCCACGGATCGGGCGCTGAAGCAGCCCGACTACGTAAACAGCCGTCCAAAGACCACCGCGTGGTTGTTTAAGGTTCCCACCTTCCCGCCCCAACGGGGCAACAGAACAAAGGCCGGGGCAACGCCCCGGTGTTGGCCATACAAGAAAAACCCGAGCCCTGTAAGGGCGGCATTGGGCCCATTGCCAATTTCGCCCGAATTGCCTCAAATAA
>JAIUMY010000075.1 GCA_022565335.1 Opitutales bacterium
CGGATGGACCGTGCGTGAAGACCCGTCCGCGCAGTCGGGGTATGCCATGGCTGACACCCCCAACGATTGGTTCGGTGATGCCGACCACTACCTCACCTACGCCCAACCCATTGATCTGAGCGGGGCCGTCGATCCGCAACTTGTTTTTTGGTATCGAGGCTCCTGGGGCAGCCGGGTTTATTCCCAACTTCAAATTTCCACCAATGGCGGGGGTTCCTGGGATAATGTGAGTATTCAGGGTGGAACTTCCACCACAACGGTGGCCGATTGGACAAGGTTTCAACACTCTCTGGCCTCTTACACCGGCGAGACAATCCTGATGCGGTTGCGCACCTACACTACGCAAAGTTCACGCACCCAGACCGGCCGATTCGATGCCTTCAGTATTCAGGAGCGCATTCCCGCGCCAACGCTGTTTTCTCCCGTCGACAAAACAATCGATAGCCTCCGGTTGCACTGGGAGTTTCCGGGCTCCGAACACTTTGCCGCCTATCGCTTGTATCGGCACAATTCCACGGCGGTTAATGAGCAATCCCATCTGGTCACCGAAATCACTGATCCGCTTACGACAACCTGGACGGATAGCGGACTGGATCCTCAAACCACGTATTACTACCGTGTATACGCCATCGACGAAAACGGTGGCAGTCATGGTTCCTCGGTTGCCTCCGCCCAAACCCTTCCTCTTCCCTACCCCAGCGAGATTGATTTTTCCGGGGGGACCCTTCCCCCCGGTCTACTTCTTCGGGATGGGTGGACTCTTCAAACCGAGGGGGGGCGTGACGGCACCGGCGTACTTCGCAGCTCTTCGGGAGATTACCCCCCGGGGGCCGACTATCAATGGCAAACCGGCCTGGATCTGCGAGGAAGCGAATATCCCGCCTTGTTGATTACCCACCATTTCGACCTGGGCGAAAGCGATTACGGCTTCGTCGAAGTATCCACCAACCGGGGATCAAGTTGGCAAATCATCCACGCCGTGCAGGGAAGGGAACCGGGAGCGTGGCGGGAAACCCGCCTTGATTTATCACCTTGGGCCGAAAGTTCCGAGTTATGGCTGCGTTTCCGCCTCTCCGCACATAGTTGGAACGAAGACATCGGGCAAGGCTGGTTTATCGATTCCCTGACCTTTACCGAAATGCCTACCGAAGCCCTGCCCGCCTTTCGTGATGATGGAGTTGAAGGGATGGAGGATTGGCTGAATGACAACTGGTTTTTGGCCAGTAATGATCCCTATACGGGCTCCCATCATTTCCGCAGCAACCCTTGGGACAGCCAAGCGGGCGAAAATGCCCTTACCTTGCGCCATTCAGTAACGTTACCCGAGGAGGAACCCTACTATTTAACCTACCGCGTTCGGGGCAACCTCGCCCGCTACCTTGTTTTCTACGCCCAAGTCTCCACCAATCACGGGCGAACCTGGAATAATCTTTCCGACTCATACCTCCATAATGAAAGTCTTCCGGATTGGACGACCCACCACCTCAACCTTGAAAGCTATGCCGGAGAAACCATTCGGCTCCGCTTTTTCACCAACATAACCAGCGGAACCTGGCGTAGCGGCACCATTGACCTCGACCAAATCGGCATCGGTCCGCTAAGTCCCAGCACCCCAACCCCCATTGAACCGATAAATGAACAAGTGGTGACGTCTGCCCGTCCCTCCCTGACCATTAACAATGCGGAAAGCTTCCAGGGCTCTTCCCTCAGTTACCGCTTTGAGGTGTATGCGGACGAGGCCTTGACGGATCTGCGTGCTCAGGTGCCCAGTGTGGCCAGCGGCACGGGGCAAACTACCTGGCAGGTGGATACCGATCTGGCTAATGAACAAACGTACTACTGGCGAGCCCGCGCGTCTGACGGGTCGAATAGCGGCGAATGGTCCGATACCGCCATCTTCCACCGGAGTTTTACCAACGATCCGCCTTACCCGGTAGAGATTGCCGGACCAGAAAATGGGGCGCTGATGTTGGAAGCCGACAGCCGCCTCTTTTTCTATCCGACCACCGATCCAAACGTAGGCGATGAGGTCGTCGACTACCAAATTCAACTTGCCAGCGATCCCTATTTTACGGATGTCGTTTTAAATAGAACGGAAATCGTTCTCCCTTCCAATGCCCAACCCGATCTTCCTTTTGGTCTGACCTTTTATGATCTTCCCGGGACGGAGAATCTTGAGCCCGGACTCCATTACTGGCGCATACGGGCCAGAGATACCTATGGCGAATACGGGCTCTGGTCAAGCCGTCTGGCCTCGATTGAAGTCCCCCGATACTGGCAACGTTGGCAAGCCCTTCATTTCGACAGTTGGGATAGACTGGACGAGACCTACAGCGGAGCCCATGCGGACCCTGAAGGAAGCGGCATCAGCAACTTTCTTCGCATGGCCTGTGGGATCCCCTTTGGTACCAGTGACCGTACCGCCCTACCCCGCCTTGAACAACAAACCGTTGACGGCGACCAATACCTTTCCCTCCGTTTTCAGCGCAATCCCGATTGGCCGGTGGAAATTTTCCTGGAAGCTTCCTCTGATCTTCTGGAATGGAGCATAGTCCCTCACCAAGCGGAGCGGACAACGGTATTCGAGAATGGGCACGAAGAATGGATAATCCGCGACGAACTACCCGTGCATGAAACATCGCAACGCTTCCTTCGGGTTCGCTTTCGGGAGGATTGACAGATCTCTCCTAAACCGTCTCCACCTCCAAGCCGCGTTGGCGCAAAGAATCCAAAATCTCCGGCGAGGCCTTGCGGTCGGTGATGAGCAAGTCCACCCGGTCCAGGTCGCAGAGGCGGGACACCGACCGCCGCCCCACTTTGCCGCTGTCGAGACAGAAGATAACCCGCTCCGCCGCATCCATCATTTTTCGTTGAATATCAATCAACAAAGTATGCGAATTGTAAATTCCATCAGCGGTCACCCCATCGCCGCCCATGATTGCCAGGTTGGCGTTGAATTGACCAAAGAATTTCTCCGCCACCGGCCCCACCAAGGCGCCCAGGCGGGGGTACAGAACCCCTCCGGAGACAATCAGCTCAACCCCCGCCGAGGAGGCGTAGAGATTCGCCACGGGCAGGGAATTGGTCAGAATCTGCGGCATTTTCGATTCCAGACGCCGGGCCGCTTCATAGACCGTGGTCCCGGTATCGCAGATGACACATTGTTGCGTCTCCACCAAAGTAGCGGCCGCTTGCCCAATCGCCGCCTTTTCCTTCTCAAAGCGTTGCAAACGATTCCGGAAAGCAAACTCGTCCTGCGTCTCCCGGGCCACCGTTCGCGCCCCGCCATGAGTTCTTTGCAAAAGCCCCGTGTTTTCCAGATCAATCAAATCCCGGCGAATGGTTGAGGGGGAGGCCCCAATTTCACGGGCCAAGGCTTCCAGAGAAACAAATTCCCGTTCGCTTAGAATTGCCTGTATCTGCTTTTTCCGTTGTTCCGACTGCATTAAAATGAATTTTTTTGAATTATTCTGATATTTTCTGAAAAGTTTTGAAATAAACCTTGACTTAAGTCTTCAAAACTTTCAAAAAGAGGCAAGATTAAAACCTCATGGCTGCTCCGTCTACACCTCTTCCCCATCGCGCAATTATCGAACATCAGGTCCGGCAAACGGTTTATCGTCAACTGGGCAAGGCCATGCCGCGCTCGGCTTCCGCACCGAATCCTCTGGTCGTCAATGTGAGTGCCCGCCATTGCCATCTTACCCAAGAGGCGGTGGAAATCCTCTTTGGCAAGGGGCACCAATTGCAGGTCTTCAAATGGCTTTATCAGGAAGGTCAGTTTGCGGCCAAGGAAACGGTAACCTTAATCGGTCCCCGCTCCCGGGTCATCTCGAATCTGCGGATCCTCGGGCCCTGCCGGAACATCAACCAAGTGGAACTGGCGTACACCGATGCCATCGCGCTGGGCTTCGATATCCCCCTGCGTTCTTCCGGCGACATCGAAAACACCCCCGGCTGTATGCTCATGGGCCCGGCCGGATTCCTGGAAATGGATAACGGCGTTATCCGCGCTCTGCGCCATGTGCACATGGCCCCCGAGGATGCGGATTTCTACGGAGTCAAAAACAAGGATTTCATGAAGATGACCGTGGGCGGCCCCTGCGGAGTCAGCTTTAACGATATGCTCGTCCGCGTCGACCCTTCCTTTAAACTGGAGGTTCACATCGATACCGACGAGGGCAATGCCGTCAATCTCCAGCCCACCACTCCGGTCTCCCTGCATAAATAAACTTCCCGATGTTAATGCAAATTTCACCCACCACCAGAAGTAGAACAGGCTTCCAGCCGGTTTGCCCCAGGAAAGCAAACACCGCCAGGATGGCTGTGCTACCTCTTATCAGTCACTAAAGAACATAACGACTTTATATCATCTTCATCCGTAAGAACCCTAACCCTCTCTTAATCATCACCAACCCATACAAACTATGAGTCAAGCACTAGGAATGGTAGAAACCCGTGGATATGTCGGTAGCGTAGAAGCTTCCGATGCCATGGTGAAAGCCGCTAATGTTGAAATCATCCGCACCGTGCAAATCGGTGGTGGATACATCACGGTCCTCGCCGAAGGGGACGTAGGCAGCGTAAAAGCCGCTGTTGATGCCGGTTCCGCCGCTGCGGAAAAAGTCGGAGAATTGATTGGCAGTCACGTTATTGCCCGTCCTCATGAGGACCTCCTCAAATCGTTTATCAAATAACCTTCCAGCCCTTATAATATCATGGCCCAAAACCAAGCCCTAGGAATGATCGAAGTTAAAGGCTTCTGCACCATGCTCGAAGCCAGCGACGCCGCTCTTAAATCCGCCAACGTGGAACTCGTCGGCTGGGAAAAAGTCGGCAGTGCCTATGTCACCGCCTTTTTCCGTGGCGACGTGGCCGCCGTTAAATCGGCGACCGACTCCGCCGCTGCCGCCGCCGCCCAAATCGGCGAAGTGGTCAGCGTCCAGGTAATCCCCCGTCCACACGACGACCTCGCCCAAATGGGTGCTTTCCTGCAAAAATAACCTTCCCTTGGTTCGGAAGGATCTCTGTGGAGGTCTCTCCGAGTCCACCGGACCACGGTTTCGCTAATCGTTATCCTTGATTCATGAACATCCTTGTCGCCAACATCGGCTCCACCAGCTTGAAGTACCGCCTCTACGCCTTTGGCGAAGCAGGTCCGGAACTTCTGGCCAAGGGAGGCTTTGAACGGGTCACCGACTACGCCGCCACCATCAACGAATGCCTCGCCGAACTCCGTCAAAACGGCGTCCTGCAAGAGGCCTCGGATCTGGATGCGGTCGCCTTCAAGGTCATTGTCGCCAAAGGCGTTTCCGGTTGCGTCCACCTGACCGAACCGGTACTGGAGGCCATGGAGCATTTCAGCCGTCTGGCTCCGGCCCACAACCCACCCTATATCGCGGGAATTCGCCAATTCGCCGAAACCCTTCCCGGGGTTCCGTTAATCGGCCTCTTCGAAACCGCATTTTACCAGTGGGCCCCACCGGCCTTTCGCCGCTATGCCGTTCCCGCCTCGTGGCAGGAAGCCGGCATGGAGCGTTTGGGCTTCCACGGAGCCAGCCACAAGTTCATCGCCGAACGAAGCGCCCAACTCCTCGGACGGCAGGATCTATCCGTCGGCATTGAGGACCTCTATCAAAAAGGCCCTCCGGCAGTTGCGGGCGAAAAACCCCTGCGGGTGATCTCCTGCCACCTCGGCGGAAGTTCCTCCATCACGGGCCTCCGCAATGGCGTGGCCATCGGCAACAGCTTCGGCACCAGCCCGCAATCCGGCCTGCCGCAAAACAATCGCAGTGGAGATCTCGATCCGTTTGCCCTCCTGCACATGATGCGGGAAGAGAATCTGGATGTGGCCGCCACCGAAAAATTGCTCTGCACCGAAGGTGGCCTGAAAGCCCTCTCCGGCGGCTACAACGATCTTCGCGACATCAAAAGCCAAGCCGATTCCGGCAATGAGCAAGCTCGCTTGGCCATCGATGTTCTGGTCGAACAGATCCGTCACTGGATCGGTTCGTTTTACCTCTCCCTAAACGGTCTGGACGCTCTCGTTTTCACCGCCGGGATTGGCGAAAACAACCCTTGGCTGCGCGAAGCCGTTTGTCGCGATCTGGACCAACTGGGTCTACAACTCGACCCCACCAAAAACGAGTCTCTCCGGGGCGAGGAAGGGGAAATTTCCTCCCCGAACAGCCCCGTCAAGGTTCTCGTCATCCCCACCAATGAGGAACTGGTCGTCGCCCGCGAAGCCCAACGCCTCCTCCTCCACCACACCCCTTGAATCCCAAATCTCAAATCTCTAATTTCCATGCCTTCCCGTAAATCAACCAAACCTAACCCTTCACCTACTAAAACCATGTCACAACAAGCTATTGGACTTCTTGAAACCCGCGGTCTCGTTTCTCTCGTCGAGGGAACCGATGCCATGCTCAAAGCCGCCGACGTTACTCTCGCCGGCCCCATGAAACAGGTCGGCAGCGCCCTCGTTACCACCGTTGTTCTCGGCGATGTCGCGGCCGTCAAAGCCGCCACCGAAGCCGGCGCCCAAGCCGCCAAAGCGGTCGGCGGAGATATTGTCAGCGTTCATGTCATTGCCCGTCCCCACGGCGATGTGAACGATGTCCTTCCGCAAAAAGCGGCCAAATAAACGGTCATGTTCCTCGCCAAGGTAGAAGGCGCGATCGTCTCGACCAAAAAGGATCCCTCCATGCAGGGACGGCGCTTGCTCATGCTGCGCCCCCTGCTGGTTGATGAAAAACAACCGGATCGTTTCAAGTCAGGACAAAACACCGTCGTCGCCATGGACAGCGTCGGCGCCGGCGAGGGCGAAACCGTTCTCTTCGCCCAGGGCAGTTCCGCCCGCCTCGCCGCCGGGCTTAAGGATTGTCCGGTTGACGCCGTGATTATCGGGATCGTCGACACCGTCGATGTACTTGGAAAGAAAATCTATCCGCCCAAATCCCGCTAAAACCTCCCCTTCCACCACTAACCCCCTTTTCTTCCCGTGGATCAAAAATTGATTGATAATATCGTTGCCGAAGTGATGCAAAAGCTGGGCAAACCAGCACCGGCTCCGGCACCGGCATCTTCCGGACCATCCGACCGTTTACCAGCCTCTCCGGGTCGGCGCAATGGCAGCAATCGCCGAGCCTTCGGGGTGTTTGAAACCGCCGAAGAAGCCTGCGAGGCCGCCCATGCGGCCTTTCTTCAATTGAAGGAAAAGGGTCTCGAAGGACGCGCCAAGGTTTGCGAAATCGTCAAAAAGCTCGCCGTCGCCAACGCCGAGGACTGGGGACGGATCGAACTCGAGGAAACCCGTATCGGACGCCTCGATCACAAGATCGAAAAGCTGAAAATCATCCCCCTGGTTCCGGGCGTGGAATTTTTGCACCCCACCGGAATGAGCGGCGACCATGGGATCACCATGGAGGAGTACACTCCCTTTGGCGTGGTCGGTGCGATCACTCCCTCCACCCACTCCATCCCTACTCTCTCGGGCAATATCGTCAACATCGTCGCCGCCGGCAACGCCGTGGTCTTCAATGCCCATCCCAGCGGAGCGCGCTGTGCCGCCACCGCCGTACGGGCCTACAATGAAGCCATTTTCCGGGAATTGGGGATCGAGAATTTGGTCTCGATCATCGAAAAGCCTTCCCTCGATTCTTTCCAAGCCCTCTGTGCCCACGAAGCCACCCGCCTCCTCTGCGTAACCGGAGGACCAGGCGTCGTCGCCGCCGCCATGAAAACCGGAAAACGGGCCATCTGTGCCGGTCCCGGAAATCCGCCGGTGGTGGTCGATGTCAGCGCCGACCTGGACAAGGCCGCCGCCGACATCATCGCCGGAGCCTCGTTCGACAACAACCTTCTCTGCATTGGCGAAAAACAGGTCTTTGTGCTGGAGCAAGTTTTCGATTCTTTCATGAAAGCCATGGAACGCGCCGGGGCCTTCCGCCTAAAGCCCGACCAAATCGAACGCTTGGCCGAAGCGGCGTTTGTCTTCCCCGAAGGCAAGGGTGCAGGCTGCGCCGGACCCACCGTCAACCGCGACCTGGTGGGCCGTGACACTGCCGACCTCGCCCGTCACGCGGGCGCCACCATTCCGGCCAACACACCGCTCCTTTTCGGCGAAACCGGAGCCGACCATATTTTCGTCGATGAGGAACAAATGATGCCGTTCCTTCCCATCGTCCGGGTGCGGGACTTCGACGAGGCCGCCCGTCTGGCCTACGAAACCGAACACAATTACAAGCATACCGCCATCATCCACACCAAGAACGTCGATCAGATGACCCAGTTGGCCCGCTTGATGGACACCTCGCTCTTCGTCAAAAACGGCCCCTCGGTCGCCGGACTGGGACTGGGTGGCGAAGGGTACCTGAGTTTCTCCATCGCCACTCCCACCGGCGAAGGCATCACCAATCCGAAAACCTTCACCCGCACGCGTCGCTGCGTGATGGTGGAAAATCTCCGTATTTATTAAAAATGCTTCTGGCACGCGTGGAAGGCAATGTTACCTCAACCCGAAAACACCCGAGTTTTCAGGGGTTTCGGATGGTCCTTTGCCAACCGGTGAACAGCCGCCACGAAGCCATCGGAAACGGACCGATTATCGCCCTCGACCCCCATGGGGCGGGCAAACACCAAATCGTTATCCTTTCCTCCGACGGCAAAGCCTCTCGCCAATTGGTCAACGACGACCAAAGCCCCGCCCGATACCTGGTGATCGCAATTCAAGACCAAATTCATAACTCTTAATTCTTACTTCTTACTTTAAAATTTCATGCGCCTCGGAACTGTCATCGGAAGACTCACCATGAGTCAGGTTGCCCCCGGAATGGAGGGAGCCCGCTGGCTATTGGTCAGTCCGGCCACCCGTAAGCAGATGCCATCGCTCGACGGCGACCCGGTTCTCACCGCGCAACCCTCGCTGGTGGTTTACGACGACCTCGGCGCTGGCGTTGGCGATGTCATCGGATTTGTCGAAGGCCGCGAAGCCGCCTCCCCTTTTGTGCCCCCGATTCCCATCGACGCAATCAATGCCGCGATCATTGACCGGATCAATTTTCAACCCCTTTCCTAATTCCCACCATGCCTACCATTATTACTGAAAAAGATCTTCTGGAAATGCAAAAAAAGGGTGAGTCCCTCGACACCCTTCCCGCCGGAGCTCTCCTGACGCCCTCCGCCAAAGACCTTTTGTCTTCCCTGGGCAAAGCCCCTACCGGAGCTCCCGCACGCCCGGGATCATCGGCAAAACCCAAGAACGGGGACACCTACCAGGTTCCCCCGTTGCCGGATTTTGAATACCGCTGGAAAAAAGGTGGCGACCCGGTTGGCAACAAAGCCATCCAGGCCTTTTTCCATTCCCCGGAAATCGTCACCCTGAAGAACCGGATGGTGGACATTGGTCGTCGTATGTGGAATCGCAATTTCGTCGATGGCAATGGAGGCAATATCACTATCCGGGTCGGCGACAATATGGTGCTCTGCACCCCAACCCTGATTTCCAAAGGGTATATGACCCCCGATGATATTTGTCTGGTTGATCTCGATGGCAAACAACTCGCCGGAACCCGCCCACGTACCAGCGAAGTCAATACGCACATCGCCATCATGAAGGCGACCCCGGAAGCGAAATCCTGTATTCACGGACATCCTCCCCACTCCACCGCCTACGCCGTCGCCTCGGTCACTCCTCCGTCTTGTCTGTGCTCGGAAGCGGAAGTCTTTCTCGGCGAAATCGGCATGGTTCCCTATGAAACCCCCGGCTCCTCCGAAGTGGCCGAGCGGGTCGCCAAAATCGCCCCCGACCATTGCTCGATTCTCCTGGAAAACCATGGCGTCATCGTTTGGGGCAAGGATGTCGAAGACGCCTATTGGAAAATTGAAAATACCGAAACCGCCTGCCAGACCATATGGATCGCCTCCCAACTCAACGGAGGACAACTCCACTCCATCGGGGGCCGCAAGATGCAGGATATTATCGCCATCCGCAAACAACTCGGGATGTCCGACAAACGGGACGGCCTCAAGGAATGTGAACTCTGCGATAACAGCGAATTCCGCCCCGGCGTAACCTGTGAGGTTCGGGGCCCCGAAGAAGCGGCTACCGGAGACATTCCCCCCGACGAGCGCGATCCCGAGGCGGAGAAAGTCGTCCAAATGGTCACCGACACAATCATGCAACGCCTGAAAAACGCCTGAATCCCATGAAAGCAACGATCATCGGCGGCGGGGGCCGCGTCGGCTCCTGTGCCGCCTTCAATCTTCAATGTGCTGGCCTTTTCAGCGAGATCCAACTGATCGACGCCAACGAGGCCATGGCGGAGGGCGAGGCGCTCGATCTCCTGCACGGCAGTGCCTTTTCCGCCGATCAAAAAATCTATGCCGGGGACTATGCCAAGGCCGCCGATACCGATGTGTTCATCATCACCGCTGGCCTGCGCCGCCAACCCGACGAATCACGGCTGGACCTGATCAACCGAAACGTCTCGCTCTTCCGGCAAATCCTCGACTCAATCCAAAACGGCGGCTACTCCCGGGACGCCATCGTCTTTGTCGTTTCCAACCCCGTGGACATTCTCACCCATCTGGCCCAGCAAACCCTTTCCTTGCCCTGGCAACAAGTCATCGGACTGGGAACCCAATTGGATACCGCCCGCTTCAGTTCACTCATTGCCGATGAACTGGATCTCGCCCCCACCCAGGTGAAAGCGCTGATCCTCGGGGAACATGGCGATTCCATGGTCCCCATCTGGTCTTCCGCCACCGTCAACGGCCTGCCACTGGAAGGCCTTCCCGGAATCGACCACACCTTCCAGAACCGCCTCTTCAAACGCACCCAAGGCAGCGGAGCGGAAGTTATCAGCCGCAAAGGCGGAGCCGGCTGGGCCGTTGCCCAAGCCATCACCGATACCTGCCGGGCCATCGTCGGCAATGAAAAACGCCTCCTCCCCGTTTCCTCCCTCCAGCAAGGTTGCTACGGCATCCGCGACATCTGCCTCAGCGTCCCCACCGTCCTCGGCCGCCAAGGCGTCCTCGCCCACCACGAAATCAAACTCTGGCCCCGCGAACAACTCGGCCTCCAAAACAGCGCAAAAGCGTTGAAGACAACGCTTTCAAAGGTTGAGGGGTGATGGATGAGGGATGAATCAAATGCGCTATGAACAAAGAGATTCGGGTTTGTCCCTTGTTGAAGAGGAAAGGGTGGCACTAAGCGAAAGAACCAAAACTCTGGCGCTGAGAATCATTCGCCTATGTGAAGCGATGCCAAAGAAACAATCCGCGAGGATTCTTAGTCGTCAGCTTCTACGATCCGGAACCTCTATTGGAGCCAATTACCGCGAAGCAAACCGTGCCCGCTCAGATGCTGAATTTATCTCCAAAATAGGTGAATGCTTACGCGAATCAGATGAAACCGCTTATTGGCTAGAACTTCTTCGTGACGCAGAAATCATCCCCTCAACACGCCTCCAGGATCTTCATGACGAGGTAAACCAAATCATCGCCATCTTCACCACCATCTCCAAAAAAGTAAAGTCCCGCATTTCCTAGTCCCTTCATCCCTCACCCCTCAACCTTCCCCTTCATCCCTCAACCTTCACCCCTCACCCTTCCCATGAAAAGCTTAGACCAAAAACTTGCCAATATTAAAGCTGATTCGTCCGTGCGGGACTTTATCATCGCCGATGCCAAGGATGCCGATATGGCTTTTGGGATTCGGGCCACCGGACCCCGTTCCTATCTTTCGGAAAAAGGCGCAGTCCCGGCGCAGTTTTCGCCGGAGGTCTGGACCCGGGAGGAATTCGGCTACCGCAATATTCCGGAATACATGGACGTGATCCGCGAAGTCGTGGATCAGGGGCTGGTGGATATCATGCTCATGTCGGCCTACCTCAACGAGCAATTGACGATCAAGGAAGGCCTCTTCCAAAAATCCCACCTCACTCCCGCCGCCCGGGCCAATGACACCACCGATGTCTGGGCCGTTCGGCATGGCAACTACATCAAGGAACCCGCGCAAACTTTCCGGTCGGCCAGTATCGACCACATCCAATGCGGCAAGAACGAATGCGACCGGTCTGGCGAAGAGTTTCCCGGAGCCAACCTGGGGCTCTATTCGGTAACTTTCGTTAATGACCTCGAACAGGACCGTAAAACCTTGCAGGAATTCAAGGCTTTCCGGGAAGAAGCCGAAGAAAAGAAATTCCGGTATTTCCTGGAGGTCTTCAACCCCAACGTTCCCACCGGCATTCCCGACGACAAGCTGGGCGAGTTCGTCAACGACCATATCGTCCGTTCCCTCGCCGGGGTCACCGAAGCCGGACGCCCGCTCTTCCTGAAGATCGTTTACCAGGGCCCCCGTCACATGGAGGAGTTGGTTCAGTACGACCCCAATATGGTGGTCGGGATTCTCGGCGGCAGCGCCGGTACCACTCTCGATGCCTTTCAGTTGGTCCACGACGCCCAAAAGTACGGCGCCCGCGTCGCCCTTTACGGACGTAAGATCAACAACGCCGAGCACCAACTGGCCTTTATTCAGATGCTCCGCTACATCACCGACGGGGTTTTGCCCCCGGAGGAAGCGGTTCGCGCCTACCATGGCACACTCGAAAGTCTGAAAATCAAACCCACTCGTCCCCTCGATGACGATCTCGTTTTAACCGACCAGGCCATGAGCTACGGCGGCGGGACTCCGGTGAAACGCAAAAGCGTCCACCCCGCTCCAACCTTGAAAAAACCGGCGGCCCCAACCAGCCGCCCCCAATCGGCCAAACCCAAAGATTCTTGCGGATGCAGTTCGGCGAAATCCCCCGACTGGCCCGTCAAGGAAAACGGCCAACCCGACTTCGCCGCCATGACCTCCGCCCAACGCCACGCCTACCACAAAGCCCGCCTCGACCGCACTTTTGGCTGAGGACGCCCGTCGAATACGGCGGGAAAAGTGGAGTTTTGGAACGGGCAATTGCCCAACGCACCCACCGGGCAGACAAACAACCGCCAACCCATTACCGCCCCAACAGGCCAAAAGAACAAAGGCCGGGGCAACGCCCCGGGGAATCAGAGGACACAAAACGAAGAGCCCTGTAAGGGCGACATTGCGGCCAACGTCCAATTTCGTCCGGTATCGCCCCAAAGAATCCCTCCCAACATGCCGCCCTTTCAGGGCTTACGGATGAGGGGATCTCCTATTCCCGGGGCCCTGCCCCGGGCTTTGGCATGTCGCACCGTTGGTGCTGGGAGGAACCGTCCACCGCCGCCAGCGCTCCCCAAACAGCCCTCCAAAGACTCAGGACTCCTGACCCACATTTCCCGGAAACCCCCCATCGAAAATTTCAAGTTGTTTTTGAATAAAGACTTAAGCGCAAGACGATAGGCTCTGCTCTGATGGATCGTGTGAAACGGCAAATGA
>JAIUMY010000076.1 GCA_022565335.1 Opitutales bacterium
CAATGTGAATTTGATAACCAGAAAAGCATACGGATATCGGACTTTCAATGCGTTGGAAACATCTCTTTATCATAACCTTGGAAATCTCCCAGAGCCAAAATCAACCCACAGATTTTTCTGAAGAGGCTTAAAAGACACTTTGGAACCCAAGGCATCCTGGAAAAGCGGGGGAACCATGCATTTTGATTACGAAGCAGAAGTTGAAGCCGCCAAAAACAATTTTCCCGCTATGATGGAAGCTCTGAGACCCTGAGAGTGAATAGACCTTCGTCAATCCAGCCAAAGGTTTGCGTAGGTCCTTTGAAAGGACGTTCCGTCTGGCGGACCTCCGACTGTTCTTAGCGCGACGGCGTTGCGTAAACGCAAGCCCTACTTTGGATAGGATTCGATTTGGCTTCAGGAAGTTTCTTTCCCCGGAAGGCTCCTTTACAGGGGAAAGAAGAACCCTTCCTATTCGTGTTTATTGGTGTCCATTCGTGGTTCTGTTTCATTTAAGAACCTTGGGTAGGGTCTTCACTGGTGCAGATGAAATTGTGATGCCGACGGGTGTGCCGGTGGACCAGCGTGCAGGCCAGCAAAAACCGTTGGCCGTCATGGCAAAGGCCGGGGGCGGAGAGACCGGCGTCAACCCCGCTTTCTTCAAAGGGGAGAGTGTGGGAGTCGGGAATGACATGGGGAAGCGCTTCCCAGTGTCGGTGGTCCTTGGAACGATAGACAGGGATGCCGGGCAACCAGGAAAAGGTAGAGGTCGCGAGATAAGTGTATCCGTCCACCCGAACTCAAGTCGGGTCGGGATGGAATCCGGGGAGTAAGGGCTGACCGAGGGGGCTTTTTACTGAGGGCATGGTTCTTCTGTTCGCAAGAAAAGATTACCGTGATCCTTGGGGGTGCACTCGCAGGAGTTGTTTTTTGAACTGGATACCATCCAATTTGCCGATGGCGGTTTCCGCATGTTTGATTGGCATCTCCACAATGGCGTGATCTTTGTTGAGTTTGATAAAGCCGATATCGTTTTTGGGAATGCGGGCGGCACCCAGGATGACGCCCAGAACGTCGGCTACCCGGATTCCGTTTTCGCTGCCGAGTTCCAGGACAATGGCGGTTGTTGGTGCGGCGTTTTTCTTGCGGTCTTTTTTGTTCTTTTTCTCTTTCTTGCGAAAGGGGGATTTCTCCTGATCGCCCGCCCGATCGTATTTGGAAACCTTTCCTTTGCCCTTGGGAGGGGAGTCGATCAGTGGGTTTTCCTTTACCGGGCTATCACTTACACCGCCATCTCCCCCGCGCAAGTGGACCAGGGCGGAGATGATATCGGTGGGGGCATAGCCTTGTTCGAGCAACCGGTCGGTGAAGTCATCAAACCGTCGGTAGGTTTTCTTTTCCAGCGTTTCCCGGAGATTTTCAAAAAAGACATTCGCTTTGCGTTTCTCCACCATCTCTACGGTGGGAACCTTTTCGCGGCGAATTTTCCCTTTGGTAAACCGCATGATGTTTTGCAATTTGTACAATTCCCGGCCGGCGACAAAGGTAATCGCCTTGCCATCGCTTCCGGCCCGGCCAGTGCGGCCGATCCGGTGGACATAATCCTCCCCGTCGTTCGGAAGGTCGTAATTGAACACCACTTGAATGTCCTTCACGTCGAGGCCCCGCGCGGCCACATCGGTGGCGACCAGGAACTCCAGGTTTCGTTTGCGGAAACGATTCATCACCCGTTCCCGCATGGCTTGCGTCATATCTCCGTGTAATTTATCGGACAGGTACCCGCGGGCGGTTAAATGCTCGGTCAAGCCATCGACCATGACTTTGGTGGCACAAAAAATGATACCATAGTGGATGTCCTCCATGTCGATGATCCGGCACAGGACATCCAGTTTGGTGCGGCGGTCCACCTCGTACCATACCTGTTCAATCTCCGGCACGGCCATTTGCTGGCTCTCAATCTTTACGGTGGTGGGGTTGGTGGTAAAGGTCTTGATCAACTCGGCAATGGGCCGGGGAATGGTTGCCGAGAACAAAACGGTTTGCCGCTCGGCGGGCATTTGTTCGAGTACTTTTTGAATGTCTTCGAGGAAGCCCATGTCGAGCATCCGGTCGGCTTCGTCGAGGATGATGGTTTGCAAGTGGTCCAGCTTCAGCGTGCCTTTTTCCAGGTGGTCGAGGACCCGTCCGGGGGTTCCGATGACGATATGGGCGCCTTTCTTTAAGCCCCTGAATTGTCGCTCATAGGATTGTCCTCCGTATATCGGCAACTCCCGGACACCTTTTTTGTAGGCCGCCAAGCGGGCCGTTTCCTCGGCCACCTGTACGGCCAATTCCCGGGTGGGGCAAAGAATCAGAACCTGGGTGGCGGCCAATTTCGGGTCCACTTTCTCGATGGACGGGATGGCAAAGGCGGCGGTTTTCCCGGAGCCGGTTTGGGATTGTCCGATGACATCCCCGCCGACCCGTAGCACTGGAATCGCTGCCGACTGAATCGGGGACGCTTCCTCAAATCCCATTGCGTGGACGGCTTTAAGTATTTCCGGAGACAGCTCCAGTTCTTCGAATGTCTTTTTTACCATAGGCCCAGTATGGGGAAATTTCGCGGCAAATCGATCACCGAAATTTCTTATTTTGGTTCCTGTTCCGGAGGGATATTCAGAAGCCCACTCCGACGCCGAAGGTGACGACGGAATCGCTGCTTTGGGTATTCCATAGAACGCCGGCCGAGCAAACGACGAACCAGAGGCCTCCGGTTACTTGAAAGCCGTAATAGTCATCGCTTGGGGCGGAAGAACTCACATGGCCGGCATCCCAATAATAGGTTCCGGTGACCCGCAAAGATCGGATCATGCCCGGGGCTGCTTCGAAATACCCATATCCGACATGTGCTTTGTGCCCGGATTTTCCTGGCTCAATGGAGAGGGCCAGACCATGGGATGAGCTGGACCAGTCACTGCCGAAATCAGGTCCCAGGATCAAGCCCGCTTCCAGGGAAACATCCTGGGGATGAGTTGCCTTGATATTCAGTATGGGCGCAACGGCGAAGAGGCAATTGGCTGAGAAAGCAAAAAGCAAACTGCCGAGGAAGATCGATTTTATTGGGATCATGGGAGGGAAGAGGGGTGGGTGGGTTGGTGTTTGGGATAAGGTTCCTTGTCGATGAGAAAATCACTCCTGCAAGTCGAGGAGTTCGCGGATGATGGGGAGGAGGGTTTCGGCCATGTGGCTGGCCCCGAGATCGTTGGGGTGGCTGGCATCGGAGGTGCCTTCAAAATCGGCGCCATACCAGTTGTCGTCGATATGAAGGTGGGTGGGGTCGTTTTCGGGGAGTTGGGCAAAGACGTTCCGCAGGGCGGTATTCTTTTCCTCGTAGTCAAGTAGGCGTTGGGGAAGAAAGGTGCTGTCGCCGAATTGCCGGTCGCCGAGAAGGAGTATCGGAGTTTGGGGGCGCTGGTGGCGGAGGATTTCCAGGAAACGGGGGAGTTTTTCGGTGAGTTCGGGGGCGGTATTGTTGGGGAGGGGGTCAATGATGAAAAGCCGGGGATCCAGTTTGGCCAGCATTTCCGCCATTTCGGGCTCCAGTTTGGCGGTGCCGCAGAACCCGAGGTTTTTCAATTCAGGAGCCAGACCGCGACCGATCTGCGAGGCGTGGGACAGGCCGGCGCGGCTGACGCCAGCGCCGTGGACGATGGAGGTGCCGTAGTAGGCGATATATTTTGTGGGGGCGGGAACGGCCGGGGGTGCCGGACATTCCTTGGGGAGACCAAGGGAGGCTTTGGTAGTGCGTCGGCGCAAGGGGAGGTAAAGTCGGTACCGTCGGGAACCGGCGGCCAGGGGGTGCCGATTCAGGGGCGCTGGGGAGTTCTGGTCGTCGGGATATGCTTGCGCTCCAATCCAGGCCCAGTGGCCGTTCTCGTTTTGGCCGTAGAGGTCGACTCCGGTTTGCCCGGCAGGCGCGGTAAAAGGGTCATTGGGGGGATCGCCTTCAATATCCCAGGACGCATAGAGCCAGGGGGTATCGGCGATAAAATCCACATAGAGGCCACCACTACAGATGCCTTGGCGCCAAAGGCCTTCGGGGAGTTCTTTCTTGAGCGCAGCGGGCAAACGGTCGTAGGGGTTCTCCCGGGGTTCGCCGTTCCAAGCCATGCCACGGAGACCGAGATCACGCAAATCTATCCACTGAAGGGAAGGGGAAGAAGGCTCGTTCATGGGGAAAACCGTATCAACGGTTGGATAAAAGGCAATGACTGATTGTGGCGGTTGCGGTTCAGTGGGAGGGCTTGGATTGGAGCGTCGAATACCGTTGCCAAAGTGCAGGAAACCGCTATTCCCATAAAGTGTATGAAGCAAATTTCTCTCTCCAAATGGTATATTGGTTACGGCTTGTTTTTGGCGGCGTGCGGGATTGCGGGGTATGCCTCCAATCCCGAAGGGGCCAAAACGGCTTTGATGACCGGCCCCGGGTTCGGGGCCATTATGGTGGTGTTGGGGATCCTGTTCAATTCTTTGCCCAAAGCCGTTTGGTGGGCTGCGTTGGGTTTTACGCTTTTATTGACGGCCGCTTTCAGTTGGCGGGCGACGGTAGGCTGGCAAGAGGTTGCGGCGGGGGAACCGAAGGTTTTTACGGCTTCTTTGATTAGCGCAATGCTCGTGGTCTCGGTGGCTTCTCTGGCGATGTTATGGAAGGGGCGCGGAAAGGATTCGTCGGAGGCCCTTGAGCCTCGGTCAGCGGAAGGCTAACCTGCCGGGGTTTTACTCACATGGACGCTATAATCGCCAATTTTCTCTCGCCGATTATACTCTCCTTTTTTCTGGGGGTAGCGGCGACGGTGGTGCGGAGTGATCTCCGTTTTCCGGAGCCTTTGTATCAGGGAATTGCCATGTATCTCCTCCTGGCCATCGGGATGAAGGGCGGAGTGTCGTTGGTATCCTATCCGGTCAGCGAATTAGTTTGGCCCTTACTGGGGGCGTTGCTGCTGAGTGCGGCCATTCCCCTTTGGGTCTACCCTTTCTTGCAGAAGGTTTTCAAGTTTTCCAAGGCTGATGCGGCCGCGATGGGCGCGCATTATGGTTCGGTCTCGATTGTGACCTTTCTCGCCGCGCTATCTTTTCTGGAGATGGTGGGGGTGGAGGCAGAAGGCTATTTGCCAGCGGTCGTGGCCATTATGGAGGTTCCCGGAATTATTGTGGCGTTATTTTTGATCAAAAGATCCTCGGCGCGAAACAATGGGGAATTGTGGTCGGTCTTTACCAGAGTCTTGTCGAGCAAGAGTGTTTTTCTTTTGTTGGGAGGGATTGTAATCGGGGCGTTTTCTGGTCCCGAGGGGTTTGCCAAGGTGGAAGGGTTTTTTGTCGATCCTTTCCAGGGGATTCTTTGCTTGTTTTTGCTGGAGATGGGGATGGTGGCTTCCCGCCGTTTTGCGGATATTCGCAAGGTTGGGTGGGCCTTGGTGGCTTTTGGTCTTTTGGCGCCTATCGTAAATGCCTTTTTGGGGGTTCTGCTGGGGGTGCTTTGTGGAATGTCCCTGGGAGGTGCGACCATCCTGGGGGTGTTGGCTTCCAGCGCTTCCTATATCGCCGCGCCGGCGACCGTGCGACTGACCCTTCCGGAAGCCAATCCGGGGTATTACCTAACGGCCTCTTTGGCCATCACTTTTCCCTTCAATCTCGCCTTGGGCATTCCTTTTTATCATATGATGGCTTCTTGGTTTTATTGATTCTGCAAAGCTTTCCTTTTATCCTTTATTCCCTCATGACAAGTTCCCGTACCGTAAAATTGAAAAGAGTCACCATGGTTGCTGAAGCCGTGGTCGAAGAAAAATTACTAAAGGAACTCTTGGCCGCGGGGGCTTCCGGTTACACCGTGACCAAAACGGAGGGTCGTGGTTCCCGCGGCGTTCGGGCCAGCGATTGGGAGGGGCGCAACGTGAAGGTGGAAACCATTGTCCGCCCGGAGGTGGCCGAGAAAATCCTGGCTTTGCTGGCGGAAAAGTATTTCAAGCACTTTGCCGTCATCGCCTATGTGGACGAGGTGGAAGTGGTGCGCGGGGAAAAATACAGCTGATTGCGTTTCCTGTCGGAGGGGCTTTACGCCCCGAATTGGTCGTTTTGGGTGGGTTTGAGGTATCGAATGGCTCCTTGATTCATCGTGGTCGGGGGGTAAACCCCTTCCTGCGGGGTGGGGTTGGCTTTATGGCAAAATTCGCCTTTACCCATCACCGTTCTCGCGGGCCGCCCGTTCGGCTTCGAGGCGCTGGATGTATTCGGTCACGTTGCAGGTCAACATCCGGGTGCCGCTGGGGCTGACTTCGAGCACTTTGTTGACCACGCCGTCGAGAAAGGCCCGGTCGTGGCTTACCAGAATCACCGATCCATCGAAGGTGTTGATGGCGTCCTGTAAAACCTCCTTGCTGCGCAAGTCGAGGTGATTGGTCGGCTCGTCGAGGATGATGCAATTGGCGGGGCGCATGAGCATCTTGGCGAGCGCAACGCGGTTGCGTTCACCGCCGGAGAGGACTTCGACTTTCTTGTTGGCATCCTCACCGCTGAAAAGTAGGGCCCCGAGAACCGCTCGTGGGTTGGCTTCGGCGGGGTCTTCCACCGCTTGTTCGACTTCCTGTTGCACGGTTAGGCGGGGGTTGAGTTCCTCGGCCTGCTGCTGGGCAAAGTAGCCGATCACGGTATTGATGCCCACCTGGCGTTCTCCCTGGTCGATGGGTTCTACCCCGGCAAGGATGCGGGCAAGAGTGGATTTCCCGGCTCCATTAACGCCGACCACGGCTATGCGGTCACCGGGTTCGATCCGCAAGTCGAGCCCTTGGAAGAGGTGCAGGTCGCCGAAGGATTTGTGCATGTTTTCCAGCGTAATCACCCGGGCACTTCCCGGAGGAGGGGGAGGGAAGCGGAAGTACATCTTCTTTTCCTCGGGTTCGAGGGTGATGAGTTCCATTTTCTCGAGAGCCTTGATCCGACTCTGCACCAAACTGGCTTTTTTGACATTGGAGCGGAAACGGTTGATGAAGTCCTTCATCCGGCCAATTTCTTTTTTCTGATTGTCGTAGGCGCGTTTGTTTTGGACCCGGCGGGCCTCGCGTTCCTTTTCGTAGAAGGAATAGTTGCCTTTGTAGGTAGCCAGGCGGCCGAGTTTCAATTCCATGGTGCGGGTGGTGACCTCATCGAGAAAGGCGCGGTCGTGGGAAATGACCACCAAGGCTCCCTGGTAATGCTTCAGATAGTCCTCTACCCAGGTTTGCGTGACGATGTCCAGGTGATTGGTCGGTTCGTCCAGAAGAAGGAGAGAGGGTGCTTGGAGGAGTAGCTTGGCGAGGGCGATACGCATTTGCCAACCTCCGGAAAACTCGGCGGTGTTGCGCTCCAGGTCCTCGAGCGAGAAGCCGAGGCCGAGCAAAATCCGTTCGATGCGGGAGCGCATTTTCCGGGGTTCATGTTCCTCGAGTTGTTTTTCCCAAAGCTCCATTTGATCCACCAAGTCGTAAAAGGCCTCGGTGGAGGTGTCCATGGTGGCCATTTGGTCCCCGGCGGCATCAATTTTTTTCTGCAACTCGAGAGCGTCGCCGAAGGCGCTTTGGGCTTCGTCGAAGAGTGTTTTTCCGCCGCTTTGGATACCGTCCTGGGGAAGGTAGCCGACGGTAAAGTAATCCGGTTTTTCGATGGTTCCCGAATCGGTTTCGGTTTCCCCCATGAGCACTTTCAAGAAGGTGGATTTTCCGGAACCGTTGGAACCGACCAAACCGATGCGGTCATGGGCATGGATGGCGGCGGAGATGTCGTTGTAGAGAAGGTTCTTGCCGTAGCGGAGGGAAAGGTTGCGGAGAAAGATCATGGAAAGAGTAATAAAAAACGCCCGACGAGTTCGCGGGGAGATCGCCGGGCGTGGAAAAACGTGGTGGGAAGGCCTAGACGGTCAGCAATTCCTTTTCTTTGTCAGCAAGGTGGGATTCGACTTCTTTGATGGCTTTGTCGGTGGCTTCTTGAATTTCTTTTTCCACGCGTTTGGCATCGTCCTCGGGGAGAGCGCCGTCTTTTTGTTCGGCTTTGACAATATCGAGAGCGTCGCGGCGGGCGTGGCGAATGGAAACCCGCCCATCCTCGGCCATGCCATGGCAGACCTTAATGAGATCCTGGCGGCGTTCCCGGCTCAGATCCGGCATCGGCAGACGGATAACATTGCTGTCGACGGCCGGGTTGATCCCGAGATTGGAGGTTTGGATCGCCTTGGCGATATCCTGCATAACCGACTTGTCCCACGGTTGGATTTGAATGGTCCGGGAATCGGGGGTCGTGATGGCGGCAACCTCTTTAAGGCGCATGGTGCTGCCGTAGGCTTCAATGGTGAGATTTTCCACCATGCTGGGGGAGGCTTTCCCGGTATGGAGGGTGGAGAATTCGTGCAGGGCGTGCTCAACGGCGGCCTGCATGGCTTTTTTGGCTTCTTTTAGGGCTGGATGGTCTTGCATATCAGATGGTCTTGAGGGTTCTCAGGGATTATGGACGAGGGTGCCGATCTTTTCACCGTGAACGGCACGTTTGATGGCGTGTTCCTCGTTGAGATCAAAAATCAGAATGGGAATGTTGTTGTCCATACAGAGAGAGAAGGCGGTGGAGTCCATCACATTGAGCCGTTGTTTGAGGGCGTCGATGTAGCTGATGGTTTCGTACCGAACGGCATCGGCATGTTTGACCGGATCCTTATCGTAAACGCCGTCCACTTTGGTTGCCTTGAGAATCACTTCAGCATTGATTTCGCTGGCGCGGAGGGCGGCGGTGGTATCGGTGGAGAAATACGGGTTGCCGGTGCCCGCTACCAGAATGACGACGCGTTTCTTTTCAAGATGGCGAACGGCACGGCGGAGAATGAAGGGCTCGGCTAATTGGTTCATGGGGATGGAGCTCATCACCCGGGTGACTACCCCCATTTTTTCGAGCTGGTCCATGATGGCCAAGCCATTGATAACGGTGGCCAGCATGCCCATGTAATCGCCGGTGGTCCGGTCGACCCCTCGTTTGGAGCCCGAGAGCCCGCGGAAAATATTGCCTCCGCCGATGACCAGGCCAATTTCGATCCCGGCGTCGTAAATTTCTTTTACTTGCAGGCAGAGTTTTTCAAGGATGTCCGGATCGATGGCGTCCCCGTTCTGAGGGCTTCGCAAAACCTCCCCACTGAGCTTTAGCACAATGCGTTTAAATCGACAGGAAGAAGGATCACTTTCACTCTCTTGCATGAATTGAGTAATAAAGGGATAGGGGCCGGAATGGTCAAGACTAGTCCTTGACAAATGTGAAGGAACGGAAACAAAAGGCCCCACCGGAAGACCGGCGGGGCTTTGGTAAGGATGGGAGGTGAATCGATGGCTTATTGGCAGGCTTCGCATTCCTCGCCATTTTGCATGGCTTCGAGAGAACAGGCTTTTTTCTCGGCTTCGGTGTAGACTTTGGGGCCTTTCCCATGACGCACTTCCTTTTTCACGCTAACCGTGGCCTTCTCAATGTGGGAGGCTCCGAGGGTGCGGAGGTAGTAGGTGGTCTTGAGGCCTTTGCGCCAAGCCGCGCGATACATGTGGCTGAGGGTTTTGAGATCCGGCTTGTCCAGGAAGAGGTTGACCGATTGGGCTTGGTCGATCCACTTCTGACGCCGGGCGGCGGCTTCGATGAACCAGTTGAAGTCGATGTCGAAGGCGGTTTGGTAACGGTCTTTGAGATCCTCGGGGATGGCTTCGATGCTTTTGAGGTCGCCATCGAAGTATTTGAGGCTGTCGATCATATCCGGCGTCCAAAGGCCACGGGCCTTGAGGTCTTTGGCAAGGTATCCGTTGAGCACGATGAAATCGCCGGAGAGATTGCTCTTCACAAAGAGATTCTTGTAGGCCGGTTCGATACAGGGGGAGGTCCCCATGATATTGGAGATCGTCGCGGTGGGGGCAATAGCGAGAACGTTGCTGTTGCGCATTCCCTGCCGTTGAATCTTCTCGCGGAGGGAATCCCAGTCCATGCGTCCGCCACGGGGGACTTCGATGGTCTCGCCGCGTTCTTTTTCCAATAGATCCAGGGTGTCGGGGGGGAGGAGACCGCGATCCCATTTGGAGCCTTGGTAGGAGGAATAGGGGCCGTTCTCCGCCGCGAGGTCCGAGGAGGCTTCGTAGGCGTAGTAGGCGATGGCCTCCATGTATTCGTCGTTGAAATCAACGGCTGCCTCCGAGGCGAAGGAAATGCCGCGGCGATAGAGGGCATTTTGCAAGCCCATGACGCCGAGGCCGATGGGTCGGTGGCGGAGGTTGGAATTACGCGCGGCTTCGGTGGGGTAGTAGTTGATGTCGATGACATTGTCGAGAGCCCGGACGGCGGCGTGGATGGTCTCCCGGAGCTTGGGGAGATCCAGATTGCCCTGTTCGTCGAGGTGGTTGTCCAGGATGACCGATCCGAGATTACAAACGGCCGTTTCGTCGGGACCGGTGTTGAGGGTGATCTCGGTGCAGAGGTTGGAGCTGTGGATGACGCCGGCATGGTCCTGGGGGCTACGGACATTACAGGTGTCCTTAAAGGTGATCCAGGGATGTCCGGTTTCGAAAATCATTTTGAGCATTCGCTTCCAAACTTCGATCGCCGGAACTTTTTCACCGTAAATTTCCCCCTTTTCAGCGCGGGCTTCATATTCCACATACTTTTCCTCGAAGGCCTTGCCGTAGAGATTGTGGAGGTCCGGTACTTGATTGGCGCGGAAGAAGGTCCAGTCCTTACGATGTTCCATGCGTTTCATGAACAAGTCCGGAATCCAGTTGGCGGTGTTCATGTCATGACAACGACGACGGTCGTCCCCGGTGTTTTTGCGAAGCTCGAGGAAATCGTAGAGGTCGTTATGCCAGGTTTCGAGGTAGGCACAGCCGGAGCCACGGCGCTTGCCTCCCTGGTTGACCGCGACCAACTGGTCGTTGTGCAATTTCAGGAAGGGGATGATGCCTTGGCTCTCTCCGTTGGTGCCTCCGATATGCGCGCCGGTCCCGCGAACCGAGGTCCAGGAGCCTCCCAATCCGCCGGCCCACTTGGAGAGGTAGGCGTTTTCGGCGATGCCGCGCTGCATGATGCCCTCAATGGAATCGTCGACCCAGTAGAGGTAACACGAGGACAGTTGGGAATGGAGGGTGCCGGAATTGAAAAGGGTGGGAGTGGAGGAACAAAAACGACGGCTCTTGTAGAGGTCGTACAGGGTGCCGATATGGGTTTCCGGATCGTTTTCTTCTTTCAGAAAAAGCCCCATGGCAACGCGCAGCCAAAAGATCTGCGGGGTTTCCATGCGTTTGGGGCTGGTGCCGGTCTTGTCGATAATCAGGTAGCGGTCGTAGAGGGTCTGAATGCCGAGGTAATCGAAATTCATGTCCGCGGAGGGATCCAGAAGATCGCCCAGGCGCTGGAGGTCGTATTTCTTGAGCTTCGGATCCAAACGTTCGATGGCAATGCCCTGGTCCAGATAAGTGTCGAGGAAATATTTGCGATGGGCGTCTTTGAGGGCGCCAATGCCGTCGCGGGCAATATCCCAGTCGAGCACTTCCTCATAGATAAAGGTGAGGAGAATGCGTCCGGCAAAACGGGCGAAGTCCGCATCTTTTTCGATGAGGGTCTTGGCGTTGAGGACAATCGTGCTGCGGAGCCCTTCGGGAGTGATCTCATCATAGAGGGAACGTCGCAGTTCATGTTCGATTTCGTCCACGCTGAGGCATAGTTCAAGCCCCAAACTGGCGAATTCAACCCTTTTGCGAAGGTCCTGGGCATCCCAAAAATAGGTGGTTCCATCGGGGTTCTTTACGACCACCATGGAATCTTGTCCGGCTTCGGGCGAGGCCTCCTTCGCTTCCTCTTCCTGCGCCCGTTGTACCGCACGCTGGGCACGGTAAAGGATGTAGGCCTCGGCGACCTTAAAGTGCCCGGCTTTCATCAATTCCTCTTGCACGATATCCTGGACCTCTTCGATGTGGAGGTAGGTTGGGTTGTTCTCGGCGATGCGGGCGGAAACCTGGCTCGCCACCTCCTGCGCGGGGGCTGAGTCCAACTCGAGCGAAAGGAAGGCCTTGCGGACGGCGATTTCAATCTTGCCTTCGTTCCAGGGAACGATCTGGTTGTTCCGGCGAATCACCCGCACGGTTGCCGGGCGGGAGGGGGTGGATAGCTTCTGGGAACGGTACAGAATTAAACTCTTGGCCACTTCGTAGGCACGGTGCTCAACCAGCGCCTTTTCCATGAGGGTAAACAGCTCGGTGGTGGCGAGACGGTCGATGCCTTTATCCTTCACCAGGAGGGCGATGGCGTCATTCACCGACTGGGCAATACGCTTGACGAAGTCGCGGTTGTCATCGGTGAAAATGTTCTCTTCATTCTTGGCGGTCAACAGGTGGGTAAGGGCCGCCCCGATGGTTTGGGCGATTTCCCCCAAATCGAAATCCTGTTCCTGCCCATCGGGTTGGATAACGGTGGCTTGGGGTTGGGTCTGGCGATAACCGTTAAGGGATTGTCGCCATTCAAAACGGTTTTTGCCGCCGGCTTCTTCGGCAATAATGCGTTTGAGATGTAGGTCTTGCTCTAAGGTGGGTCTGATCATGGTGGTCAAGGGATTGGCTGTTTTAGGGTAAAAGGCTATAGATCGTCATCGTCGACGGCATCCAGGGAGGAGGCTTTCTGGTATTCGGTAACGCGACCTTCAAAGAAGTTTTGCTCCTTTTTGATGTCCATCATTTCGGCTAACCATGGCAAGGGATTGTGGGTCGCTTGAGGGGAGAGGGGGTCCAGGCCGACCCCTTGTAAGCGGCGGTCCGCAATGTAGTCGATGTAGATTAGGAAATCGTCCAGACTCAATCCAACCGAATTCATGGGGAGACAATCGCGGATGAATTCTTTTTCCAGTTCCACCGCGCGGCGCATGAGGTTGCGTAACTCTTCTTTGAACTCGTCGTCCCAAATGTCACTGTTCTCCTCCACCAGATCACTGAAGAGGTTGCGGAAGAGTTCGATATGATTGGATTCGTCGCGCAGGGTGTAGCGGAACATTTGGCCGATCCCGGGGAATTTGTTCTGGCGGTAAAGTGAGAGGATCATCCCGAAAAGCCCGTAGAATTGGGTGCCTTCCATGCACTGCCCGAATACGAAAATATTTTTGGCGAGAAGCTTCTTGTTTTCGGTCTGGGTCATATCCAGATCCCGGCGCAAGGCGTGGGAAGTCTCGGTGACGAATTCGTTTTTGCGGCGAATGGTC
>JAIUMY010000077.1 GCA_022565335.1 Opitutales bacterium
CCCTCGGCCCGCCCCCGGGGGCGGGCCTAGGGAGGGGGGAGAACACCATTTAGAGACTATTTTCAGTCAGGTGACAACTATCCTGACAGAGAGGGTGAGGAATACCATCAATTGTAACAAAATCTCCCTTAAGCAATCATTTATCTTACCCTGGTGGATCATGCAGAGTCAATTTCAGGAAAAAGACTCGGGATTCTTCACCCGTATCTTGCTAATATTTTCCTCATTTTTCGGCTTCCCTGTTCCATTCCGGATCATAAATGAGGATAAGGTCCGATTCATGCGGTTTTTTCCTGAACTCAGGAAATTGAGAACCGGTTACCTTGTCCCCATACTTAATCTTGTGCAGCTTCCTTAAAATCGTACCCATTTGTTCAAAGTTGTTCACGATGATGTCCTGATCGTGAAACCTCAATTTCACAATTTCAAGAAACCTTTCCTGGGCCATTTCGTTACTTAGCAAATCCTCCAGTTCAGTTCTTGATTTAAAGTTGAAAATTGTATAATAATCACGAAAGTACCCGATAACTTCCTGAGCATTTAAATAGTAAAATTCATCAATAAAGGCATCGCCAAATTTACGGAAAAACCCCTCTGAATCGTGCGAAGGTTGAAGGCCAAGGAATTCATTTATTTCGGGATGCAAATCCGGTGTTAGAACACGCCGAAAAACAGCTGAGACCTCATAAGGATAGGGTCGACCAAATACAGTCGCAATCGGTATATCAAAGTCTTCAATCCTGACATCGCTCCAGTCGTTCAAATCCCAGTAAGACAAGTAAACTTTGTTCTCCTTGAAAAGGGTCCGCGTATTCTGAATCACGAAACGCATCCATTCATAACTTTCTTTTTTATTTTCTTTATATTGAGTTTGCTTAATCCCTTCGTTCAAAACATACTGGAAATTTTCCTTACCCATGTTTTTTTCATTAACCCGAAAGTCAAGATAGCCATGCAGGTTTGTTTTGTTTTCTTCAGTAGGTTTAATCAAATATTTGTGAAACACATTAAATGAAGGGGAATTAAGAATAAGCATCTCTAAACCCTCAGTAAATGCATCCCTCAACCAATCGAATTCCTCTTCACTAGGAATCGATTTCCAAAGCTCCCCATAATATTCAAGTATGGTATTTATTACAAAATCCCTACTTTCTTTTTCTACAACGAACTCTGCATTGTAATTTAAATAATAGCGTTCCATTGAGTCAATATACCGATCCATAGCATCGGCAATTGATTCTTTTAATTCTTTGTCCGCCGATACAGGGCTTGCAAAAGCGAACATCACAAGCCATATAGTTTTTATTATTTTTCTTTTTTTCATTTTATTATTTTAATTACACGATTTAATCACTTGGGGTTTCCATTCGACACTTACATCATTTTCGTCCTTAATATAAATTCTTGCATTGCTCAAACTTGCGCGGGCAAAAGCGCCCTGGTCGCTACTTGCAAGTACTTCACCTTGCATCTGGACAAATCTTGATAGTTCCAATAACTCAGTCGGATTGTGTGTTTCATAAACTAATGGCTCTACTTCTATTTGGAACCTTTCAGTACCGGCCTGATTTTCGCTATCACCAGTCAAATCGAGATTTAATCCAATTATTGGCAAGGAGATATTCGGTGATGAACTGACTCCTGCCACTTTTCCTGTTTTTTTGGTTTGTTCACCCCATGTATAGCGTATTCCAGTTGCAGCATGAGCGTATCTCTCTTTAAATGCCGTAGCATCAGCGGTGCTCACGCTATAAGTATACTCCACGGTAATCCGAACCCGAGGTTTGGCTCTACCAATGCATGAATCCTCATAGCTATCGGTATACCGCAAGCCTAGTTTATCTTCTTCATCCTCCACATCATCAGAATCCGTTATTGCTTGTTGATAGTCAACCGTTACACTTAATGGCTCAAGTGAAGCCCCCTCACCGTTTAAAACCGAAACTTCATCGGATCGGTTGAATGGGGTTATTCTTCCGTCTTTTTCAACTTCGCAATCTTCTAGTTCAGAGTCACGAAATATGAGCGTAAACTCCGTGAAATTCTCGGGAATCGGTGCCTCTGAAGACGGATAATCCTTAAATTGGATACAAATTTCTTTGTCTGTTTTTTCTTTAAATTCAATGACGGTATTTGCCAACCCTTCTGCTAGCTCCCATTCGCCAGTACGATCTTCAGAAGTGGGTAATATGCGCCCTTTCACGGTTAAAGTCTCGCCCTGACATAATTCAATTGGATTCGTTACAATTTCGGCCTTGATGGCGAGAACTTCTACCTCTCCTTGAACATCCTCGCCATCCCATTGCCCAGTGAACGTGTGACGATCTGGGGAACTCATGGCGTCGGATTTTGTTTGTATACTGCCTTCAGTATCCCCTGCGGATATGGAAATATTCCCCTCCGTGCTTCCTATTGGGCTAAGACGAACAAGAACAGATTCTTCTTGAGGAGGATCAATTGTCGCCGTAATGGTCACGGTATCCCCAACGCAAATCGTATCTTTATCAACCGAAAGGTTTAGTGTTTTGGGTCTTTCTTCTTTCGTTCCCTGAACAACAACAAATGCACCAGCATTTAGTCCCGCCATCGTTTGGTCATCAGAAGGTGTAGCGGAGAGGGTTGTCGAAACTCGTATGCTCGCAACGGGTGATTCATCTGCGGATCTTGTCCAAGTAAAGGAACCCAAATTATCGCTCACCGTTGTACCCTCAGTCTGTAGTTTCCAAGAATTGTCGACAGGGTTTCCCAAAGCATCAAAAAGTGTAATCTCAATTTCGCCCTTGCGAACGAAATACTCGCTAACACGCAGGGAATTAAAACCCTCTTCTGATCCCAAAGAATAGGTTATCGAATGGCCCGAATGGTTAAAGTTGGTATTAGAATGGCTCTGGACCTCATCCGTCCCATCATTCAGAGGATTTTTCAATCCTCCAGTTCCGGCACAGGACCCAGAGTAAGATCCTTCTGGATGGCGATCATGTCGATCATGGAATCCAAAAGTAACATCAATCGTATCGCTATCCATAGCACCAAGTCCGGGGACCATCTATCCTGCAGCAGCAAACACTGCGAATAAAAGTAGTTTTTTAGTATGTATTTTCATTGTTATCTTTTTTGTTCAGAGGATGAAACGAAAAGCCTCACATGCGGAGGCCATTCTTGTACGACCGCAACTTCAAATCGCTGACTGACAAAATCCATTGCGTCATTGTTTTCTGCCCGTTGTTTGTAATCGAAGTACATCAAGCTTACTCGATTGCGCTCATATCCCACACGGTGATCGCGACGATCATAACTCAAATATTCTCTAATTTCCTCAAAGATGGGTTCCGCGTCCTGGACCCGAAACCGCCCCTCTTCATTTCCTCCAAAGCGCTCTACCAGAAAGGCTTCCGTTTCTTTAAATTCCCGCCTCCGACGCTCATCCCGAACTTCCTGCCAATCGGAAACCAAATGAGCGGCCACATCGCCCCTGTTCTCAGGATCGAAGGGAGCTTGTTCTTTCTCCCTCAGATACCGTCGCAAGTCATTTCGCCGACTAGCCAGGGTGCCCCAGTTTTCCACGGTGTACTCGTGTAAAGTTGAATCTCCATAGCGCTCCATCTCCCTGCTATCAATGTGATAGGCCTGTTTTACCGTCAACCAGGTTCCCGGATAAGTGTCTTCCAGTCCATAGTTTCGATCGGGGTCGAGCCCATGCTCCACTTTCCATTCACTTGGAATTCCATCGTCCTCGACAGAATCTCCTTGGGACAATCTTCCCTCAGGATCGTCGGAAGAACATCCTATAATGTAAAAACTCAAAAGGATGAGAACAAGGCCTTTGACTGAAAATAAACGCCAAAGGTGAAAACCATTCACCCACAAATTTTCCGTGTTAGTTTGATTCATAATTTTTGAATAGTTAGCGAAGAGCAGGGGGGGGGGAGTCAATACAAATTTTAATTTTTCCGCTTATTTATTCAAAAATCCACCAAAATGGCTTTGACGCAGGCATAGAACTCTACGGCTCTGGCGTCCAACCCGTCACAAAACCCCCATCCCAATGGATATCCAGAGGGGGATGAGGAATAGGCTGAAAAAGGTGGTGCCGATGACGACGGTGACGGCGATGCTGGTATCCCCTTGGTAAATACGGGTTATCACGAGGGGGAAAATCCCCGCAGGCATGGCCGCTTGAATCACCAGGACTTGTTTGATTTCAAGGGACAACGGCAAAAAGAGCGCCAGCCCAAGAAAGGCCAGCGGAGCCAGACCCAACCGAACCAACAATGCTGCGGTCAGGGTGCGAAGCCCTTCCCGGACCCTCATCGAACGGTGAAAATCAGCCACCATGCAACCGGAGACCAAGAGCCCCATGGGGATGGCGCAAGCCCCCACCATGCGGGTGAAGGTTTGCACAAATTCGGGTACCGCCTCGGCCCACCCGAGCAGATTGATACTCATCGCCAGCGCCATCGCAATGACCGGAGGATTCAATAGCTTTTTCCAAGCCCCCTTCATCCCGGTTCCGCTGAGAATAAAAATCCCCACCGTCCACATGGTGAGCTCAACCCCGACATTGAAAACCAACAAAACCCCCACATTCCCCTCCCCGAAGAACCGGTCCATCAGCGGAATCGCCAGATACCCGAAATTGAAAATGCCCAAACAAAAGATCAGGGTCCGCTGCCGCGTTCGCTGTCCGGGAAAAAACAACAACGCCAGCGGCCAGGCCAGAAGAAACCCTATCCCTACCGCCACCACCCCCATCAGGGGGGCCACCACAAAATTGGTTCCCCCAAGCAAGGCCTCATTGCCGAGGATATTGCGAAAAATAAAGCACGGATAAAAGACCTTCAGCACCAATTGCAAAACCGTCCGGTCCGCTTCCGCAGTAAACCATCCCCCTTTGCGCAAGGAAAAGCCGAGGGCAACGATCAGGAACACCGGCAGAACCGCTCCCAAAGTTGTCAGATAGGTGCCCATATTTGTCCACTCTACGTCTCCGGGGGACGCCTACTCGTCGTCCTCAACCATACGACTGGTACGCAGATAGCGACGGACATACCAGGTGAAGAAAACAACCGTTCCCAAAAAGACCAAGCCGAGGGCAATCATACCTCCCCGGTTCTCCTCCTGAAACGAGGCCCCGAAAAGAGTGATGCCCAAAGCGTAAAACATGGTGATCGACCAGGATATAACGAGGTAGATCCCAAAGGGAATGCCCGCCGCACTCATGATATAACTCTTCAGGGTAGGCGATATGCCCGGCGCCATTTTGATCAGAAAAGCAAAGCCCCAGGCCCGGTTCTTCTTCACCACCAGCGGTTTTCCCCGAATTCGCTCGGCCATCCGCAAGCTGAAAGAGCGCAGGACAAACATCCCCAGCAAATAGGCCAGGATCATGTTCACCATAACCGCCGCACTCAACCCGATCAGGTTCACCCACAAAGGGTAGGCCGCGCCGGCCAAAAAATAAAAGGGCGAGGTGGGGACAAAAAACAAGGGAAGGATCGAAAGCCCCACGTAAAACCACAGCGGCCCCAGATCCTGCAGCCCCTCCAAAAAATTCCCGAGGTCAAATCCCGGTCGCAGGAAGAAGGCAAAGATTCCGAGCACCATGGCTGCGGTAAAAACCTGCAAGGCAATGACCGGTTTGCTCTTGGGACGAGCCCCCGGCATTTTGGCCGGACGGAATTTTTCGGAAGAGGAAGAGGATGTGGATGAAGGTTTCACTCGGGTACGGTTAGGCGGATTTGCTTATTACGAGCATTTCCGGCCTCATCCTCAACCCGAAAAATCACCTGATGGGTGCCAGAGGACAAATCTGACCATTCCAAGGTGAATTCTTTGACCCGATCATCGAAAAATCCGTCATCAGGCAAGACCGCTTGCGCTTCTCCCCCATTCAGACGGTACTCCGCCGAGACCAGGCGGGAAGCCCCGTCGGAAGCCCGCAAACGGAGAGCAGCCCCGTCCTCGAAAGCCCTACGCGACAAAACCTCTATCTCCGGTGGCGTGTGGTCGATCAAAAAGGGTTCACTGACCTTGGTGGTCTCCCGTCCGGCCCCGGCAGGGTGGTTGTGCGCATCGGACGCAGTCACTTCGACCCGGTAATACCCTTCCTCATAGCCCATGGCTTCAAAGGAATAAAACGGCTCGCTCAAATCCCCCGCCAGCGTAAACCAATCCTCATCCCCCTCCTTGCGCAGGCGCAGGCGAAAGTGCAGCGAATCGCCGTCCGGGTCCCGCGCTTGCCAGGCAATGGTCACCGCGCCGGGTTTTTCAAACGCCCGTAATTGGGCCCGGGCCCGGTCATTCTGCGGCCGGGCGTTATCCCGGAAAATTTGGTCGAAGTCAACCGAGGGCGGCTGCGGCGGTTGCGGATAAAGCTCCAATGCCCAGTTCTCCTCCAACTTCCGAATGGCTCCGATCTCCGGTGGGGCATTGAAAAAGCGATAGAAAAAACGAACTCCCGTCAGGACCGGCCCAACCCCTTGCCCCCCTTCCAAGTGCAAACGGTATTGAAAATACCGGCTTACCGGCAACCCCATGGGCACTTGTTCGGAAATGGTCACCGGCTCACTCCAGGCACTCCAGGTTCGGCCGGGTTCGGGCGTATTACCGCCCCGGAAAGAAACTTTGACGGAGCCTCTGGATTCAGCACTGCGCCGCAACCCGAATTGCCCCCACCGGGCCAGACGATCCGTCGAATAGGGCTTGGAGGTAAAGACCCCGCTCTCCTCCAGGGAGAAATCGACCAAAAACCCCCGTACCGGATTTCCCGCCAGTACCCAAACCTCGTTTTCCGGATCGTCTCCATGCAAAAGCTCACTGACCACCCCGCCCTTGGGAAGACCCGCCAGAACTTCCCAATCACCTCTCTCGACCAAGCGAAAAATCAATCCGGCCTGACCATCTCCCAGTAAGATATCCCCGTCGGGTCTTACCAACAAAGAATGGATCGCCACGCCGGGAACCGCCCAAATTTTCTCCGCAAACCCATCGCTCTGCAGCCGATAAAGCCCACTGAGTTCCCGCTGGTTGTTCCCGCGGCCGGGGCGACGCCCCGCCGCTTCCTCTTCGGCCGCAGTTTCCAAGAGTTGCAGCACTTGGGCAACACTCCCGGTTTCGCCCCCGCCCCGGGCTCCCGCTCCGGCATTGGTATAGGTTACTACCAACCAACTTTCGGAGGTTTCCTCAACCAGCGCCCGGATTTCACGGTCCTCACTGTTGAATAAAACATAAGGCTCCCCCTCGCTATCAAAGCGATAAACCATCCCCCCGGGACTGCTTCCCGCCATCAGATGACCCTCCCGACTGAAAGCCAGCACGGTGATATGCTCCTCCTCGCTGTCATAAAAAATCTCGCCGGAGGCTATCGGTTCAGGGCGTTCCCCGGCTTCCGTTTCGTTTTCCCCGCCTTCACCATTTTCCTCTTCCCCATTGTTACCATTCCCGGCCTCGTCACCATTTTCGCCTTCACCGTTCTCCGTATCCTCGGCATTCGGCGACTCCCCGGAATTTTCCTCCGGATCTTCTTCCTCCAATGGGACTTCTTCTACCGGCTCTTCTTCTTCCACCCCTTCCCCTGGAACATGAGGCGGGACCCGAAGAATCCGACCCTCCGGACCCGTAGCAATAAACAGCACCCCGTCATCATCAAAGGCCAAATCCCAGATATATTGCTCCCCCGTATCATAAAACAACTCGGCTTCCCCGTCGGTACGAATCCGCCAAACCGCCCCCTGCGGCGAGACCCCAATATACAATTGCTCGTCCGTGTCCAGCGCCAGCGCCCGCACCAAGGGGCCTTCGGCCTCAAAAATGACTTCCGCCTCCTCCTCGCCGGGACTCTTTTGATACACCTTCCCCTCCAGCCCCGCGGAAAAATAAAGATTCCCACCCATATCACTAATCGCCCGCCAAAGCGGATTTTCCTCCAGCGCAAACAGCTCTTCAACGCCCGGTCCCAAGGACAATCGTCCCTCCCGATGCAAGGAGATCCGCTCCAATTCCCCTTCCCGGAAATCACTGAAAGTTTGATGGATGGTATCGCGGGTTTTGGCCTCCGCTGAGACCGCCAAACCCACCGCGCTGAGGGCGAGAACCGCCAGCGCTAAAAAACCGTTTCTTCCATTACTGGTATGTTTCATTATGCCTTCACTTGATAGTTAACGTTGTCTGAAACGAGCCGCGAAACTCTCCGGAGAGCGCCAGGTTTTCCTCCTTCAGCAAGCGCCGCGAGAGCGGACGATGAAGAGTCCCCTCCCGGGAACGATGGAATTCCGTGCGGACCGATGCCGGCAATTGGTGCAAGGACTCGCCTTTCACCTCATAACCCGAATCCTCTTTGACCAAGAGAAAATAAATGGAATTGTTGGCCCGCCAGCGCCGCTCGGCGTCCAGAAATTGCCCGAGGCGATGAATACTGGCCTCTCTTCGGGGATCGGCCCGGTGAGCTTCGCGCGCATCCCCCACCACCAACTCCACGCGATCACCGGAACGCAAGCCCTCCGGCAAAGACAAAGCATACCGCAACATTTCCTCCTCGCCCCGAATATTGCGAACCCGTAGGCGCAAATGGACCGTATCCCCCGGAGAAGCCTCTTTGTTTTCAATAAAAACCTCCCGCAGGCGAAGACTCTCTTCTCCCGCCACCGTTTTGATTTCAAATTCCAAGGCCTCCAGACCAAGCTCTTCAAAAGGATTGTTTTCCAAACGGGACTGCCGGAACATATGCCCCATGGCCAATTGCAGCGGCCCGTCCGGCCCCACCGCCCAGTCCTCATAGACCAGAGGATCCGTCACCCCTTCGTAACGAAAGACCGCCCGGCTCCGATAGGTCTGTCGGGCCTCAAAATCCATCGCCCGCTCCAAAAATTGCAGGATCGCCCCGGCAGCAATGCCGGGCGCCATCATTTCACTGCGAAACAACGGGCCCGAAGCCTCCCGCAACGTCTCCCCATCGGCATTGACCAGACGCATGCGCAGGTCCGTGGTGTCCACAAACTCCCCGACCTTTCCCGCAATCGTACTCAACCGGTCCTCGGTAATGGATCCGATAATCGTTCCCGGAGTACTGAGCTTGAACGAAGAGGGAAATCGCCGCACCACCGTGTCCACCCGCGCCGTGGCCATCGGCACCTCCACCGACCCCAAATTCCGCCAAGGGTGACCAAAAGCCAAAACCTGATCCCCCTCCCGCCAAGTCACCGTTCCCGTACCGGCCCAGCCAAAATCGCCCCCCAGCAAAACCAGCGCCACCGCCGATCCGGCCTCCAAAGGCCATTCCTCCTCCATCTGCCCGGCGGCCCCCGGAACATCCAAGACCTCAAACCCGAAAGATTCCAGCAAAGCCGTCAAGGCCCCGCCACCAGTCCCCCCCGACAAAGGCACCTGCAAGGGCATCAATTGCTCTGTGGAGCCGGGCGAGCGGGAGCGCCAAAACTCCGTCAGTTGCGACAACACCCCCCCACTCCGGAAAAAATCATCCCGCTGGTGCGCATAAGGATCTTCCCGCACTTCCGGAGGAAGGAGCTTCTCCCAATCCTGCCCCTGCGAGGACGGCGCCGTCCTCTCGCGGGGACTCTCCCAAACCTCGAGAATCTGTTCAATCGGGGTAATCCCGATCACCGCCTGGTCCCGCGACCAGGCCCAGCCATAGGCATAGGCCCCAATCAACTTCCCATCGATAAACACCGGACTTCCGCTCATTCCGGAGACCGGACCGGAAAGAATATTTTTTTCATCCAAAGCCTCAGCAACAATCAACGGACGGTTGGGCCCCAAATGATGGGGCCGGATGGCAAGGATCTCCAGAGGGAAAACCTCCACCTCAGTGCCCTTCACCACGGTATGCCATTCCCCCGTCATTCCCGGTTCGATCTCCGCGATCGGCAGAATCGCCGGACCCTCCGCCGACGCCTCCTCAATTTCTGCACCAAGCGGCACGCCTAAGAAAAGAAAGGGTGAAAAAAGCAGGTAAGATAAAGCTTTAAAACGACACATCGAGAGAAGAAATGACCCCCATAATCCTTGAACAGTTCCCTCCCCTTGGCAAACCCAACCGCACAAATTGCCCAAAAACCTTCGCGCAACTTCGGTAAACAGGGCCTTCCAAGCCCAAAAGCCGAAAAGGCCGTAAGTAAGTAAATACTACATTTACATCGATAAAGATTCCACCAGCACCACATTCCCATACCCTCACCGATTTATCCCTTATCGTATCTGGTCCCGGTCCTAGACCTCGGGGATTCCGCGTGCGGCGTGCCAGACTCTAACCACCTCGATTAAACCCAAATCCTTTTTTATTCGGTAAACAACTCGGTAAGGACGAGCAATTAACTCCCGCAAATCAGCCTTTCCAAACTCCGGGACAATTCGTCCAACCTCCGGCATAAATGCTGTAATTTCGACTTCATCCAATATTCGCCGCCCAAATTTCTCGGCGGCTGAAGGATTGTCTGAGGCGATGTATGAAATGATGCTGCGTAGATCCTCACAGGCTGACGGCGATAAACTTATTTTGAAGTCCATTCTTTCATTTCATTCATTACCTTCTCAAGCGGGACCCCGCGCCCCTCGTCCAGTTCACCCAACCCTTTCTCAACGCCGGAAATGAAAAAAATCCTCTCCTTGATTCCCTCCCAGTCAACATTCTCAGGAAGTTCACGGATGGTTTTGAGCGCTAATTCTTTCGTTGACATACCGTAAGTGTAAATACATGCACCACTGTTGGCAAGATTCGAAGTGAAGATCCCGTACCACGGGTTTTTCGAGCTTGCGAAGAATTTGGCTTACCAGAAAACCTTCTCACGGATAAAGACGGTCCCGCTGGGCCTTCTCCGGTACGGGACAGGCTGCACGGGGCTTGGCGATTCGGCGCCGCCAACGGGCAATCACCCGATATCCCCATCGGCGCACCCCCTGCGGCAGCCAACCAATCATCCTCCCCAAGCCCGACCAGGGCTGCGGCAAAAGCCGGAAAATCGCCCGCGCCGCCGCCTCCCCACGAAAAATTGTCTCTTCCGGTAACCACAAAACCGCCTCCTCCTCAAAATCCGCCGCCAACCCCACTTGGGGAAAGACTTTTTGCGCCGTCTCTCCCCCCAACGGCGCAAACGCCAAATCCTCCGGCCGGCTCCTCTTCAGAGCAAAACGCACCAACCCCTGACAAAGCCCACACTCCCCATCATAAAACAATATCGCTGGTTTCCGGTTTTCCACCCCTCAGCGTCTTTCCTCCCTCCCCTTTTGTCAAACCGCACCTCCTCAAAAGCCGCCGCCCCCCGGTGGAAAGGGAGATCTCTTGAACGGCCACACACAGCCAGGATGGCTGTGTTGCCCAAGAAGAAGCACGGGCTCAAAGAAGCGCATCCCAACCGCAACAAGTCGATAATCCTGACTTTCCGTACATCAAACATACATTGCAATGTATGTTGCGGCCGCAAATCTATTTAACCGAGGCCGAGCATCGGGATATTAGGGAACTCGCCAAATCAACAAACCAGATCCTCAGCTCAAAGACAGACTACACCAATTTGCGAAAGATTCCGGACACTAACGGGGTTCATGAATTAAAGATTTTCAAGAAATTCTTTTACAGCCTTAGACAATTTTTCCTCACTCGTTGTCGAAAACCATTTTACAGGTTCATAATCTCCATTGATAAATTTCTTCACTTTACTTTTAGGGATTTTTGTTAGTAACAAATCATAACTAAAGGGATCCAAGCCAATATATCCGATTCCTTCAAGATTTCTTATCCCAAAACGTACAGTATGCCCCAAAAATCCATCTACTCTAACATTGAAACTATCTAAGTATTCTAATTTTTCTATTTTCCTTAAACCATCCTCATGTATGTCGAAGAGGGTTACGGTAAATTGTCGGTTTGCGATATCATCAATATTAACAAACCTCATCTCGCTGGTTTGTCTGTTGACGAAGAGTCCAATCTCACCGGATTCAAGATTGACTGAAACAGACGATATGGCATCGAGCAAATTTTCTTCGAGCACATCCTCAGGGGATGTGCTCTCTTTTCCACCTGAATCATTCTTGTATTTAGTTATTTCGATACTACTCTCACTACAAGCCAAAAATAATAAGCTCATGCAAAGTAAAAAAATAATTTTAATTAAATTCATCAACAATATTTCCTTCAAGTTTTTCAGCCAATCTATCAGCAAAATACTTGTCATCAAACCTATTTAGAGCATTTCTTGTTACCCTTGTTAAAGTTCCTATAATTGGCGAGCGACAATTAAAACTCCCCATGATTTTTTGGGGTATTGGTGGTACCAGCGCGTCAGCGCTGGTAAAAAGGGGGATGATCTCAAGGTCGCAATATCGAAAGCTAATGCAACATTACGAAAAGACACAGAACATCGCGCAATGCGCTTGAAGGCCGGTTGCTGGTTAGGTTGGGATCGCGGAAAAATCAAGAAAACGTGGCCTGGTGCTTTTCTGCCCCCTTCGGCTGTCTCTCCGGACAAATACCTTCAGCCTCATCGTAGAGGAGGGATATCGAGAGAAAACCCATTTTGGGGTGCGCTCCAGTGACGCAAGCCCCTCCAGTAGAATGGATTGTCGGTACGATACTGAATCCCTCCTCATTGTATCGTATCAATAGATGAGGGAAACCCCAAAAGCCTATAACCCCACTTTTGCCCCAGTCACTTATGCGGCGAATTGGGGAGATTTCCCGCAACAATCCTCCCCAAACCCAGTGGACAACAAATGCAAAAAGAAGGGATGTTTGCGATGATGAGATCATCGAGGATAGGAACTACTGCCCGAATACCTCTTCGAGAGTCTTGGCGTCGAGGATTCTTTCTCCCCAAAGTTCAAGCTCCTCGCTTCCCGCGTGGTTAAGTTTTTCCTGGGATACGTAGTCCAGTTCGCCAAATTTCCGGATGAGTTGGCGCTGTAGAATCAGGCGCTCACCCTCCTGACGACCTTCCTGTCGTCCCTCCTGGCGCCCTTCCTGGCGTCCCTCCTGTCTGAGTTGATCTGCGATACTCATGGCTTCTTCTTTTAAATGAGTTGATGTTACTTCATTTATGATAGTGTAGAGGGATTCCCGGTCAAGGGTATTCCCCGCTTCAG
>JAIUMY010000078.1 GCA_022565335.1 Opitutales bacterium
GCCCAGCTTGCTGGGTCAAAGACGCCTAAGGCGGCTTTGTTTATGCCGAAATTTTTCTTGCCCGGAGCGAAGGTCTATGGAACTGGTTTTGGCCCGTTTTTACCCACTTATTCCTCCGAAGACCCTAGAAAAGGAATAGAGCATGGGCAGAATAAAAGCAAAATCTTCAGATACCCCTAAAGACGCCCTGAATCGAAAAAACCTTGGTAAAAAATAAAAAGCACTTCACGTCTCTTTCCGGCGCGGCGTCCCATGGATTTGATATGGCTGCTGGAGGCCAAACGAAACAAAATTTGAGATCAACACATTTGAGATTTGAGAAAAACGTTGTGAGTTAGTCGATTACCCTAGATAAATCAGGATTGAAGTCCGGAAAAGGTTTCGCTTACGGTTACGCTTTACTTCGCCGAACTCCTCTCCTTTGCCATGCCATCAACTGCCCGTCGTCTTGCTGTTTTTACGGAATCCGTTATCCGGGGAATGACCCGTTTGGCGAACGCCCATGGGGCGATTAACCTGTCCCAGGGGTTCCCGGATTTTGATCCCCCGGAAGCTCTTTTGGAGGGATTGGAGCGGGCCACTAGAGGCCCCCATCACCAGTATGCGGTGACTTGGGGCGCTCCCCGGTTCCGGCAAGCGCTGGCGGATAAAATCACCCATTTCCAGGGGATCCCGGTGGATCCGGATCAGCACCTCGTGGTGACCTGCGGCAGTACCGAGGCGATGATGGTGGCCATGATGACCGCCTGCAATCCGGGTGACCGGGTGATTGTCTTTTCCCCTTTTTATGAAAACTATGCGGCCGATGCCATCCTCTCCGGGGCCGAGCCGGTGTATGTTCCGCTCCGGCCACCCGATTTCGCCTTTGATCCGGAGGAATTGGAACGGGCTTTTGCCGGTGGTGCCAAGGCCTTGATCCTGTGTAACCCCTCCAACCCGACTGGCAAAGTGTTCACCCGGCAGGAATTGGAGGTGATCCTCGAACTGGCGGAGCGGTACGATGCGTTTATCATCACGGATGAACCCTACGAGCATATTGTCTATGCGCCGAGGGAACATATCTCGATGGCCTCACTGCCGGGCGCCTTTGAGCGCACCATCACCTGCAACTCCCTTTCCAAGACCTACTCCATTACCGGGTGGCGTCTGGGCTATGTGCTGGCTCCCGCCAAGGTCATCGAGCAGGCCCGCAAAGTGCATGATTTTCTGACCGTTGGGGCAGCGGCCCCCTTGCAGGAAGCGGCTGTTGCGGGGTTAACCTTGCCCGATTCCTATTATGAAGATTTGCGGGAGCAGTACACCCGTCGGCGGGACCAGTTTCTGGGGTACCTCCAGGCCACCGGATTGCCCTACACGGAACCGCAGGGAGCGTATTACGTGATGGTGGATATTTCCTCCCTCGGCTTTGCTGATGACACCCAAGCGGCCGAGGCCCTGGCGCGGGAGATCGGCGTGGCGGCCGTGCCAGGGTCCAGTTTTTTCCGGGAGCCTGAGCACCGGTATTTGCGTTTTCACTATGCCAAAAAAGAATCCACCCTCACAGCCGCCGGAGAACGTTTGGTCCGATTGGCAGATCATCATTTTGAAAAAGGAATGGAAACCACGAATGAACACGAATAGGAACCTATTGCCCAGGCTGAATCATTGTTTCTAAGCATCCAAAGAAGTAAACCAAAATGAAAAAGATCCTACTTGCTCTCCTCTTCGGCGGTACTGGCTTGCTCTATTCCTCCGAGAAAAGAGAGGCGTGTCAGCTTTGGTTTGATTTGTCGGTTCCGGTGCAGAATGCCGTTAATGAATTTCATCTAAATCAAGTTGTGGGAGCCAATCCCAGGATCAATGTCTATGCAGAATACTTATCTGAAATGGATGAAATCATAGGAGAAATGGTGGAAAGGGGGATGTTGACCACGCGGAAATTCGAAATTCCCTATGATGAGAAATATCAATATTGGAAAGTTATCCACGATTTCCTTTACTTATCTTCCCGGGGGTTCGAAGTCCCCGCAGATACGGAAATTGAATATTGGTCTCTGGTACATGACTTCCTTAACCGCCTGTCAGAGGAATATGGGGCCTTTGTGACAGGGGAACTGCTGGGGATTGGAGTGGAGGCTTATTTTACGTATGAGTGGGTTCGCGATGAATCAAAAAAGGGAGAGTTTTTTGGAATAACCATTCGCCTTCCGGAGGATGAACTAAAGGAATTCGAAAAGCGCTTTGAGGCGCTAAGCGATTGACTGTTCGGGGAGAAATCAAATCAACCAGAATCAAGGCAAAATGAAAAAGATACTATTTATTCTCCTGCTCGGCTTTTCCAGTTGGCTCTATTCTTCCGAAGAAAGTGAAACGTGCCAGCTTTGGCTTGAGCTTTCAGTTCTGATGCAAAATGGGATTAATGATTTTGCGGTATATCATGATTTCGACGAATATCAAGGCCAGGATGAGGTTTCCCGAGAGGGTGATTTTGATATAAACTTAATGTTTGAAGTGAAAAGAGTTTTAGCCGAGATGGTTGAATCGGACATTCTGGCTATGCGAAAATTCACAGTTCCTCATGAGGTAGAATCTGAATACCGAAGTATGGTAGAAGATTTTTATCGTCGTCTTTCGCTAAAGTATGGTGCTTTTATAACCGGAGAACTTCTTCAAAGGGGGTATTGGGATTCCGAGGAATCCAAAGAAGCTGGGTACTTTGAAACAATCATTCGCCTTCCGGAGGATGAATTAAAGGAATTCGAAAAGCGCTTTGAGGCGCTAAGCGATTGAAAAAATGAAAGGGATCCTTCAAGTTTTTAGCATCATCTTTTTGCTCCTCCCGGGGTTGGTTATTGCCAAGGGCTATGCGGGAGATTTACAGGAAATTTCGAAATCTGAGGCAAATCTTCTACTCGAAGAACTCCGAACAGCTTTTTTTAGTACCGACCAGGAGGAGTTTTTCCAGGCGATGATCGCTGAATATGACCGTAATCATATCAAATATGCCGTTAAGGCAAGTCAATCTGCAGCTGTTTTTCGAGAAAAACTCTTATCGAGATTCGCCGAAGAGGGATTGGACTTTTTCAATTCCACGAAGATAGAGGAGGGGGCGCATCTGCTTAGTCATTCTTACTATCAAGAGGCCTTCTCGGATGCTTCCGTTCTTTATGGCAAGTTACTGGTTATCGAATTTGAGGACTTGCGACTCATCTTTGTCAAAATCGATGACAATCTGCAGCTATTAAATCCAGAATTGCTTTTTCCTCCGTTTGATTCCCTTCAAATTGCTTATCATCACGTGCCAAGCATTGTTGCCTTTAATTATGGAACGGAGGTTTTGCGAGACGAGAGTTTTTCTTTCGACGAGATTCCTGATCTTAAAAAGAGAATGGTCTCAAAAAAAGAAGAAGTCAGAGCCGAGGTGGTGAAAAGGGCTTCAGAAGGCCAGCCTGAAAGTTTCGGACCCTAACGATGAAATACCATGGGGAATAGGTTGTTTTTATTTAGATTGTCGATTGTTGCATCCTGGCTCTTGATGTTTTCTCTTGCTTTTTATCTTTCCGGAACTTCCTATTATCGAGTGGGCGATAAATTCCTTGTTATTGCCTCTATTTTAAAGCCTATCGCAATGTTGTGCTATTGTTTCTCGAGTAACAAAAAGATTCGTGTGGCTTCGATTGCCTTTTTGTCTTTTGCGATAACTGCCTTTCTTTTGATTGGATTTTTTATTGAAACGTATTTCGCCTCTGTCGCCTTTACAGGTGTTCTGATTTTTTACTTGGTCACCCCGTTTATCATAGTAATGGCCTTTTGTGATTGTGTTTCTCACTTCAGGAAGAACAACTTGAAGACTTAGGCCCCGAGTCCCTTTGAGGTCGGGGTCAGGGACCGGGGAGGAGGTATTCTTCTATGAGTTCATCGGTAATCAAACCGACGTAACGATTGAACCCCTCAATTTTTTCGGCCTTTCCCCAGATCTGAAATGTTCTTCCGTCCTCGGTGGTTGCCTTCACTATATACCTTCGGTTGTAGCCCAGTTGATGGAAGCGAAAGCCGAAATGATAATCTTCTTCCAAAACGTCCAAATTGATTTGGTAAAATGAATCTGCTCCGGCGGAGACATTTATAATATCCTGCGAGGCTTTATTGTGAATAAACAAAGTCTGTTTGGATAAAAACCAATGCGCCCCGGTAAACACTGCTGAGCATCCGTATAGAATTAGGGCCAAGGAGACGGCTCGTTTTGGCAGGGAGAGGGCGATAGCAGAGGCAAGGATTGCGGAAAGAAGAAAAAGGAGCAGGCCGGGAAGCCAATAAAAGAATAGAAGAATGGCGAAGGTGGGCCCATAGAGCAGGAGGATCGTGGCCCAGGCGGCGGTTTTTCGTTCATTCATCATTTTAGGCCAAACTTTTCTCGACTTTGCCCTGAAGGCAAGGGCTTTTGCTCTCTTCGGCGCGGGTGGTTCCTGTTGGGTTTTTTTGGGGGGGTCTCCCAATGCTGGCGTTGGGGGGGGATGAGTCTTAGGTCGGGGCGTAAAGCCCCTCCGACAAAGGAGCTGAAAAGGGAGGTATGGATCGGGGTGGGGGATCGTACATAAGGGGAATTAAAAGATTGCCGGGAGGGCCTGAAAAGGGCATGGTGATTCTTTTGTCTTCTTCTGTTATGGACTCTCCTGCTATTCGAAATATTGCGATTATCGCCCATGTTGATCATGGGAAAACAACCTTGGTTGATCAACTTCTGCGGCAAAGCGGGATGTTCCGGGAAAATCAGGCCCTTGAGGAAAGGGCAATGGATTCCATGGACCTGGAAAAGGAGAAGGGGATTACCATCAAGGCCAAAAATACGGCGGTGCGGTGGAAGGATCATTTGATCAATATCGTCGATACCCCCGGTCACGCGGATTTTGGGGCGGAAGTCGAGCGGGTGATGAAAATGGTGGACGGGGTTTTGCTCCTGGTCGATGCGACTGATGGCCCCCAGGCCCAAACCCGTTTTGTTTTGAGAAAGGCCCTGGAAGAAGGGCTCTTGCCAGTGGTGGTGGTCAATAAAGTGGATCGCCCGCATTCGCGTCCGGAGGAAATTCACGACAAGGTATTGGAGCTATTTTTGGATTTGGAAGCCTCCGAGGAGCAGTTTTCCGCGCCCTTTCTCTATGCCAGTGCGATCAATGGCTGGGCCGACCGTGAGGTCAACGGTCCCCGCAAAGGCATGGATGCGTTGTTTGAAACCATCCTGGAAAAGGTTGCGCCCCCCAAAACCGAGGAGGGCAGCTTCCGGATGCTGGTCAGCAATATCGACTGGAATGACTTTGTTGGGCGGGTATCCATCGGGAAGATCCTGAGTGGCTCGGTGAAATCAGGGGACTGGTTGTATCAGATCGGTCAGGATGGCGCGCCGAAGCGTTTCAAGGTAACTAAGTTGTTTACCTATACCGGTTTGAAAACGGAAGATGTCGTCACCGGAGAGGCTGGTGATATTGTGGGGTTGGCCGGATGTGAGGGTACGAATATCGGGGAAACCATGGCTGCCGAGGCGGATGCCGAGCCATTGCCTTTTGTCGCCATTGATCCGCCGACCATTCAGATGGAGTTCGCGGTGAATGACGGACCATTGTCCGGACAGGATGGAAAGTTGGTTACCTCGCGGCAGATCCGGGATCGCCTGCAGAAGGAAGTAAAAACCAATATTTCGATTTCGGTGGAAGAGACCACCAAGGGAACGAGCTTTTTGGTGAGTGCCCGTGGGTCCATGCAGATTGCCGTGTTGGTGGAAATGATGCGCCGGGAGGGTTACGAAGTTTTGGTTTCGCGTCCGATGGTGATTTACCGCACCATAGATGGGCAGATGTGCGAGCCCTACGAGCGGGTTTTTGTGGAAATTGAAGAGGAGTACATGGGGGCGGTGATGGAGCAGTTGGCCAAACGGAAAGCCAAGATCACCAACATGGAGCACCACAAGCTCGGCGTTACGGTGGAGGGCGAAATCCCGACCCGGGGGTTGATCGGGTTCGAGAGTGATCTGGTGACCCTGACCAGTGGGCACGGGGTGATGAGCCATTTGTTTTTGGAATACCGTCCGTATTGCGGGGAAATTTTGACCCGTCTTTCAGGCACTTTGGTGTCCATGGAAAAAGGAAAATGCATGGCCTATGCCCTGGATACCTTGCAGCAGCGGGGAAAACTTTTCGTGGAGCCCGGGGAAGAGGTTTACATGGGCATGGTCGTCGGGGAGAACCCCCGCAAGCACGATCTGCCGGTCAATCCGACCAAGGCCAAGCAGTTGGACAATATGCGGAGTCAGGGGGACGGCAAGGGCATCATGCTCACCCCTCCGGTGCGCTTTAGCCTGGAAAGAGCTTTGGAATACATCGACTCGGATGAGTATGTCGAGGCGACGCCTCATTTCCTGCGAATTCGCAAAAGGATCCTGGATCCTCACGAGAGAAAGAAAGCGGAAAAGCGCTTGGCCTCGGCGGAGTGAAAGGAAAGTAAGAAGGAAAATGTAAGGTCGAAGACGACGTAGCATTTGAGAAAATAGGCGGGGAACCAGACGCAGCACGTAGCGGGTGGACCGTTGCGTCATTTTCCCGTGCTGCTTTTTTGGGGCGCAGTCTGCTGCGGCGTTATCGAACCTAACGGTTCGCCAGCAGGGCTGGCTCACGGAAAGCGCCAGCAGGCTGGCGTAGTCCAAAGACGGCTGCGCCGTCGGAAGTGCCGGTCCGGCTTCCACGACCCCGACCACCTCCGTGCCGCAGGCACCTTGGACTGCGGCAACCTGTTGCCGCTTTATCCAGCCGCAGCCTGCTGCGAGCGTTACCCTTTGGAGGTCTTCGTTTGTTTTCACCGCGACGGCATTGCGCAAGCGCAAGCCCTACAAGTAGGAGGTGGGCGGTTGGCTCCTACTCGGTGGACGGGGTGGAACCCGTCCCTCCGGGGAGGGGAGGGCTCGGTAGCCGAAGACGTGAGTCTTTGGGCGATGCGGAACTCGCGCTCCCATCCGGTCCAAAATCTTACGATTTCGGCTACGGGGTTCCAAAATCTCACGATTTCGGCTACAGGGTGGGATGGGAAGGGCTCGTTGGCCAAAACGTCAAAAGGCGGTCCCCGGGGGGACCGCCTTTTGGGTTTGAGAGTTTTTCGGGAAAACTTCGGAATCAGTCTTTGGAATCTTCCGAATCTTCTTTTTCAGCCATTTCTTCCATGGCCGCTTTGCGACTGAGGCGGACCCGTCCACGCTCGTCGATCCCGATACATTTGACCCAGAGTTCGTCGCCGAGTTTGGCCACATCCTCGGTCTTGTTGACGCGGAAGTCGGCCAGTTCGGAAATGTGCACGAGGCCTTCCTTACCGGGCAATACTTCGACAAAGCACCCGAAGTCCTTAATGCCGCGAACGATGCCGCGGTAGATCTTCCCGACAACGATCTCGGCGCTGATGGCTTCGACTTCGGCAACGGCGGCGTCCATGGACTGCTTGTTGTTGCTGTACACGTAAACCTTGCCGGAATTGTCATCATCGATATCGACGGTGGCGCCGGTGGTTTCGGTGATGCGGCGAATGTTCTTTCCGCCGGGACCGATGAGGGCACCGATTTTGTCGGGATCGATTTGCAGGGTGACGATCCGGGGAGCGTATTGGTTCATTTCCTTACGCGGCTCGGAAATCGCTTCCAGCATGTTGGCGAGAATCTTCTTGCGGGCTTCCGAGGCCATAGCGATGGCTTCCTTGGCGACGGGGAAGGGGAGACCCCCGATTTTCAAATCCAATTGGAAGCCGGTAATTCCGTCCGGGGTGCCGGCTAGTTTGAAATCCATATCACCGAAGTGGTCCTCGGCGCCGAGGATGTCCAAAAGGGTGACATATTTGTCGAACGACCCGTCTTCTTGTTTCTGGCCGCTGACCATGCCAACGGAGATGCCGGCGACGGGGGCAACGATGGGGACCCCGGCGTCCATGAGGGACAAGCAACCGCCACAGATCGAAGCCATGGAGGTGGACCCGTTGGACTCCATCACTTCGGAAACGACGCGAATGGAGTAGGGGAAGACATCCTCGGAGGGAATGACTCCGGCAAGGGAGCGTTCGGCGAGGGCACCGTGTCCGATTTCCCGGCGTCCGGGTCCAATAAAGCGACCGGCTTCACCGACCGAGTAGGGCGGGAAGTTGTAGTGCAGGATGAAGGATTTGCTGTCGGTTCCGCCGGTGAGGGCGTCGAGGCTTTGGGAATCCTTGGTGGAGCCCAGGGTGGTGATTACCAGGGCCTGGGTTTCGCCACGGGAGAACAGGGCGGAGCCATGAACGCGGGGCAGAAGGCCGACATCGGAAGAGAGTTGGCGGAGATCCTTGGGGGAACGTCCGTCGACGCGCTTGCCTTTTTCGAGAATATTGCTGCGGTACACTTCCTCTTGAAGTTCCTCAAAGGCCATGTCGATGTCATGATCTTCAAAGCCATCCTCGCCGAGTTCTTTTTCGACGGTGGCGCGGGTTTCGTCGATGACGGCGGACACATTGGCTTCGCGTACCGAACGGTTGTCGTGGAAAACCGCTTCGACGAGTTTGTCGGTGGCTTCGCGACGGACAATTTCCACCACTTCCGGTTTGGGGAGGTGGAGGGGGAATTCTTTTTTCTCCTTACCGGCCACGCGGACCAGTTCCTTGATTCCCTTGATGATTGGTTGGATGGCTTCTTGGGCGAATGCAAGCGCTTCAACAAAACGGTCATCGGGCATCTGCTCGGCACTGCCCTCGATCATCAGCATTTCCGTTTCGGTGCCGACGTAGATGAGGTCCAGGGTGGACTCGTATTGCTGCTGAACGGTTGGGTTGACGACGAATTTGCCGTCGATCTCGCCCAGACGGATCGCCGCTACGGGGCCGTCCCAGGGAATGTCGGAGATGGCGACCGCTGCCGAGGCGGCATTGATCATAAGAATATCCGGCTCATTGACCCCGTCGATGGACAGCATCATCCCGATGACCTGCACTTCATTCAAAAACCCTTTGGGAAACAGAGGGCGAAGAGGGCGGTCACAGAGGCGGGAGGTCAGGATTTCCTTCTCGGAGGGGCGGCCCTCACGTTTGAAATACCCACCGGGGAAGCGACCGGCGGCGGAGTATTTTTCCCGGTAATCGACGGTCAGGGGAAAGAAATCCTGTCCGGGGCGGGTTTTGTTGGCGGCGGTGGCCGCGCAGAAGAGAACGGATTCTCCGAGCGTAAGGGTAACGGAACCACTGGCCATTTTGGCCATGGTTCCGGTGTTGAAGATCAATCCCAGTTCAGGGATTTCGACAGTATGTTTTTGTTTCATGGTTTTGAGCTATGTTTTCTTAGTTGTGCACAGCCCTAAACCGCGATTGTGTCTGGATGGTTGCCCGGTAACGATACGAAACCAGAGGAACCATCCGAAAGGGCTGTTGCCGGTTCGGATGGGTTTGGTTTCTTATTTGCGGATATTCAGTTTCCGCAACAGATCGTTGTACCGGTTCAGGTCTTTCTTTTTGACGTAGTCGAGCAGTTTACGACGGCGGGCGGCCATCGCAATCAATCCGCGGCGGGAATGAAAATCCTTCCGGTGGGTCCGGAGGTGCTCGGTCAGATCGACAATGCGATGGGTAAGCAGAGCAATCTGCACATCGCTGGAACCGGTATCGCTATCGCTGAGGCGATATTTTTCAATAATTTCTTGTTTAGACAGTGTTTCGTTGGACATAGGTTTGTTTGAGAATTCACGATTTTGGTCTCTCCCCTTGGAAAGACACGTCTCAGCGAAAAGCCAAGACGCCGTTAAAACCCGGCGCGGGGCCAGTAAAAACCGCGGAAATCAAACCCCTCACAGGGCGGGATTTCTAACGAGCCTTCCAATTTGCGGCCTTTCCGCCCCTATGGCAAGGAAAAATCCGCAGGCCCCGCGCGGCGGCGTCGGCGTTTTTTCCGTACGCGGCGAGCCGCCGGCGGTTTGGGATTGCCGCCGCGGGTCGCACCGCCTAAGCAAAGGGTATGGCCAAGGCGAAATTCGAGGGCATATCGGTAAAATCCGTGGCGGTTTGTCATGGACCGCTAAAACGTACCGCTGAGGAGGAGACCGAACTCTTTGCCGGAGCCCCCGAACAACTGCAGCGGGTGCGGGATTTTGTCGGCATTCACACCCGTTGGCTTGCCCCCCGGGGCGTGACTACCCTCGATCTGGGGGAAAAGGCGGTGCGGCGTCTGGTGGCGGAGGGCGTGCTCGATTTGGAGAAACTCGGGGCGATCGTTTTTGTCACCCAAACCCCCGATCATTTTCAACCCGCCAATGCGAATCTGTTGCACGGTCGCCTGCGCTTGAGCAAAGAGGTTTTGGCTTTCGACGTAAACCAGGGTTGTTCGGGGTGGATCTACGGGTTGTATCTCGCCGCGAGTCTCCTCGCCGGGGGCTCTTCCGGTCCGGTTCTCCTGGTTTCGGGCGATACCGTTTCGCAATGCATCCATCCCCGGGACCGGACTTTGCGCCCCCTTTTCAGCGATGCCTGTGCGGCGGCGGTGATCGAGAAAGACGACCGGGGAAAACCGTGGTATTTCGACCTTTGTTCCGATGGCCAGGGCGCAGGCGCCATTTGCATTCCCGCGGGAGCCCACCGACAGCCGCCGGGCGGGGCGTCGGCGGAGGAAAAAACCGATGCCGAGGGAAACGTGCGTTCGGCGGAAAATCTGTTCATGGACGGGATGGAAGTCTTTAACTTTACCCTGCGGGAGGAACCCCGGGCGGTGAAGGGGTTGTTGGACTGGGCCGCCATCGACCCCGGAGAAGTGGAGGCCTTTGTCTTTCATCAGGCGAATTTGTTCATTCTGCAAAACCTCGCCAAGCGCTTGAAAATTCCGATGGAGAAAGTCCCCCACCAAACCCTGCGGGATTTTGGCAACCAAAGTTCCGCCTCGGTGCCCGCGGTGTGGTGTTATGAATGGTCGGATACGCTCCAAAAACGGGGCGTGACAATGCTCTCTTCCGGTTTTGGCGTCGGCCTCAGTTGGGCCAGTTTGGTAGGGGAAATCGGACCCTTGTCTTGGGCCGGGATTTTCCCTTATGATGGGGACTGAGACTTTTTTTAATTATGACCGACAAAGGCACAAAATTCATGAGGGAATTGGAAGAAACCCTCGACATTCTGCAAGAGGACACGCTGACCCCGGAAACCCGGTTTCGGGAATTGCCGGGATGGGATTCCCTCGCCTCCTTGACGACCTTATCGGTCTTCGATGAGATTTTTTCCCACCAGGTCTCGGGGGAGGAACTGAAAAACTGTGAGACCCTTGGCGAACTGATTTCCCTGGCGCCGGAAGAAAAAGGCCAATGACCCGTTCACTCTACATTCTGGGGGCCGGAGGGTTTGGTCGGGAGCTGTACTACTGGCTGCAACAGCATCCCGATTCCGGCCGCGCCTGGAAGGTTGAAGGCTTTCTCGACGACGATGCCGGAGCCTTGGAGGGGTACGATTTCCCGGCGAAAATCGTTTCCGGGATCAAGGATTTTCAGCCCGCCCCGGAGGATTTGGTGATTTGCGCTTTGGGAAATCCATCGCTAAAGCGGAAACTGATTTCCCAGCTCAAAAGCCGGGGCGCCGGGTTTATGGGCTTTGTTCATCCTTCGGTGGTCATGGGCGAAAAGGTGGAACTCGGGGAAGGGGTAATTCTCTGTCCCGGGGTGATTCTGACCAGTTGCCTGCGGTTGGGCGATCATGTGATGTTCAACTGCCACAGCTCGGCTGGCCATGATGTTGAGGTGGGTTCATTTTCCACCCTCAGTGGGCATTGCGATCTGACCGGGTTTTGTCGGGTAGGGGAGGAAGTGCTTCTCGGAAGCGGGGCCCGACTTTTGCCCGGGGTTCAGGTCGGGGACCGTGCGGTCGTTGGTGCCGGGGCGGTGGTTTTGCGGAACGTCAAAGCTGGCACCACAGTGTTCGGGAATCCCGCGAAAGTCGTATGGCAGGAAGAGCAATCCCCCTGAGGCCGCGAGGCTCGGAAACGATGAATTGGGAGAGGTTATGCCAATGGGCGGAAGAAGAGGTCGAACGGGCTGGCCAAAACCTGCCTGCGTCCTTGCGGGAGCGGTTGGCCGAGGTGGCCGTCGCCTTTGAGGAGCGTCCCGACGAAGATCTCCAGCGGGATGGTTTTCCGCCCGACTTGCTGGGGCTGTTTTCCGGAGAATGTCTGGCCGACCGCGGGCAAACCATCGAACCTGCCCCACCGCAGATTCATCTGTATCTACAAAACCTCTGGGAGTATGCCGGGCAGCAAGAAAACGACTTCCGCGAAGAAGTGCGCCTAACCTATTTGCACGAACTCGGACATTACCTCGGCTGGGACGAAGAAGACCTCACCGCCCGGGGCCTGGACTAACCCGGAAGGGAAAGTAAGAGTTATGAAATATGAAGTAAAAACAGCCTCAGATCCTAATCGTAATCCCAATCCCAACTTCGCGAATCCCGCGCCACCAAAATCCCCCGCAGGGTAACGCCGCCGCAGGCTACGGCTGGAAAAAAGCGGCAGGAGGCCTGCCGCAGTCAAAGGTGCCTGCGGCACGGGAAAACGAAGGAACGATTCATCATTTCCGGGCTATCGTGTGGGTCGGGGCGTAAAGGCGGTCCGACAGGAAATCCGGCTCTGCTGGAAAAATCGTTTCATCCTTCTGTAGGGCTTGCGCTTGCGCAATGCCGTCGCGGTGGGACCGTTGAAATGTTGTGATGGGGACCGCCCCTTCCGATGCCCTTCGCAAACCTTTGGCCAGAGCGTACGTCTTCCCGGGCGGCACTTCGCAAGCGAAGGCCCTACAAAAGCGACCTTCCTCAGCGGAAATATTCGTGCCTATTGGTGTTTATTCGTGGTTCTGTAATTCCGACGGCGCAGCCGTCTTTGGACTGCGGAAGCCTGCTGCCGCTTTCCGTGAGCCAGCCCTGCTGGCGAACCGTATA
>JAIUMY010000079.1 GCA_022565335.1 Opitutales bacterium
CATTTGCCGTTTCACACGATCCATCAGAGCAGAGCCTATCGTCTTGCGCTTAAGTCTTTATTCAAAAACAACTTGAAATTTTCGATGGGGGGTTTCCGGGAAATGTGGGTCAGGAGTCCTGAGCCTTTTCCGGGGCGTTGGCGTCGGTCATCAAAAAAGGCGTTCCTCATCTCAACCTTCCGATAACCCCCTCCGCGACGGCATCGCGCCCTTCGATAAACTCAGGGTCACTAGACGGACGGGATGGAACCCGTCCCTCCAGGGAGGCGAAACCCCGTAGCCGAAGTCGTGAGACTTTGGGCGATGCGGAACTCTCGCCCCCGCCCGGTCCAAAATCTCACGATTTCCGCTGTCCAAAATCTTACGATTTCGGCTGTCCAAAATCTTACGATTTCGGCTACAGGAAACGAAACACCGTAGCCGAAGACGTGAGTCTTTGGACGATGCGGAACTCTCGCCTCCACTCGGTCCAAAATCTTACGATTTCGGCTACAAAAATACCAATCGATTCAACGGTGAGATATGGGGTTACTCCGGGCACCGAATTTGCACCGAATAGCCGTGTGCATCGAGACTTTCGATTTCGCTGAAACCGTCGGTTACCGGGGCCGCTTTTTGAAGCGATTTTTTATCGTACCGAACATAACTGCTGCGCCGATAAAAATCCTCCATGCGCAAGCCACTGCTAAAGACTCCCGCCGAACCAGTGGGCAGGACATGGCTGGGGCCAGCGGTGAAATCCCCAACCGCCGTAGGTGTCCAGGGACCGGACAAAATGGCCCCGGCGGTGGTGATATTTTTCTCCAAATACATTGCCAGGCTACGTTCCACCTGTAGCTCCATGTGCTCCGGCGCAATGCGATTGGCCAATTGGGCCATATCTTCCTTGTGGGGAGCGATAATCCCAAAAAAACCGTTCTCCAAAACCGACTCAATGGTTTCACGATGCTGGCGATCCGGCAGTTGCTGACGAATCGCCTTTTCCACCTGATTACGAAAACCCGCGCTTTGACAAGCGAGGAAAATGACCCCTCCCTTACCGTGCTCGGCCTGCGACAAAAGGTCGGCGGCAACCCAAGCCGGATCCGCTTTTTCATCGGCGATTACCATGACCTCACTCGGTCCCGGCAAGAGATCGATCCCGACGGTCCCGAAGAGCTGCCGCTTGGCTTCCACCACATAGGCGTTCCCCGGACCGAAGATCTTGCGGACCGGCTTTATCGAGTCCGTTCCGTAGGCCATCGCCCCAATCGCCTGCACTCCCCCAATCCGGTATACTTCCTTGATCCCGAGGAGCCCCAGCGCGCCCAGTAAGGATTCGTTGGGCAAACCGTCGGGGCCCGGAGGGGTAAAGACCGCGATTTCACGAACCTTGGCCAATTTCGCCAGGGTTGCGGTCATCAATACCGTCGAGACCAGAGGCACGTTGCCTCCGGGAATGTACAACCCGACTCGTTCGAGTGGATAGAAACGTTCCCCGACAATTGCCCCATGGGGATTTCGGAGGCTCCAGTTTTTGGGCAGGGAAGCCCGGTGAAAGGTCTCTACGCAGCGTCGGCTCTCACCGAGAATCCGCCGCACCCCAAGAGGCAGTTTCCTACGGGCCCGGTCAACCACCTCCGGGGACAATTGGAAGTCCTTGGGAGAAAGGCTGACGCCATCAAATTTCTTCCCCAACTGCGCGACGGCTTTATCCCCTTTGGCGCGGATTTCCCGCAAGATTTCCGCCACCGCTTCGACGGGCTGGTTGCCTTCATGAACAGTTTCCAGGGCCTCCGCAAATTTCTTCGCAAAGGCGCGGTCTCGCATGGTCAGTTTTTTCATATCAATCTTCTCTTTTTACCACCGCAGGAGGGTGTATGAATACCTGTAAAATCACCCCACCCGAAACAAAAAGCAAGGCCACAACGAGAAACCATTCACCCCACCGGTTGTAAAAGCTCTGCCGGTTCACCCAATAGGTGGCTCTTTCGATGGTCTCCACGGTTCCTCCGCGGAAATAAACCGTCCCCTCCTCATTGGTAACCACCAGGCGGACATTGCCGAACTCATCAATCCAGCCACTCCAACCACCATTGCCGGAACGCAAAACCGGCCGCCGGTTCTCCACCGCCCGCAAAACAGAATGGGCGGCGTGCTGATAAGCTCCCGCCTCCTCCCCATACCAGGCATTGTTGGTCGACACGAACAGAACCTCCGCCCCCTCTTTGACACTCCGCCGGGCCAGGCGGGGAAAAATATCCTCGTAACAAATCAGGCTGCCCAGAAGGATCTCTTCTTCGCCCAAAGTAAGGGACAATGGTTTTGCTGAAACGCCAGGATCAAACCCGTCCCCGATAGGTACAAATTCGTCCATCCACGGCCACAACCAGGAAAGGGGAATATACTCCCCGAAGGGAACGAGCTTACGCTTGTGATACCACTGCCGGCTCCCCTCTTCCAAATTCTGCAGGAAGACCGAATTTCGCCACACGTGGTCCTCCCTTTCCGCGCGGGCATTTTCCAGGGAAACGGCACCTCCCACAATAGGCGTCTCCGCCTCCCGCACCAACTGGTCGACAAAATCCCCCATACGCGAGGGTCCGTCATCACCTTTTTCCGCAGTTATCGGGAAGGGAACGGGCAAGACGGCCTCCGGCCAAAGAAGAATATCCGGCCCGAGCATATTCACCAGCAGGGTCTGCTCCTTGAGAATGGTGAGGTTACGCTGAAACAACGCCTCGTCCCACTTCTCGTCCTGAGGAATATACGGTTGCACAAACCCGGCCCGAAACAAGGGCTCCCATTCCTTGGTTTCCGGTTGGATAAAGCGGTACACCCCGAAACCTGAGGCAAGCAGAAGCAGGACGGCCAGATAAAACTCCGGCGCCAGACGCCGCCACCCTTCCTGATAGCGGGTCCACAAACGAAATAGATAAGCGGTGACCCCAAGATTAAAGAAGACCAGAATAAAGGAGACTCCGTGAGCCCCGATCCAGGCCGCTGGCTGGAGCAGAAGGGGCCTTTCCCAAAGGGCCGCGGAAAGGGGCAACCAGGGAAACCCGCTAAAAACAAAGGTCCGCGACCATTCCAAAAGCATCCAGCCTCCGGCCAAGGCCAGCAACACCAGTACCCGTCCTCCGACTCCCCTCTCCCTTAATCCGGGCAACCACCAGCGAGCCAACAGGATCCAGGCAAAGAAAAACAGGGCCGTCACGAGGCTTACCACTCCCCATCCGAGCCAAGTCACGTGCCTCAACCACACCAACAGCACCAACCAGGTAAGCAAGCTGCTTGCTCCACCAACCCACAGGACGGACCGCCAAGGCGGGGCAAAGCACAGCCACAAGGTCAAAGGCACCAAAAACACGAAAACCGCCTCGCCAAAATCAACCGTGGGGAAGAGGGAAATCTTCAGAAGAGCCGTTACCAGCCCGACCAGAGGAATCCAGTATACCTGGTTACGGGAATTGCTTAAAAAATCGACGACCAAACTTCCAACCTCCTTTGCCCTGCCCTTTTTTCCAAATCAACGGAGTCTCTCCCCCCGAGGTACGTTTGTTCAAATATGCTTGGAATCTCCGGCATCCTTGGCGCTGTAGCCGGAATCCTGACGGCGGTGATTGACCTCGTTTTTCTTTACATAGGACTGAAAAACATCTTCGGCAGTCATTCCCAGTACTTGGGCGAGAGAAACAAGAAAATGGAACAGGTCCACCACTTCGACGCGGGCATTTTGCAGGTCGAGTTCCTGATACTTGGCCCACCACTTCCACGGCACCGAATCAACCAGTTCGGAAGTTTCCTGAGTTAATGCGCGGGTATAGTTCAAAACCCATTTGGTTTGCTCTTCCGGCGAAAGATTATTCAGGTCGACCCCAATCCGGCGATTGAGTTGCTCCTGCATTTGAAAAATTTGCTCAAGTTTGTCTTCAGACATGGTAATGGTGGTGGATAATCAGGTACGGGCTTATTTCTCGGGGCGGTCAGCCATTTGCAAAAATTTCCGCGGCGCGGTGGGCCCTTGATAAATCTGCCGGGGGCGATAAATACGCCCTTTATCATTGGAGGCTACTTCGCGCCAATTGGCAATCCAACCGGGCATTCGTCCGATGGCAAACATCACCGTAAACATACTGAGGGGAATCCCGATGGCGCGCATAATGATGCCGCTGTAAAAGTCGACATTCGGATAGAGCTTGCGCTCAACAAAGTAGTCGTCCTTCAGCGCCGCCTGTTCAAGATTGCGGGCAATGGTCAGCAATTGATCGTCAATCCCGATCGCTTCAAGGAGTTTGTCACAGTATTTACCGAGAATCTTGGCCCGTGGATCATAATTGCGGTAGACCCGGTGGCCAAAGCCCATAAGCCGCTTGCCGTGACGACCACTTTTGGCATCTTCAATAAACTGACTGCCGTCATCACCGGACGCCGCAATACTCTCCAGCATCTGAATTACCGCCATATTGGCCCCCCCATGCAGGGGGCCCCAGAGAGCACATACCGCAGAGGCCACCGAAGGAAAGAGATTGGCTCCGCTCGAGGCCACCATCCGCACGGTGGAGGTACTGCAATTTTGCTCATGGTCGGCGTGAAGCAGTAACAAAACATTGAGGGCTTTGGCCACTTCCGGCTCGTGAGAATATTCGTTATAGGGGTTCGAGAACATCATGTGGAGAAAGTTCTCCACATAGCGAAGCCCCATTTTCGGATAAATAAAAGGCAAGCCATTGCTCATTCGATAGGTCATTGCGGCAATGGTCCGAACCTTTGACATGGTAATGGCCACGGCATCATCAAAGTGTTCCAAGTCATGCTGGGGATTGTTGGTGGCATATTCCTTGTAGTAGCAACCCAGGGAATTCAGCATGGAGGACAAGATGGCCATCGGTGGGGCATCGTTCGGGACACCTTCGAAAAGGTGGTTCATGCTCATATGAATCATCGCGTTGTTGCGGATCTTCTGCGAGAAGGTCTCCCGCTCCGAAACGGTTGGCAATTCACCGTAAATCACCAAATAGGCGACTTCGATAAAGTCACTATTCTCCGCCAAGTCCTCGATGGCATAACCACGGTGTCGCAAAATGCCCTCCTCACCGTTGATAAAACTAATCTCACTCTGACAGGAACCGGTATTGCCATAACCTTCATCGTAGGTGATGTAACCACTATCCTTGCGGAAAGTCCTTATATCAATGGCTTTTTCCCCCTCCGTTCCTTCGATAACCGGATAGGTGTATTCTTTTCCTTCAATGATGATTTTTGCTTCTTTGGCCATGGACAGACAATTTAAGATTCGAATTTTGTTAAGTGAGAGAGTAAAAGATTTTGAAGCGTCAGGAGGTAACCGAGCAAACTAATTGAAGAAAATTCCGATAAAGACGCAAACCGTAAAACTGACTTTTTTCCGGATGGAATTGGGTCGCCAGACAATTTCCCCGCCGAACCCCGCTGACGAAGGCTCCACCATAGTCCGTCGTTGACCAGATAAGGTCACTTTCCGCCGTCTCAACCCGGAAGCTATGGACGAAATAAAAATGGGCTGCCGGCTTGGCAATCCCCTCCAACAAGGGATCTTCGGAATCTTGCCAGCAGGCCTGATTCCACCCCATATGGGGAATTTTCAGGCCCTTCTCAGACGGAAAACGCCGCACCTCACCGGAAAAGACGGCCAAACCAGGCTCGGGGCTTTCTTCACTGCGATCAAAAAGCGCCTGCATCCCCAGGCAAATCCCAAAATAGGGCCGGTCCTCGCGAATCCACCCGCAAAGGAGGTCCGCAAAGCCGTTTTTCCGAAGTTGTTGCATACATCCACCGATGGCCCCCTGTCCGGGAAAAACCAAAGCTTCGGCTTCTCCCACTTCCCCGGGGGTTTCAATCAGCCTTACCGAAGCCCCACAAACTTCCAAGGCTTTGACGACACTACGCAGATTACCCATACCGTAATCAACTACGGCGACAAATGGTTGACGGGAAAGACTCGGGATTTCCATAAAACGAAACTAAAGGGCAAACACCAGCGGGCAAAGCTTTTTTCCGGCTTACAAATCCGGCGGAACGGTCGAAAGACATTCCTCAATGGTCGAAATACCGGCCTGTACTTTAAGCATACTATCCTGGTGAAGGGTTTTCATCCCGTCCTTCATGGCGATTTTCTTCAATTCGGCCGTTTCATATCCCTTATTGATGCCCTCTACCAAATCGTTGGAAATGGTCATCAACTCGTGAATCCCGACCCGACCTTTATACCCATTTCCGTTGCAGGCATCACAGCCATTTTTCTTGGCTTTGTAGATCGTGCCCGTCCAGCCAATCGCATTCTCCAGTAATTCCTTAGCCCGGTCCTTAGCCTCGAAAGGGATCCGGCATTTCTTACAAATCCGCCTCATCAAACGCTGGGCACAGACGCAGAGCAAGGAGGAGGAAATCATAAAAGGCTCGACTCCCATATCAGTGAGACGGGCCACCGTTCCCGGCGCATCGTTAGTATGCAGGGTACTTAACAATAAGTGACCGGTTAACGCCGCTTCAACGGCGATATTGGCCGTTTCCCGGTCCCGGATCTCCCCGACCAGAATAATATCGGGGTCTTGTCGCAGGTAGGCCCGCAGGGCATTGGCAAAGGTGAGTCCGATTTGCCGGTTCATCTGCATTTGATTAATCCCGGGCAAAGTATACTCAATCGGATCCTCCGCAGTCCGGATGTTGATTTCCGGGCTGCTGATTTCGTTCAGCGCGGAATACAAGGTCATGGATTTACCCGAACCGGTAGGTCCACAGTGAAGGATCATTCCATAAGGCTGAAGAATCACCTCGCGGTATTTTTTCAAATTGTCTTCGGAAAAACCCAAGGCCGGCAAGGGAAGGGTCGATTTCTCCTTGTCCAAAATACGCATAACCACTCCTTCCCCGTGATTCAGGGGGGCAGTGGAAACACGAAGGTCAATATTGATATTTCGCTTGGTATACTGCTTAAAAACGATTCGCCCATCCTGCGGCAAACGGCGCTCGGCAATGTCCAAATTGCACATAATCTTATAACGGGCCACCAAGGCCCCGGCAACTTTCATAGAAAGGCGAAGCTTTTCCTGCAAATTTCCGTCCACCCGATAACGAACCATCAACTCCTTCTCCCCAGGCTCAATGTGAATATCACTGGTGCCCAGAAAATAGGCATCCTCAATGATGCGGTTGGCCAGATCAATGATCGGCCCGGATTCCTCATCAACATTTTCGTCGAGATCTTTTTGATCGTCACTAAACTCGACTCCGATCTCCTCCATCACATCGTCGAACTGAACCTGCTCGGCACTTTCATCCTTGGCCAACTTCTTCTTCAACTGGCCGACCGGAGCAAGATAACGAATCAGTTTCAGCCCGCTTTTTTCCTCAATGGCGTCGTTTAACCCAACTTCAAAGGGGTTGGCAAAGGCCACCAGAATATAATCCCCCACGATGCCGACAGGCAGAATATTGTTTTCCTGACAATATTCGCGGGGGAGTTTTTCGAAAAGATCCGAGGTGATTTTAAAGTTGTCCACCGGCAACGGCATCATATCCACCATGTGCGCCTTCGCCGCCAATATTTGAAAGTCCTTAACCCCGTACTCATTGCGGAGAAGATTGTCCAACTGCTCGCCATTGAGTTCCTCGGGCCGCTGATGGATCTCTTCAATTTTATCCGCGGGCAGTACTCCGGCACTTTGTAATTCGTGAAGTATCGATGCGCTTACTCTTCCAACTGGCATAACAAGAAAGTTTTTTAAAGGTTAGTCCTCCTCGGGGTTGTTTTTCTCAAAGTCTTTTTGAATGGCCTCGATTTTGTCCGCCAGGGTCATCATGGGAGAGACATACCATAACAATTTCCCGTCGAGCTCCTGCTCCCAAAACTCCCGTGCCGCCGGACTCAGGTAATAACAGGAAGCCAAACAATAAAAACCATCAACTTTATTGAAGGGGAGAGTCCAGGTCGCCCAGAGAACTTTCGGGTCGAAATCCTTGTAAAGCTCATCGTCGATTTCCACCCGCTCTAGATCCACCGGAGGCACCTTCAAGTCCTCATTTTGAAACTCAATGAGTTTTCTTTCCTCCAAAGCGGACATCTCCCAAACCAACAACGAGAGAATCGAACTGCGACGGTTGATTCCCTCGGCGACCAAGTCTAAAAGTTTCTCATTGGCAGTCTCCAGATCGGTGATATCGACAAGGTTGTTTTCCACGAGGGCCGCGCCAAGTCGACGGTTCGAGCGCATGAGGGTGGATCGTACTTTAGCCATAAGGGGAAGTTTTCAAATAGTGTTGAAAAGAAAGAGAAAGGTCCATTTTGACAACGAATCATCCGTTTTGGCAACAACCGAATGCATAGATCAATCTCCCGGCCGAGGCAGTGGCCGCAGTTCCCCGGCAAACAGTTTTTGATAAATCTCATTCCGGGGTTCGGGCAGGTTGCCCATACGATAGTTCGCCTCCCTCACCGCATAGGGCCCAAAACGGTAGGAAGCCGCCAGTAAAGGATAAGAAAAAGAGTCCGCCTCAACCAGCAATTCCCGACAAAAATCCAAGTAGGCAACGCCTACCCGAAGATTCATCCGCCAATTCCATGCCCGCCAAAAAGGTTGTCCCGACACCTCCCGCCAAGCTGGTTTGGTGATTTGCATGACCCCTCGAGCCCCTTGATTTCGGGCATTCGAATCAAAGCTACTTTCGGCAAAAGCAATCGCATAAATGAAACCCGGGTCGATATCATGGCGATTGCCCAGGCGTTCCGCTTCCCGCCAAACCAAATTTTCGGGGACCACCGCCGGAGGCCGCACTACCCATTGCCAGGATTGCCCCACCACCAAGAGGAAAAAGATCAGTGCTAACGCCTGCCAACGGCGGTCTCGAAATAAGAAATTCCCCGTTCTCTGCGTCAACCCCATGTCCTTCGCAAAGAATCAATCATCCTGGGCCTTTAGAAATTCCGCAAAAGCGGTCTCGATCAAGCCGACCGCCTCGTGGGGTTTCAAATGACGGGTATTCACCACCAAATCATAGTCGTGGGGGTCATTGATATCGTGGTAAAAATGCTTCGCCAGGTACTCTTCCTTATCCCGGTCCTCCTTCTGAATGACCTTCCGGGCGCCATCCCGATCCAAATCCTCGTTTTGAGCCGCGAATCGCCGAACTCTTTCCTCCAGAGGACAAACGATCCTAACCGAAAAAGTCTTGCGGTAACGCGCCGCCACCAGATGAGCGCCGCGACCAACAATAATAACATTCCCCACCCGGGCCAAACGCTCGATGGTTTCGTTGGTCTTCTCCACCATCGTCCACATGGAGGGGTGAACCCCCAACAACTCACGCACAAAAGCATGCACCCCCGTACGCCCGGTTTCCGGTAAAAACTCCGCCACCTTGTCCGAAAGATTCATTTCTTTAAGCACCAAGTGCAATAGATTCCGGTCCCAAACTGACCACGGATCGGGCATTGTCTCGGACAGCCGCTCCCCCAAAAGCTGGCAAATGGCCTCACCATCCGAACCCGTTTCCCGGGAAACGGTAATGGACGGCTTCGCGAAGGGAACCAAGCCACCGTTCGAATGACGCCAATAGGTGGCCAATACGAAGGATTTCAAACTATCAGGAGAAGTTGAGTAACTCATAAAGAATAAGATAAACACCCTTTCTCGTTTTGACCAGCAGGAAATCCCCGTTTGGGGCAAACCGTTGCTTCCCCAAAAGACCGCTTTTGCCCCCATACGTAAGCATCACTCAACCGCAGAGCCGGAATGGTCGTAAAGAAATAATCGCCTTGCGGAAGGTCAATACCGACTAGTCCACATGACGGACCACTTGCATGATCGGCTTATTCCAATCAATCCGAAAGTTATCCGCTAACGGCCTTTCCCTATCATCTTTATAGCCTTTGATGGTCTCGATCTCTTCCTCCAACAAGGGGGCGGTTACAAACAGCGGCAACACTGGTTGATCCGAGTCGGAACTTTGAGTTTCATACCTCTTCCCTTTCTCCTGAACAAACAACGCACCCCCCATTCGTCCCCCGGGATTTTCCCCAAACAGGATGTCGATTCTTACGGGGCGATTGCCAAACTCGATCCAGTCCCCGTAGCGATTATCAGAACCGGAAAAGGGATTGTGATGATTGCGCGGTTCGCGACGATCCTGAGTCCAGGCACCGACCCGGGTATGCCCCCAATTCGCCTCCAGGACAATTTCGCCATCTATGTACACCATCATCAGATCGTCTCCGGCTCCGACAAAACGATACGTTCCCCGATGCTCCGGCTGGACATACCCGCGATAGTGAATAAACCACCCCCGAGGATCAACGTAATCCTCCACGTCAAAAACCTCCGTAGCCATCCCCGCTTGCTGTTTTTCCACGGCCAAGTGGGTTAGATACATATCTCTCGGCACCTTGAAAAAATCGGCAAAAACCTCCTCGCTCAAGCCGGACTCATGCAAGCGCTGAAGTTCCTGCCGGAATCCCCGGGGAAGACTGATGCCCCGCCGGTTGCCGTCACGGTCTTGTTTGACGTCGTAAAAGGTTCCCACCAGCGAGGATTCGAAAAACTCTGTTGACCCGAAAGCCGACCCGGCGCGTCGCTGGGTCGCCTGGGTAAAAGAAACCCGGTCGGCAACCGCTGCGGGAACCGAGGGGGTAGGCGGGGTCGGCACCGATAACGAGTCCGCGACAATCTCCGGAAGAGCAACATCGTGAATAGGATCCACCACCAAACGATCAATATCCACTTCCACCTCTGGTTGCACTTCCGATACCTCGACTTCCTCCATGATCACCTCCTCCAGCACTGCGGCATCCTCCCCCTTTTCCATAGCCACTTCCATACCGCCGTCTCCTTCCTGAACATAACGGTACACGGTCCATAGGCCAAGAAGAATTAGCAGAACGAAATGAACAATGATCGAGAGGAGAATGGCCAGCGAAAGCCTTTTCCCGACAAGCTTGGATAAAGGGGATTCAATCATGGGGAACGGGTGAAAGGGTCAGAGGAAAACCAAAAAAGGATAAACGAATACCTGGAGAAAGAGTATCAATTTACGAGATTTCCGACCATACAAATTTGCGTCAAAGCGCTTACTTGAAAAACAGCATTCCCGCAATTCGCTAGCGGGAACGGCCGAGCTTGTTTCACTCTTGACTTTTTTCTCACTAATTTCTGTAATAACAGAAATGAAAGAAAAATACCACCTCAGCCCGGTCGAACAGCGCTTTATTTTGCACTGGGGGGAAATGGGTTCCCAATGGGGAATCAACCGAACGGTAGCGCAAATCCATGCCCTGCTCTACATCACTCCAAAGCCCTTGGATGCCGAGGCGATTAGCTCCATCCTGAATGTCGCCCGCTCAAACGTCAGTACCAGCCTGAAAGAACTCCAAAGCTGGGGCATCCTTCGCCGGGTCAATCAACTGGGCGACAAGCGAGACTACTTTGAGTCGGTTCAGGATGTCTGGGAATTGTTTCGGTTGATCACCAATGAACGCAAGAAACGGGAAATCGACCCCACCCTGAGCATCCTCCGGTCCTGCATCGTCGAGGCCAATCAGGATGACCAAACCAGCCCCCAAACGGAAGAACGCCTCCGCAATTTGGCCGAGTTTCTCGAAGTCACCACCTCCTGGTACGACACCGTCAGCAAATGGCCCACCAAATCAATCCGCCGGATGCTGACCATGGGCGACAAGATCCGCCGTCGGGTGGGACTGTAAGCCCTCCGATTTTTGCCCTTCAATTTCAGTTATTTCAGAAATGAAGAAACCATCCACCGCCTATCACCGTCAAAATTTTCTCCGCCGGGCCTTCTCCAAAGAGAACGCGGAGCGCCCGGCCCGGCCTTACCTGATCGCGGACTGGGACTCGGTGGTGATGCTGCATCTTGAGGTCGATCCGGAATCGCTCCAAAAAGCCGTTCCTTACACGGTGGATCAATTTGCGGGGAGAAGCTTTGTTACCCTCGTTGCCTTCACGATACACCGCATGCGCCCCGTCATGGGAGGACGACTGGGGGAGTTTCTTTTCCGCCCGATTGCGACCCACCCCTTCCTCAATGTCCGCACGTATGTGCGCCACCAGGGACGGCCCGGGATTCATTTCATGGCGGAATGGTTGCCCAACCGGTTGAGTGTTTTTCTCGGGCCACGGGTTTTCGCCCTCCCCTATCAATGGGGGGAGTTGAGTTACCGGCATGCCGCTGATACGGGAAACTTCACCGGCACGGTGCGCGACCGGTCGAGCCAAACCCGCTTGGAATACGAAGCGACTCGCTCAAGCACTCAACCAACGGCACCCCCCTCAGCCGATCACGCTCTCGACACCTTCCTGTGCGAACGATACACGGCTTTCAATGCACAAAAGGGGCGAAAGTGTTTATTTCACGTATGGCATCCCCCCTGGAAAATGGAATTGCTCAAGGCGCGACTAAACGAAACCAGTCTCCTCACCCACCACTGGCCATGGCTCAGGAAAAGCGTACTCATGCGAGCCCATTTTTCAAAACAGCTCAAGGATGTCGGCATGGGTCGCCCGCTTAAGGTCGTGTGATGAAGTCGGTGAAAACTTTAGCCATGATCCGCAAAGCTCTTTCATCTGGAAAAGGAATCAAAGTAGTGCGTCCAGCGAAGCTGAAATATTCGATTAATAGACTCAGAACTCTTGATTCCAGTGAGGTAAAAGTGACACCAATGGAAATTTTTTGGGGTTGAAAGCGCACGCATTTGGCAAGTCCCAGAGGGACGGTAAGAGGATAGCCGTGGATGAAAATCCACGGAA
>JAIUMY010000080.1 GCA_022565335.1 Opitutales bacterium
CGCGGAACCACCGGCCCCTCCCTTTCGCGTATTTTCGTCGTTTTCGTAGTTCCCATCGCTGTTTATTCCCCTACTCCATTCCTCCACCCCTCTCAAAACGAAGCGGAGATCACGTCAACACTGTACGTTAAAGCCCCGAGGGTCACGACGGACCTCTCCGACTGCTTCTTCCATTTCCCCTATACTCCACCACTCCATTCCTCCACAACGCCCATTACGTTGTAGGTTTTTTGATTGGAATTTTCGGGGCAATTGGTGAGGATGCCCTTTTCTGCTATGAAACCTCTTGCGCAAAGCTCTGTTTTACCTCCGAAAAGCATCGGCCCCGATCCGCTTTCCTCCGAAACCCTTTCCAAAACCCTCCGGGTTTGTTACGAGTGGATGCATTTCAGTCGCATCATGGACCAACGGCTGATGCAGCTCTTTCGCCAAGGTCTGGTGCAGGGAACCATGGTGGGTGGTGATGGCAACGAGGGGCTGATCGTTCCCCTTACCCTCCTGCTGGACCGGGAACGGGATGTCATCTCCTTTACCCACCGCGATCTCGCTGGCAAATTGATCTGGAGCCGCACGGTGCGGGAACATATCTGCCATTATCTCGCCAACGCCGGCAGCCCGACCCAGGCCCGGGAGGGCAATGTACACTACGGTGACCCCGCCAACCGCAGCTATCCCATGATCAGTCATTTGGGATCGATGGTTTCGCTGGTCGTTGGCGGCACTGATTCGCAACGCCGCAAAGGCGAAAATGCCATCGGGGTGGCCCTCTTCGGCGACGGAGGAAGCAGCACCGGAGATATTCACGAAACGATGAACCTCGCGGCAGTGTACCAACTACCCATCCTCTTTATCGTGGAAAACAACGAATACGCCTATTCCACCCCGACCGGCGAGCAGTTTGCGGTCAAAAACCTGGCCGACCGGGCCCGCGGCTATGGTTTTGCAGGCGAAACCCTGGACATTCAGGACACCGCCCACAGTCTGACTCAACTTCATAAGGCAGTGGAGTTTGTTCGCCGGGAAAATAAACCCTATTTTATTGAAGCCAAAGTTCTCCGTCTCAGCGGCCATGCCGCCTACGATACGGCCGACTACATCCCCTCCGCCACCAAGGAGGGCTGGGCCCAGCGCGATGCCCTCCCCCGCTTGCGGAAAAAAGTCGTCGAACTCTTCGGCGAAGAGGAGATCGTTCGCCGCGAGAAGGAACTGGCCGACTACCTTGAAGAGGCCATCGCCTCCGCCTTACAAGAGCCGGAGGCGGAACCCGGAAACATGCTGGAGGACGTTTTTTCGCCGACCCGGAGCCGTATTTCCTGGCAAAAAGAGGAACCCGCCAAGAAGCTCACCTTGGCCCAGGGATTGAACAAGGGGCTGCACAAGATTATGCGGGAATCTCCCGAGGCGCTGGTCATCGGACAGGATATCGCCGACTATGGAGGGCCTTTTAAGGTGACCGAAAATTTGTTTCAGAAATTCGGGCGCGAACGGGTGATCAATTGCCCCTTGGCCGAATCGGCTACCGTCGGACACGCCACCGGCCTGGCCCTTAACGGGCATCGCCCGATCATCGAATTTCAATTTGCCGATTTTGCCACCGACGCCACCACGCAAATTGTCCTCAACGCCGCGACCTTCCATTTTCGCGCCGGGGCCAAAGTTCCGTTGGTCTTACGGTATCCCTGCGGCGGAGGGCTGACCTTCGGCTCCTTCCATTCACAGGAACTCGAAGCGCTGTATCTGCAGTTTCCCGGCTTGAAAGTCCTTTACCCCTCCACGCCCCAGGACGCCTACAATGCCTTGCTGGCGGCCTATGAGGACGACAATCCGGTCCTTTTATTCGAGCACAAGAAACTCTACCGGCAAGCCCATGGCGATGTTCAGCACGATCCGAACTACCAGAAGGTCTGGAAACCCCGACTGGTGCGGGAAGGGTCCGAGGCCACCTGGGTCACCTACGGAGATATGGTACGGGAATCCGCCCAGGCGCTCGATACCCTCACCGACGAGTTCGACTTCACCGCCGATCTATTCGACCTGCGGGCGCTCAATCCGCTTGATCTGACGGAAATCAAGGAATCCCTCGCCCTCACCCGCCGTTTGATCGTCGTTCACGAGGCCCGCCGGACCTGTGGTTTTGGGGCAGAGTTGGTCAGCCGCCTCACCGAGGAACTTTTCTTCGACCTGGAAGCCCCTCCGCTCCGCCTGACCCCACCCGACATGCCGGTTCCTTTTGCCCCTGCGCTGGAAAAGGTTTATCGACCCGATGCCGCTTCGATTACCGGTAAGGTCGTTGCCTGGTGGGAACAAAACCAGCTGTAAGGACACTATGAGCTTACCCATGATCGTCTCTCACCACCGCTGGCAACAAATCCGGGTCCTCGCCATGGATGTCGATGGCATTCTCACCGATGGCACCATTCAGGTCGGCGAAAACCTGGGCGAACGCAAAACCTTTTCCGTTCTTGACGGTCTGGGCATGGCGATGATTCGCGAGGCCGGTATTCCCACCGCCTGGGTTTCCGGACGCCATTCTTCAGCCACCATCCAACGCGCGGGCGAGTTGGTCATTTCCCACGTGCTTCAGGACCGGAAGGATAAAAAGGAAGCGCTGCAGGAACTGGCCCGGCAAGAAGGCTGGAAACCGGAGGAGATCTGTTATCTCGGCGACGATATTATTGATATTCCCGCCCTCGAATGGGTGGGTATCGGAGTTTCCGTACCCAATGCCCTGCCCGAGGTCAAACTCCATGCCGACTGGATCACCGACCGCCCCGGCGGCGCTGGCGCGGTGCGCGATGTTTGCAATCGCATCCTCGCCAATCGCCGGCAAAAATGACCCTTTCACACGTCTTATGTATTTTCGCCGATTCAACCCTGGTTTTTTCCTTTGGCCTCTTGTACTTCTACTGATAGGGGCCGGAATCTCTTCGCTCTCCGCGCAAGTCCGGCCGGACCAACCAGTGCAAAACTTCCGCCTCCCCTTCTTCGCTCCCGACGGCCTCAGGGAATGGGAAGCCTTGGGGGCCAAAGCCACTTATCGGGACGGTGAATCGATTCTGTTGGAAGACTCGCGTATGCGCTTTTTTGATCGCGCCGAAGGCGCTGAGGAAACGCTGGTGGTCACCAGTCCCAGCGCGGTTCTCGACCTCGACGGCGACTTTGTTTATGGCGATGACGAACTAACGCTCACCCACGCTCTCGGGGCGGGCCGGGGAGACCGCTGGCGCTTTGCCGATGAGAGCCGTGTACTCACCGTTGAAGGTAATGTCCGTGTCGTTCTGCAGCGCCAGCCTTCCGACCTCTTCCAATTCCCCCGCCGCCAGGACGGCGACGATGGGTAGAGCAAGGCCATCTTTTCGGTAGGGCTTGCGCTCGCGCAATGCCGTCGCGGGGCAGGACTGATCAATACATTCCGAAGGGAACGCCTGTTGGGATCGCCGGCGCGAACCGGTGGCAGGAGCGCAGGTCTCTGCGGGCGGCACTCCGCAAGTGGAGGCCCTACAGGGGGCCCGGCATCCGTGGTTTCGTTGGCCTTATCTCATAAAAGGCAAACCACAGCCAAGATGGCTAGGCCTTCCCTTGAGGGAGGAATTCCACCTCGTCCGCCGAGTGGTCAATTTAGAGCTCGCCCTCACAGGCCATTGTTGATTGGAAAAAATCACCCGTCGGCACTGGTCACCTGATCCTTCACGATCATCGAACGGGGATCGGGTTTGCGGCAGGTGAGTTGACAATTCTGTACCGAAAGACCTTGCACATGGCGAAAAAAGAATCCCCAAGCCGGCAATACCTTTCCGGCTTTTTTGGCCACTTGTCCCCCGAACATATTGATCTCCGGGTAATCGGCATTGTTTTCCGGAACCTCGGAAAGAATTTTCTCCGGCACCAAACCGCCTTCGAAGCTGATCTGTAAATTGCTCAATTGAACGCCGCGAATCGGTTCCTCCGGCATTCCCGTCACCGAGCAACAGAAGGGCCCCACTTGCCGGGCCAGGATATTGTCGATATGAATATTCTCGATCTTTCCGGTCCCCTGAAAGTCCTCTCCGGGAATTCTCCGGTCATGACGGTTGCCCAATTTAATAAAAATTGGCGCCAACGCTTCCTCCACCACGAGCCCGGAAATACTTATATTGCGCATCGTTCCCCCATCCGTACATTCCAGCGCACAACCAGTGATGGAGGGACGTCCCTGGGGATAGCCCGCCATCGGAGACGGCTTGCGTGAGCGACCGATCAGGCAATTGGCTACCCTGATATTCTCAAAGCCCCCCACACTCTCTGTTCCGAATTTGATCCCATGACAATTGGAACGAAGGGTGCAGTTCGAGACCACAATCTCCCGACAGGACTTGGGTCCGGTACTCTTGAAAACCAAAGCATCATCATGGCTGTCGATGGAGCAATTCTGAATCCGGACATCGCGGGAACCATCGATATCCATCCCGTCATTGGTTTTGTTGCCATGATTCCAGATCCGCAAACCGGAAAGGGAAACATCCTCACAGGCCAAAACCTGCATCATCCAGGAACCGGCACAACGCAGATGCAACCCTTCGACGGTCACCCTGCGGGAAGCCACAAACTGAATATTGTTGGGCCGTCCTTCCGCTCCACGGGAAAACTCCGTATCAGCACAACCCCCGTTGCCATCGATTGTTCCCGGTCCGGTCACTGCAACATCCTCCACCTCACAACCAAAGATCATGCGCCGGTCAAAGGCCCGGCGGCTTTGCAGAATCCCCTTCTCCACCACATCCACCGATGGGTAATCCTCCGGATCATTGGTCCCAAGTAAAACCGCACCCCGTTGCAGATGCAGTTCCACATGACTGCGCAGTTGCAGCATTCCCGTCCGCCAAACCCCGGGAGGCACAATAACCCGCCCTCCGGCTTTGGCGACTTCGTCGATCGCTTGCTGAATCGCTTGCGTGTTTTTAAAATCGGAGTCCGCACAGGCTCCGAAGGAGGTAATCAACTGATCCATTTCCCAGCCTCCAAAAGCAACTCTCCCTTGTCAATCCACAACCAATACGCTTTTTTAACTATCCCACCACCACCAGCACCAGGCAGGCATTCACAAGGGTTCTTTTGAATACCAATTTTAAGACTAGCCTGATGCTTTTTCGACCTTTAGAATATACCGGACATGTCTCATCTTCCCCCAACGACCATTGGCCTTACGGGCATGACCATGCAAGGCGTGGAAGCCAAAATCCTCGAAGCGATTCAGAAGTATGCCCACACCCATAACTGGCATTTGTTTAACGGCAACACCCCGAATGGAAAATTGGAAATGTTTCGCAATCACCGGCTTTTATCAGGAGTTATTGCTGTTGTCGCTGACGATGAAATGCACAGGACCTTACGTAAATTCGACTGCCCGGTCATTAACATTTCGGATACGTTTCCAGAAAAATATCAATTTCCCTCAGTCCTTAGTGATGATCAACGGATCGGTTCCCTCGCGGCCGAATACTTCCTCTCCCGCGGCTATCGAAATTTTGCCGTTCACCTCCCCCCGGGGCTCCATCCCTACCGTTACTTAAATACCCGCTCGCAGGCCTATATGAAGGCTTTGGAAGAGTCCGGGTTTGGTTGTTTCGCCATTGCCGATCTACTGGACCAGCAATCTTACAATCTGGTGCAAAAGGCCGGTTTTTTGATTCGATCCTTTCGTGACCTGCCGAAACCTTGTGCCGTTTTCTGTTCCGATGATCAGATTGCCTCCCACTGCTGTTTTGTCGCCCAGACCAAAGATATCGATCTCCAAATTCCCCAGGAACTGGCGGTTCTGGGGGTCGATAACTTTGAACTGCATTGCAACATGAGTTCCCCTCCTCTTTCCAGCATTGATGTGAATCCAGCGGAGATCGGAAAAACCGCTGCGGAAAAATTGCATCAACTCATCGAAGGAACCGGGCCATCAAACTACTTTCTTCAGGAAGTACCTCCTGGCGATGTCGTTATGCGGAATTCCGCCTTCAGCGTGGCAATTGAAGATATTCATCTGGCCCGGGCCATTCAATTCATTCTCGATCATTGCCATGAACGTATCAATGTCGCGGATATCGTTCGGGCTTCCGGGATTAATCGACGCAAATTGGAAATTTTGTTTCGGAAAACCTATCAGTGCTCCATCCTTCATGAATTAAACCTGGCGCGCATCAAAAGAGTGAAAAAGTTGCGGCGCGATACAGATTTACCTCTTTACAAGATAGCCGCTCTCTCAGGGTTTCGCGATTCCCATCAAATGAGCCGGGTTTTCAAACGACATGGGGTAACCCTTTAACTTCGTCAGAAGCATTCGCTTTTCGAGGGGAAGAACAAGATGGTTCAATAAACTCAACCACCGGTAAAGCCGCGCCGGGATCATTTTTACAACATGCGGATATGGTAGTTTTTTAATTCATTTTGCGACATAATAAAAATACAAAACCTACCTTTCCCAAACCCTTCGGAATCTCCAATAAGCAAGCCCTGTCCTTTTTATACAGTGTGTTAAAGCCGATCTATAAGTATTCTCCTTTTATGCGAAATGCATAATTTTCCATACTTTCCACAGGTCTTTGTCAGGCATTTTTGATTTGCCCCACAGGAACTTAGGGAAAGATTATCAATCTTAGAATTACCCTTACTTATGATAGCAACCTTCCCGTCAAAACTTTACCTGTAATATGAAACGTTTTCTTTATCAAACCAGCCTTTTCACTGCCTTTTCTCTCTTCTTTACGGGAACCGCATCCTTTTTGTCCGGGCAAAGCCAATACTGGACTCCACCGCCCTGGGAAGCGATCAATGAGGAATCCAGAGGCAACTTCTCCAACCAACCGCAACCCCTTCGCCTGGTTGCTCCACGCAATGGTTTTGCCACGGGCCAAATCGTTTTGCGTGGAGGACGCGTGGATTCGGCCAGAATGGGCAATTTCGAGGGTCCGGGCAACGCCAACATTCCCTCTGACCTAACCGAGATAAGGTTTGCCGCGAAAGAGTCGCCGGACTTCCCCGTCAGTCACGAGAATTTTGACCTCCTCCTCGACGCCCCCCCCTCAACCAACCTCGGAAGCAACACCCTCCAACCCGTCTGGCTTAGGGTACAGGTTCCGCCAAGCGCACGCCCGGGTGCTTACCGGGGCACCCTCCGAATCGGGACCACCCAGGTTCCGGTTACGCTCGAGGTGGCCGATTACCTTTTACCCGACCCCCTCGATTGGGTGGCCTGGAAACACCTGGTTCTTTCCTTCGAAGCTACCGCCTGGACCTACGGTCACGACCTTTGGTCCGAGGACCATTTTGCCAAAATGGTCCCCAGCCTGCGCAAATTAAAAGCCCTGGGCAACAATGTGGTGCATATTCCCGTGCAGGGTAGCACCTTCTACGGCAACGACCATGGCATGCTGGTTTTTCGCGAGGAGCGCGGAGTGATTCGTCCCGATTTCCACTTTGTCGATCAATTTCTTGACCTATACGATCAACACGTTGGTGAGCCCAGAGTTCTCTGGTTGTATATGTGGGAACTGCGGCAAGGGGATGCCCACCAGGAACGTGACGACCGGGAAGTGAGAGTTTCCATGGTGAGCGGAAGTGGAAACACCCTGCGCGAAGGAACCCTCCCGTTATTTGGGCTCGGGGAGGCGGATGAGGTCTGGGATGAGCTGATTACCGGAATGAGGGAAAGGATCTCCCAACGCGGATGGGATCCGGACGTTCTGATGGTGGGCACCCTCGGTGATGCCCGCGACCGTCCTTCTCCCCAAACGTTGGCATTCTTTTCCGAGAGAAACGTTCCCTGGGTCGTCTTTTCGCACTGGCGGGGAGACCCCACCCATGCTGACCGGGAACTTGATCTTCCCATGGGAGAAGGGACCGCTCCGGTCGGGCTTGCCGAATTTCCCTACCGTGTGCTGCCATCTGACAGTGCCCCATCAACCCTTGGTGGAGGGTGGCAGGAGCAATACACCGTGCCTTGGCTTACCACTTCCCGGGGAGTGGCCTCATACGATGCCCCTCCAGTCTCCTTCCGTTTACTCTCCGATAGCTCAGTATCCAGCCAGGACCGATTTCCTTCCATCGGCCTGGGACGCATCGGTCTCGATGGTTGGCGAACGCTTCGCCCGGGCGATGACCGAGAGGCTCGTTTCCCCATTTTGCATATCCGGCGCAATGGTTGGTTCCGCCTCTGGCGACACAATCCCAGTTCAATCGTAGCTCCTGGACCCAACGGAGCGATTCCCACCGTCCGTTTTGAAATGCTCCGCGAAGGCGCCCAGGAAGCGGAAGCGCGCATTCTTCTGGAGCGCGCGCTGGCCAGTGGGTCCTTATCTTCCGAACGCCGCCGCGAAATCGAGGAGTTTTTACCCGATTGGATTGGCCAGCGGTACTATGTCGGAGGAAGCCGATCCTATACTCCGGATACCACGGAAAATTGGTATGATCTCATAGCCCGCCTTTATGAATTAGCGGGACAAGCCGCCCGCGATACTGATCTGGTCGCGCAAGTGGATGCGCCGGCTGATGCCGTTCGTCTATTCCGCGGGGAAAATGCCCGCCATTGGACCTCTGCCGACGGGCGCTCCATCGAGGCTGAATTCGTACGCTACGATAGCCATGGTGTAACCCTTCTTTTGCCCAACAATCAAACCGCAACCCTCCCCTTGGAGCGTCTCTCGGCAGCGGACCGCGAATGGATCCGCGAGGAAAGCGGCTTTCGCCTCTGGAGGAGCCGGGACGGGCGGGAACTGGAAGCCCGCATGCTCGCCCTCGAAGGCAACCAACTGACCATCGAACGACTCGATGGGATACAGTTCCAGGTGGATATAAGCAATCTCAGCGACGCCGACCAAGCGTGGGCAAGGTCGCAATAGCAAGCCCGAGGGGTAAGATCATCCCTTCCGAACCGATGGTTGATGAGCCCAACCATTCCATTAATCATAATCGTAATCCCGACAACAACCGATAACACGATGTCGCCCTTACACGGCTGAGGGATGGGATGTCCCCTGTTTCCCGCGGCGCTGCCCCGGGCTTTGGCATGACGCACCTTTGGTGCTGGAAGGAAACCTGGCCGCCAGAACCAGCGGCCTCCCAAACAGCCGTCCCCGCCAGCCAAAGGTGTAGCTCGACGACGGGGTTGCGCCTGTAGATGAAATCCTAAGATCTTGGGTCGGGTGGGGACGGGAATTCCACATCGTCCAAAGACTCACAACTTCGGCTACCAGACCAAAGATGGCTTCGCCGTCGGATAAGCCGGGTGCGCGGCATCCCGCCGGGCGGGCGAACGCATGTCCCGCCCTCCTCGGCTGTTTACTCATCCCTCAACTTCAGTCCTGCGTCCCGGTCCTGTGAAGCCCGAAGAGCGAGGAAGGGTCAGCTCTCTACGGGGACTTCTTCTTTTTTCAGGCCGTAGAGGTATTTATCGACTTTATGGGAGGTGATGACGCCGTAATTGATGGTGCCCAGCCAACCGGACATGATAATACCGACCGACCCGGCATGGTATAGCCCGGGCACCTTTTCGGGCAGCTCCATGGAAACTTTCAGGCCCTCAAATTTGGTTCCGAAAGAAGTCCCGGCGGAATGACGGGTATAGTATTCAATGGTGCGCGGGGTCGCCGCCTCCACATGGTCTACCTTTTCCCGGATATCGGGCAGGAATTTTTCCAGAGAGGCAAAGGATTCTTCGATCAGGCGTTCTTTTTCTTTCGCATACTCTTCATCCGACAGGTTAACCCAATCCTGATACCGGCCATTGAGTGAGGCCACAATGGTATAACGATCACTTCCCGGCCGGGTATCGGGATAATAAACACTGAAGGTGCGGCTGCTGGTTTTGAAATCAACCAATTCCTCACTGGAAAACTTCTCCGCTTCGGAGGTAAAAATCAAATCCCCGATATCCGGAATAGATTCACCTTTGCGAATGCCGAAATACACCTGACAGGAACTGCTGTTGAGCCGAACGTTTTGCGCTTCCTCCACAAAGTCAGGAGGCAGGTTTTCCTTCCCTGCGAGTTTGAAGACGGTGTTTTTGATATTGGCGTTGCTGACAATTGCCCGGCATTTGATTTCCCGGCCATTGGCAACGATTCCGGTAACTTTGGGCCGACCTTGCCCATCCTTTTCGGTGAGGATTTTTTCAACCAATACATTCCTGCGCAGATCAACTCCATTTTGACGCAATTCCTTGACCATCTTGGTAATCAGTTTGTCAGTTCCCCCTTGAAAGACGAAAACCCCCTTGCTCATGAAATTGGAAAAGACGATTCCGTACGTGATCGCCGGATCGTCCATAGTGGAGCCGTTGGCGTAGGCAATGGGCTCCATCAGAAGACGTTTGATATCATCCCGTCCGGGAAAGAATTCCTCAAACAGCTCCCCTGTGGTTTTTTGGTCGTCATCGTAGAAATTCATTTCCCGCAAAGTGGTAAAGAAACGCTCCACCGTTTCTTCGGGCACGTTGAACTTTTCCACCATGATCCGACTGAAATCATTACGATCAAAGGTCGTGGTCAGATCATATTGGGGATTTACGAAACGCACATTCTTCAATTGCACGATGGAATCGGCGATTTCCCGAGTCCAGTAACGGCGGCAGGACTTGACCATTCCCTGGGGAAACCCATGCAGCGAAATATCAAAAATATGCCCTCCGGGCCGGCGGAACCAAGTGGCGAGGCCACCCAATTGGTAATGGTGCTCGAGGAGCAAAACCGAATGCCCGGCTTTCGCCAGACAATTGGCGGAGGTCAATCCCCCCAAGCCACTGCCGATGACCACCGCATCGTAGGAATCCTTTACGTCTTTCAGCCAATCTCTTGCCATATCGAAAAAGAGTAACCGTAAAACGTTCCCCCGCCAGCCTCAATGTCAAATTTCCCGTCGGGCGACGACCAAGCATGACTGCTGAAAATCGGGTCTATCCGGAGAATGTGCGGACTGGCTCAGGGCGCGTTGGATGGGAGATTGGGGATGGGGAGTAGGATTAGGATTTGAGCGGGCCCTGATTCTCTAGCCAGGAAAATTTTTTTGGCGCAGGGCCTCGTACACTGCGATGGCCACGGAATTGGCCACGTTCAGCGAACGGGCTTTGGGATTGGGTTGAGGAATGGTCAGACGATGCTCGTCCCCGATCTCCCGATGAAGCCATTCCGGACAGCCGCTGGTTTCCTGACCAAACAAAAAGCCATCCCCGGGCGCAAAGGAAACGTCCCAGTGAGGCTTGGTTGCCTTGGTGGTGAACATCCACAAGCGTTTGGGCGCTTTGGGACTCTGACAAAAACTTTCCCAATTTTCATGCTCGCAGAGGTCCAGCTCATACCAATAATCCATCCCACTGCGCCGCAGATGCTTGTCGCTGATCCGAAATCCCAAAGGGTGAATCAAATGGAGCCGACATTCGGTGATGGAACACAAACGACCGATGTTTCCCGTATTTTGCGGGATTTCGGGTTGGAATAGAACGACATGAAACACCTTTTCAGAAAAGCGAAATCGGCTCTTTGGGTCAATCTCCCGTTGAACCCGGGGTAAAATTCGGTGGAAAAGGCGGTAAAACCTCGAATTTTCGAAATAAAATAGCCTCCTCCCCCTAAGAGCCTTGTCAGCTGGGGAAAAGAATCCCTAGCCTACGTATTTTCCTCCCAGCCAAACTGTTTCGATGTCATCTACTACTACGTTTACTCTTTATCTGGTCCGCCACGGGCAAACCGATTGGAATGTCCGCGATGTGTGCGCGGGTCAAACCGATATTCCGCTCAATGACCGCGGCCACCGTGAAGCCAGGGCCATTGCCGGGTATTTTGCCGACCGGCAGCTTACCGAAATCCATGGGAGCGATCTTGAACGGGCGCGGGATACCGCGGCAGAGGTCTGCCAGCAAAAACAACTTTCCTACCAAGCCGACCAACGGTTACGGGAAATCAATTATGGCATCCTGGAAGGCACCAATTCGCGGGAATGGGACCAGACTTTTCCGAAGTTGATGAAAACCTGGAGTTACGCCTCCTTCGAGCAAGGCCCGCCCGAGGGGGAAAGCCGCGAATCCCTGATCCATCGTTGCCGGACCTTTCTGGAAGAGTTGGTGGAGCGCAAGCCGGGCGGTGACGTGGCCCTCTTTACTCATGGAGGCAACGTTAAAGCCATCCTGACCTACGTCATTCTCCGCGAAGCCAATCTGCCGATCAACCGCTCCCTGGGGATGATTGCCGTGGACAACGGTTCCATCACCACCCTCCGCTGGAAGAAAACCCGCTGGCAGATAAAACAGGTCAATCACCTTCCTCCGGTGGAGGATTGCCCGTAGACACGAACTCTGCCACCTGTGGCGCGGAGACGGCTGTTTTGTCGGAGGGAGTCTTACCTCCCGATTGCCGGGCTGTTTGTCGGAGGGGCTTTACGCCCCGATTGGCTGTTTGTAGATGAAATCGTAAGATTTTGGACGGCTGTTTACGTAGTCGGGCTGATTCATCGCCCGATCCACGGGCTGTTTTGTCGGAGGGAGTTTACCTCCCGATTGGCTGTTGTAGCCGAAATCGTGAGATTTTGGACGGCTGTTTGCGTAGTCGGGCTGATTTATCGCCCGATCCACGGCGGAGACGACCTGGCGGAATTTCGTACGCATCCAACGTCGGGGGA
>JAIUMY010000081.1 GCA_022565335.1 Opitutales bacterium
ACACCGCGCGGCCGCTTTCCCTGTCGCGCCGTAGCTTTAGCGAAGGCGGAAGCGGCTGCGCGGAACCCTCCAACCCGGCCTGTCTCATAGCTTCATATTCCAGCTCCGCTGGTGGCCCCGCTTGTGTGAGACTAAGGTGTTTCCAAGGCCTCCGGAGTGTTGCGCACAGGGGCATGAAGTCCCCGCTCGCTGTCGAAAAGGGTCGACTTTTCCCAGTTCGCTTTCTGTGCCAAGCGGGGACCTTGTGTCCCTGCGCGGAGTGCTTCAAGCCAGGGACATAAACACACGCCCACCACACCGCGCGGCCGCTTTCCCTGTCACGCTGTCGCCGACCTTCCTTCCTAATTTTCCTTGAGGGTCTCACCGAGCTTGAGTGGACAGGATGGTCAGTTTTTTCTCTCTTTTCAGAAACCCGCTTTACTGGGCCAGTTTTTCTTCGATCAGTCTTTCCAGTTTGCGGGCGTCGGCGGCGAAATTGCGGATGCCTTCGGCGGTTTTTTCGGTGGCCATGGGGTCTTCGTTGAGGGCCCATCGAAAGGCTTTCTCGGCGAGGTGAATTTTTTCCAGTTCCTGCGCTTTGGCAATTTCCGGGGAGAGCTGGCGCTCGACCGAGCCTTCGGTGTTTTGCAATTCTTCCAGCAGGGCCGGGCTGATGGTTAGCAAGTCGCAGCCAGCCAGGGCGAGGATTTCCCCGCTGTTGCGGAAACTGGCCCCCATGACCTCAGTGGGGTAGTCGAAATGCTTGTAGTAGTTGTAAATGGCGTGGACGGATTGTACCCCGGGGTCTTCGAGGCCTTGGTAGTCACGGCCCTCGGCTTTTTTATACCAATCGTAGATCCGGCCCACGAAGGGGGAGATCAATTTAACCCCGGCCTCGGCACAGGCAATGGCCTGGGCTTTGGAGAACAGGAGCGTCAGGTTGCAATGAATACCTTCCTGTTCAAGAATTTCCGCGGCCTTGATCCCTTCCCAGGTGGAGGCGATTTTGATGAGAATCCGCTGCGAATCGATCCCCTTGCGTTGGTAGAGTTCGATAAATTCCCTGGCTTGGGCGACGATGCCGTTGGTGTCGAAGGAGAGGCGGGCATCGGTTTCGGTGGAAACCCGCCCCGGAATGACCTCGAGGATTTTTTCACCAAAGGCGATGAGCAGGTGGTTGAGAATCTGCCCAACTTCGGCGTTGGCGTTTTCCTGATCGGCGATAATTTGATCCAAAAGGACGGCGTATTCTTCCTTCTGCACCGCTTTGAGAATCAGGGTCGGGTTGGTGGTCGCGTCCTCGGGGGCGAAGGCTTTGATGGAGGCAAAATCTCCGGTGTCCGCGACCACGCGGGTTAGTTTTTTGAGTTCGTCGAGTTGAGAGGGCATAATGTTTGAGTTTTGGGTTGAGCACCTTCCAGCTTATCCAATCTCTTGGCGTTTTGTCAAAAGGTTGACGGAGAATGGCGCTTTCGATGGAACTTGTCATCCGGCTTTTCGGTCATCAGATTGTCTGTTCCAAAACATGCTGTCTCAATCTCATAAATCTACCTCGCCTCTGGGGAAGGTCTTACTCTTTTTTGCTTTTGCGCTGGCCCTATGGCCTTCGCTAAATGCGGCGGAAAACAACGCGCCCTTTCATCCCGGGGAGGAGCTGACCTTTAATTTGCGCTGGGGACTATTCGATGTGGGCACGGCGGTCCTGAAGGTGAACCCGATGGCGGAAATTGACGGGGAAGAGGTTTGGCATTTTACGATGACCATCCGTACGAATGCCTTCGCGGACAATTTCTACCGGGTGCGTGATGAGGTGGACGGGTACCTGACCAAGGATTTCCAGCGTTCGCTGTTATACCTGCGCAAACAGGAAGGCAGTCATAAGCGCGATGTGCGGGTGGAGTTTGATTGGGAGAAGAATCAGGTTACGTATTTCAACGAAGGCGAGGCGAGGGAGTCGCTGGATTTGTCCGGCGACTCCTTTGACCCGCTCTCGGTATTTTTCAAATTCCGGACGTTGGACCTAACGCCCGGGTCCTCCATGGAGCTTCCGGTGACCGATGGCCGTCGCTTTGTGGACGGGGTTGGGACGGTAGAGTCGGGGCAATTGATACGTGTTCCGGCCGGAGAGTTCGAGACGGTTTTGGCGTTGCCGGATATGCGGGATGTAGGGGCGGCTTTTGATCAGGCTGAGGGAGCGACTTTACGAATTTGGTTGTCGGATGACGAGCGGCGCTTGCCGGTTCGCCTGTCCAGTCGGGTAGTGGTCGGGAGTTTCCATGCCGAGTTGGTGGATATTGCCGGAGAGGAACCTCCGCCCCCGGCGCCAACCCGCGCGAAAATACGTCGACAACGGAGATAACTCCATCTAAGGGAAAGTATATGCAGATGAAATTTTTCAAAAAATGCTGGCGGCACGGTGTGACCAGCTTGGTGCTTTTAGGCCTTTTCGCCGCTTGTTCCCCCCAGGAGGAAATCTCCGGACAGATTTTTGTTTTGGACGGGGACGGGACCCCTAAGCCTTTGGCTTTAGTAGATGTGAATTTTTTCCCCCGCGAGGCGGCCGACCAATTCTTGGCGCGGCAATATCGGGATTGGCAGGAGGAATTACTGAAACAGGAAGAGCAACTGCAGGAAATACGGAGCGACCTGGCCTTTCAGCGAGTGATGATTCGCGAACTGACCGGTGATAAGGAGAGGTTGCAAAGACGTTTAAGCGAACAGCGGGAACGAATTCGGGAAAAGTATCGTGAAGAGATGAGCCCTCTGCGTCGCGCGCTGGAAAGAAACATTGAGTTAATTGAGAATATGGAAAGCGGTCCACCGCGTCCTTCCGGACCGGTACCCACCTCCAGGGAATGGGATCGGTACCAAGAGGACTTGGAACGTTGGCAGGAAAAAAGTCGATCCGAGAGGGAGGAGTGGCGACGGGAGTTGCTGGCGGCCAATGCGGAACTTGAGGCGCAAATTGAGGAACTCGAAACCCAGCGGGATGCCGAGATTGGGGAGTGGCAGGGGCGGCTCGAAAAAACCAGGGAAACCTTGGCAGAGCGCCGCGACTTAGTGGAGAAATACGAACAAGACATCAAACGCATCGAGGAAAATAAAGATAATCCGCCGCCGATTTCCCAGGTGATTCGCCGCATGGGGGAACCGGTCTTTCAAACGCAAAGTGACGCCAATGGCAACTTTGCACTGGCGTTGCCTTCGCGGGAACGTTTTGCCTTGGTCGCCCGGGTGCGGAGAACGATTCGGGGCACCGAGCATGAACACGCCTGGATTTTCTGGATCGACCCCCGCGAACAAGCTGGCGAACGGATTTTATTGTCGGAGCGCAACTCTCTCCACGGTCAGTCTCTGGATGAATGGCGGAAATGAGGACAGAGACCCGGGCGTGAGGGCAGTCTGAAAAATTTTTCCGCGACTTTATGGTCCGGGGGTAAACCCCCTCCTACAGAGCGGACGTTGGGTTTATGGCAAATCGGAGGGACTTTACGCCCCGATTAGGCCGTTTGAAGTGTATTGATGCAAGGTAGGGTTTCTTGGTTCGTCGGGGTCGGGGGGTAAACCCCCTCCTACAGAACTTCCAGCTCTCGGAGTGAGCGGCTAGGGCTGTCCCATGGCGACTACCGAAGGGAGAAATTTCCGCAATTTTAAAAGTGAGGGTTGACGATTAAGGCGAATGCGCATTTATTGAACTTTATTCGGAATAAATTGTTCAAAACGCAGTCTTACCTAACGAAGCCCTTTGCTTCACTTGGAAAATCGAAAATCCCAAATCCTACAACACCATGTTAAAATATCTTCTCTCGTTTGTTTCAATCATCGCTCTCTCCGCTTCCTTGCAAGCTGGTTCCTGTGGCTCCTGTGGCGACAAGGACGAAGACGCTGACACCACTTCCGTCCTTCAAGCTATTGAAGGCGCTACGGTGGCCGGCAGCTGCTGCGTAGGAGGCAAAGAAGATGACGACGATTCCGTCTAAACCTTCTTTAAATCGATAATTGTGAAAAAAAGCCCTCTTTCGAGAGGGCTTTTTTTTATTCCAGAGAGTGGAGGATTTCCCGGATTTCTTGTTCGGGATCTTCGTGTTGCTGGTCAATGGCCAATGGTAAGGCCTGCTCGAGGCACGCTTTGGCTTCGGCGGGCTTTTGCAGTTGGAGGTAGGCCTTTCCGAGGAGAATTCGGGCCATCATCCAATCGCCTTTTTTTTCCGCGCAGGTTTGCAACGGGGCGATCGCATCGGCGTACTGCCCCTTTTCAAATAAGGCTTGGCCGAGGCTGAATTGCAAAAGGATGTTTTCCGGTTTCTCCCGGACTTTTTTGGTTAATTCCTGAATATCCATAGGCATACTCAAACAGGTTTTCCGATTTTGGCCAGTGTCAAAGAGGAAGAGAGGAAAGGAAGAAGGAAAACTCCAGAATGTCAGGGGCCCATCTTCGTAATTTTACTCTTGTGCTACGGATAAAAAGTCGTTTGTATGGTTGGTTTTTCGGATTCTTCCGGTTGGCGAAAGCCTCCCATCCCCCGGAAGTTTCCCTTAACCAAAGACAATAAACCTCTGAACAAGACTCTCTGAGTCTCAGTGTGTGGCACAACTCCCAAGGGGATGGGGATGAGCGCGACACCTTTTTACGGTATGACTACCACAATGGCAGAACTGCTCGAAGAAAGCAGTTTCGAAAAACTAAAGGAAAATTCCATTATCAAAGGAACGATCACGGAAATCCGTGAGAATGAAGTGGTCGTGGATATAAGCGGCAAATCCGAAGGAATCGTTCCCGCGAACGAATTCATGGAATTTGATGACCTGGAGATCGGTCAGGAAATCGAGGTTTTCCTCGAAAAGCTGGAAGATAAGGAAGGGAATCCGGTGATTTCGTTTGATAAAGCGGAACAGCGGAAAAACTGGGATAACATCCTGACCAAATGTCAGGAAGGCGAAATCGTTACCGGCCGGATCAAATCCAAGGTCAAGGGCGGCCTGATCGTCAGCATTGGCGTGGATGCCTTTTTGCCGGCCTCCCAAGTCGATATTCAGGCTCCGAAGAATCTGGACCAATATGTCGGCCAAACATACGACTTCAAGGTCGTGAAAATCAATTTTGAGCGCAAGAACATCGTTCTGTCGCGTCGCGAGTTGATCGAAGAGCAACGCCAGTCCAAGCGGCGCGAGTTGCTCGAAAACATCGAGCCCGGCAAGACCGTTCGGGGTGTGGTCAAGAACATCACCGATTACGGTGCCTTCATCGATCTCGATGGCCTCGATGGCTTGCTGCATATCACCGATATGAGCTGGGGCCGTATTTCCCACCCGAGCGAAATGGTTCGCCAAGGGGAGGAAGTCGAAGTCATGGTGCTCGAAGTGGATCGCGACAAAGAGCGCGTTTCCCTCGGTCTCAAACAGACCACCAAGAATCCCTGGGAACGCATCGAGGAGAAATATCCGATCGGTGGAACGGTCCACGGCAAAGTGGTCAACCTGGTGCCTTACGGAGCCTTCGTCGAAATCGAGGAAGGGGTCGAGGGCTTGGTGCACGTCACCGAATTGTCCTGGACCAAGCGGGTTTCCAAACCTGGCGAAGTTCTCAAAGTCGGCGACGAGATCGATGCGGTGGTCCTGGGAATCCAAAAGGACGACCAGAAGATCTCCCTCGGGGTGCGTCAGCTCGATCCCAATCCCTGGGATATGGCCCGCCACAACTACCCGGTCGGCGCCCGCGTCAGCGGCAAGGTGCGCAACATCACCACCTACGGGGCCTTTATCGAACTCGAAGAAGGTATCGATGGTATGGTTCACGTCTCCGATATGTCCTGGACCCGCAAGATCAACCACCCCAGCGAAATGCTCAAGAAGGGTGACGAAATCGAAGCGATCGTTCTTGATGTGGATGCCAATAACCAGCGGATCTCGTTGGGGATGAAGCAACTTTCGGATGACCCCTGGGACAACATCGACCAATATTTCAAGGTTGGCGACGTGGTCGACGGCAAGGTTACCAAAATTGCCAATTACGGGGCCTTTGTGGAACTCAAGGAAGCCATTGACGGCTTGGTCCACATCAGCCAAATCAGCGAAGAGCGCATCGAGAAAGTCAAAGACAAGCTTTCCGTTGGCGACGAGGTGAAAGCCCGCGTCATCAAGATCGACAAGGAAGAACGCCGGATCGGTCTGAGCATCAAGGCCGTGGACTTCAGCAACGAGCAATTGGCTCAGGAAGCGGCAGTCTACGATTCCTTGCAGGACAGCGAAGATCTAACCAAGTTGGGCGATCTCCTCGATCAGGCTCAAAAAGATCAATAATCCGCTCTTTTAACCCTCTACCGAAAAGCCCGGCTGCCTTGCAGCCGGGCTTTTTTTTGCGTTGCCGCGCGGGGATAAGAGGTAAAACTGTTGTGTAGTGCGTTATGTTTTCCTTTTGGCAGAAAAAATCCGCAGGCTCCCGGCAAACGGTCCGACAAAAAGTCGGGGCCAAGGGTGAGTCTTTGGCAGCGGAGTTTCTGCGTCAGAAAAAGATCCGGGTTTTTGCCCGAAACTGGTCCGATGGGAGGCATGAATTGGATCTGCTGGCCTGGGAAGGGGAGGTTCTGGTGGTGATCGAGGTAAAAACCCGGACCAAGGAGGGTTTGGTGCCTGCCCGCTCGGCGGTTGACCGACAAAAGAAGGCGGCCGTGCGCAAGGGGGTGTATCACTTTCTCCGGACCCTTCGCCACAAGCCCAAGGCCATCCGCTTCGATATTGTCGAGGTCATCCAGGAACCCCTCGATGGTGAGCCCGGCCCGGTGGTCCGCCATTACAGTCATATCCCGCTATTCAGCAAACATTTCCGCCCGGGATGAAGGGGAATAAAGTAAGAAGTAAGGTCGAAGACTTAAGAAAAACCGCCGGAGAAAGGACGCGTCGCGCGAAAGCATAGCGAGGGCCAAGGTTGGTGGAAAATGCTAAAAAGCTGAAATGCTAAAAAGCTAAAATGGAGCCATCCACCGGGCGGGTCCGTCCGGGAACGAGATTGGCCAGTACTCGCTCGCTTTCTGTGCCAAGCGGGGACCTCGTGTCCCTGCGCGGAGTGCTTCAAGCCAGGGACATAAACACACGCCCACCACACTCCGGGCACGAATGGTGGGGCTGAGGTGCGGATTCTTGGCGGACGTTCATCCACCGGGTGGGTCTGTCCGGGAACGATTTGGTCGGTTGTCGCGCGATAGACCAGAGGACCCAAGGCCAAAAAACCGGACGATTTTCAGTTTATGGCTTCGGTGGTTGACCGCATGGGCAGGGCTCTTTTAGATCACTAAGTACTTTTTTGCATTTTGTATCATCGTTTTTTCCACGATATGGAAACTTCCTCCTCTCCTCGTCACCCTTTCTTAGAAGGTCTCAGCAAGCACCGCGGATCTCCGCCCACCGTTCTCGTTATATTCGGGGCTTCGGGGGATCTGACCAAGCGCAAACTCATGCCCGCCATTGTCAATCTGGCTCTGGATAACCTTTTGCCCACGGATTTTCACCTTATTGGTTTCGGGCGGAAAGACATCGGTGATGATGCCTTTCGCGAGATGTTTGGTGAGGCCGTTAAGGAGTTTTCCCGCCGGGAAGCGGATGACGACATTTTGAACCGTATTGCCGAGGTCTCAACGTATTGCTCCGGGAACTACGATGATCCGGAAGCCTTTGGCGCATTGAAGAAAAAAATCGAGGCTTGCGAAGATGCCTTGGGTCGCCCGATGCAGACGGTCTTTTACATTTCCACCCCGCCTTCGGTATTCAAGCCCATTCTGGAAAATCTCGGGGAAAGTGGATTGGCTTCGCGGCATAGCGAAACCGAAAATGCCGCCAAAGTGGTCATCGAAAAACCTTTTGGCCGGGATCTCGAGTCGGCCCGCGATTTGAACCGGATTATCACGAATCAGTTCGACGAAAAACAAGTATACCGGATCGACCACTACCTGGGGAAGGAAACGGTGCAGGATTTGTTGGTGCAGCGGTTTGCCAATTCGATTTTCGAACCGCTCTGGAACCGTCGCTTTGTCGAATGCGTGCAGATTACGGTGGCCGAGGATCTGGGGGTCGGTACCCGGGGAGGGTATTATGAGCAGAGCGGGGCGACCCGTGATATGATTCAAAACCATACCATGCAGTTGCTCAGTTTGACCGCGATGGAACCTCCGGTTTCGCTTAGCCCCGAGGCGATTCGTGACGAGAAGGTGAAATTGCTGCGGGCCATTCAGCCCTTGGGATTGGATCCGTCCGATGGAGATGCGGTCCGGGCCCAGTATGGAGAAGGACTGGTGGCCGGAGCCAAGGTGCCGGGGTATTTGCAGGAAGAAGGCGTTGACCCGCATTCGGCCACCGAGACCTACGCCGCCTTGCGGTTGCACATCAACAACTGGCGCTGGGAAGGGGTGCCTTTTTATATGCGCTCCGGCAAAAGGATGGCGCGGCGGCTCAGCGAGATTGCCATCCAGTTCAAGCGGCCGCCGGGCATTTTGTTCGGGGGGGACGGGCGTTACGATCTGGCTCCCAACACCATGGTTATTCAGATCCAGCCCGATGAGGGAACGACTATCCTCCTGAATTCCAAGATCCCCGGTTTGGAAACCCGAACCCAGCCAGTGAAGATGCACTTTCGCTACAGCACCACCTATGGATCCAATACGCCGGAGGCCTATGAACGCTTGATTTTGGATGCCATGATCGGGGACAGCACTTTGTTTATCCGGGGTGACGAAACCGAGGCCTCGTGGGGTTTGATCTCGCCATTGCTGGATCGCTGGCAAGAGCTGGGGCAGCGGGGAATGGAAAATTATGTTTCCGGATCCTGGGGGCCCTTGGCGGCTGATCGGCTGCTCTGGCACAAAGGGCATGAGTGGCGGCGAACCGGTAGCTGAGGAGCGGACGATGGAATTTCGCGACGAAGAAATTTTTGAAAAGCTGCCCGGCCAGGAAGTGCGGGTAGGGAATATCGGTAAAGCCATCGGGGCGCTTTGGGATCAGGGTCCGTTGGAAAGCGGCGAGGCGCCTTCCGAATTCCGGGCTTCGCAGATGAATTTGGTCATTCATTTTGGTCGTGCCACCACCGCTGCTGAGGCGCGGGAAAAGTTTGCCGTGGCGCTTCGGTTTTCCCAGCGCTACCCCTGCCGGATCATTGCCCTGTGCCCCGATCCGCGTACGCCGGAGGAGTTCATGTTGCGGGCCAAGGTCTATGGGCAATGCTACGTGGGCAAATCCCGGCGCGAAATGGCTTGTTGCGAGGCCATCATTTTAGCCTACCCGAAGGAGAGTAAGGACTTTTTGGAAAACCAGGTCTCGATTCTTCTGGAGGGCGATTTACCGGTGTATTATTGGATTCATAAATTCACCTCGGCGGCCAAGGTGCCCGATTATTTTGGGTTTCTTAGCCAATGCAAGCGCGTGATTTATGATTCCGGGATTGAGAATCGGGACTTTGAAAAATTGCCTTGGCCGAAAGGCACGCAGGTCCGGGATATGGTCTACGCCCGCTTGCTCCCGGTCCGGCAAATGATTGGTCAATTTATGAGCAGTTTTACCCCCGAGGCGATAGTCGATTCGCTGGAAGGGGCGCGCTTAAGGGCTCCCGAGAGCCATGCCGCGTTGGTGCGGGTGTTGGGAGAATGGATTGAGAAACGTCTGGACGGTTGCCGGGCGGCCGTTGAGGGCGAGGCAAAGTTGCCGGAAATCGAGTATGTCCTCCAAAACGAGCAAGACTCCGATGGCAAAATGTGCTTCTGTCTCCACTACGGCAATGACCAGCATCTCCGCTGGCTGGCCGATTTGGAAAACCAAAAGGCGACCATCGAAGCCAAATTTGACGGGGTCGAGCGGGAATTGCCCATGCCGCTGGAGTTTTTGAGCCCCGCCAAAGAGTTGGGCGAGGCGTTCTTTTTCTGAGCTTGTCCCGGCGGGGTGGGTGCGTTTCCGGGAGGGCGAGGGCCCGTTCGCTTTCTGTGCCAAGCGGGGACCTCGTGTCCCTGGGCGGAGTGCGGTGCGGATTCTTGGCGGACGTTCGTCCACCGGGCGGGTCCGTCTGGGAACGATTGGCCGGTCACCGCCCGAAAGCTCACAGGGACCACCGCTCAGCGCATATGCCTCAACCTAAGCACTAATTGTGAGACTAAGGTGTTTCCAAGGCCTCCGGAGTGTTGCGCGCAGGGACATGAAGTCCCCGCTCGCTGTCGAAAAGGGTCGAAATTTCCCCGTTCGCTTTCTGTGCCTAGCGGGGACCTCGTGTCCCTGCGCGGAGTGCTTCAAGCCATGGACATAAACACACGCCCACCACACTCCGAGCTCGAGTGGTCGGAGTGCGGTGCGGATTTTTGGCGGACGTTCGTCCACCGGTCATCCCCTGGCTTTCTCCTTCGTAAAGGGCCTCTAGCAAGTAGCGAGGATTTCGTGGGCGGTTTTGAAATGGAGCTTGGCAATTTCGCCGAACCGTTCCGGACCGATGCGGCGGGCGATGGCCAAGCCCTGTGCCTTAACCAGGGGCCCGGCGCCTTTGCGGAGGGGTTCGCCGGCAACTTTTTCGAGGTCCTTAAGTCTTCGGACGAATTCAGCCCGGGCCAGGACCGAGGCGGCGGCGACGACAGGGTCGGCTTCGGCTTTGGTCATCATGCGGAGATCAAAATCTTTTCCGCGGAAATATTGTTGGGTGAGGGGGCGTTTACTGAATTGGTCCAACATCCCCCAGGGGACCCATTTCTTTTCCAAAACATTTTCCAGGGCGCGGGCGTGTTGCCAGGCGAGGAGCTTGTTCAGGTTGGCCCCCGGCTTGGCCATCAATTCATTGTATTTGGGCATACTGCAGGCGACCAAATGAAAGGCCGAGCCTTTGGTTTTTCGGATGATCTTATCCAATCGAAGAATGCCGACGGCGGAAATGGTTTTGCTGTCCTTGATGCCTGCGTCAACCCATTGGCGGATCGCTTCCGGGGAGGCGGATACAGCGGCCGAAACGAGGGGGCCGAAAAGGTCTCCCTTGCCGCTTTCATCGAGTCCGGCATGGGCCTCATACCATTCCGGATGAAGCACCTCATCGTAGCCATAGACCGCTTCCCCGGTAATCTGGGGTTCCAGTATATCGATGACAAAATCTTCGGTCCCTTTCCCTTGAACCAGGCATTTTCCGCTTTGGTAGGCGGTGACGTTGACCTTCGGCCCGGCAAAGGCCACGACCGCGTAGGGGACTTCTTTCGACGGCCAGCCTTTGGCCTCACAGACTTCTTTTAAGAGCGTAATCTGAGCATCATTGAGTTTGGTGGAATAAGAGGTGCGTGTGGGTTTTTCTCCGCTGGAGGTTTGCTTTTTGGCGGTCATTGGTCGGATAATGTGAGTTTTTTTCAAGGGTATGGCAAGTTTCCTCCATCTATCCGAAGAGGCGACCCGCAAAGCGTTTCGTACCGCTTTGCGGGAATGGTTCGCCCGTGAGCAAAGGGATTTGCCCTGGCGCCGGGAGCGGACGGTGTACCGGACGGTGGTTTCAGAATTTATGCTGCAACAAACCCGGGTGGCTTCGATGCTGCCGTCTTACGCCCGCTGGATGGAGGCTTTTCCCGATTTTTCGGCTTTGGCGAAGGCTCCGGAGGAAGTGGTTATGAAGCATTGGGAAGGCCTTGGTTACTACAATCGGGCTCGAAACTTGCATCGGCTGAGCAAAATTCTGGCAACCCATCGCGGGCCTTTCCCGAAGGATCTGGATTTTTGGTTGGCCCTGCCGGGGATTGGCCCTTACACCGCTTCGGCGATCAGTAGCATCGCGTTGGGAGGTGTGGCGACTTGTGTGGATGGCAATGTGGTGCGCATTCTGGCTCGATTGGATGCTGAGGAAAAAACCTTCACCAACTCGGGCGAGGCGGTTCAGTTTTTTCGCCAAGCGGCGGAAGAGCTTTTGGACAAGGAGCATCCGGGCGTTTACAACGAGGCCTTGATGGAACTGGGGGCAACGGTTTGCCATCGGCGGAAACCGGCCTGCATGCTTTGTCCGGTGCGTGCGTTTTGTCGGTCCGGTTTGGAAGGAAAGGCGGAGGGCATTCCGGCGATCGGAAGGAAGAAAACGGTTCGTTTGGAGCACCGACTGGCGTGGTGGGTCGTCGAGGGCAAGGTTCTCCTGCGCGGTCCGGGAGAAGGGCGGTCACGCTTGGGTACCCTGTACGAAATCCCCCGCTGGGAGGAAATCTTTGCCGAGCCGCCGCCGACCGAAGGAAAAGCCCCGCGACAAGTGCGACATATTACCCACCACCATATAACAGAGTACTTGTACCAACCCGGAGCAGAAAAGAAACTCTCCGACAATTTGGGTCCGGAATTTCGTTGGGTGCCACTTTCCGCTCTACCGGAATTGCCGTTTTCGGGCCCTCACCGTCGTTGGGTGGAGCGATGTCTATGAGGAAATTCCGCATTCCAATCTGCCTCTCAGTACTGGATCATGAGAAGATCGATTGACGAACATGCTCTCCTAACTTCCGAATCGAGACTCAGAACTCTTGATTCCAGTGAGGTAAAAGTGACACCAATGGGAAATTTTTTAGGTTGAAGGCGCACGCATTTGGCAAGTCCCAGAGGGACAGCATGAGGATAGCCGTGGATGCAAATCCACGGAA
>JAIUMY010000082.1 GCA_022565335.1 Opitutales bacterium
GCCTTGTGCCTCTGCGCGAAGCCTTTTCACCTCAAGCGGAGGCCTTGTGCCTCTGCGCGAAGCGCTTCGGACCCCGGGAGCGCTAGCCCCCTCACCCCTTCCCCCGCGCGGCCACTTTCGCTGTCGCGCCGCAGCTTTAGCGAAGGCGGAAGCGGAAGCGCGGAACCCTCCAACCCCGCGAATTCTCCAACCTCATATCCCAGCCCCGCTAAGGACTGATGAAACCCCTCCCTTCCGCTCCTCCCGAAATTTGTCTTGTTCCGCTTCCCCTCTTTTCCGAAGATGGACACCATGTCCTCTGGATTTGTCACTGAAGTTCGTGAACTTGTGGAAAACCGTTCCGCCCGCCCCTCCTGGGATGAGTATTTTATGGCCACCGCCTTCCTGATCTCTGCCCGCTCCCCCTGTGAGCGCTTGCATGTCGGCTGCCTGCTGGTTTCCGGAGGCGATAAGAAAAACCGCATCGTCGCCGCTGGCTACAACGGCTTCCTCCCCGGCAGTCCCCACCTCTCACGGGTTCGCGAGGGACACGAACAAGGCACCGTACACGCCGAACAGAACGCTATTTCGGATGCCGCCCGCCGCGGCAGCGAAGTGGGCGGGTGCACCGCCTACATCACCCATTTTCCCTGCCTGAATTGCGCCAAAATCCTCGCCAGCGCGGGAATCCGGTCGATCAAGTACCATATCGACTACCGCAACGACTCCCTGGTCCACGAAATCCTCTCGGAAGCGGGTATCGAAGTCACCCAACTCTGATTTTTTTCTTTCCCCCGTGACCTTTTCTCCCCCAAGGTAAAACCATGTGCGCGGCTAAAAAAACTCCCATGATGGAGCAATACGAGGAAGCGAAGAAAAATCTTCCTCCCAACACCCTCCTACTCTTCCGCTTGGGCGACTTTTATGAGATGTTTCTCGAAGACGCCGAAGAAGGCGCGCGCATCCTGGAAATCACTCTCACCCGGCGCAATGACATCCCCATGGCGGGCATCCCCTACCACGCCGCCGAAGCCTATATCAGCAAAATTCTCGCCGCCGGCATGAAGGTCGCCATCTGCGAACAGATGGAAACCCCCAAACCGGGTAAGCTGGTCAAACGCTCCCTCAGCCGCATCATCACTCCCGGAACGATCCTCGAAGCGGACCAACTGAAAAGCAGCGAGAACAATTATCTTTTGGCCCTTAGCCGCCACCGGGGCGAGTGGTTGGCCGCCTGGCTGGATGTTACCACCGGGGATTTTCAGATCACCCGAGAAAAAAAACTTCCCGACCTGCTCCCCCTTCTCAGCTCGCTGAACCCGAAAGAGGTGGTCGTCCCCGAAAAGGAACCCGATCGCTGGCGCAAGGAAGCCCATCCGCATACCCCCCTCGAACAACTTTTCCATTTCTTACAAACCAAGCCGGTTTCCACCCTACCCTCCTACCACTTTGAGACCGATGCCGGCAACCGGGCCCTCAGCAAAGCGCTGCGGGTAAACAGCCTGGACGGCTTTGGCATCGCCCCCGACCATCCCGCCCTGGGCGCCGCCGGAGCCATCCTCGCCTACGCCTCCGAAAACCTCCGCGCCGAACCGGAAAACCTCCGCACCCTCAAGGAATACCACAGCCGCGAAACCCTCCTCCTCGACCCGGCCACCATCCGCAATCTGGAAATCTTCGCCTCCGCCCAAAATACCCGCGAAGGCTCCCTGCTGAAAGCCCTCGACCGCACCGTTACCGCCCCCGGAGGCCGACTCTTGCAAAACTACCTCCGCGCCCCTTTGCTCGATACCAGCGAACTTCGCCGCCGCCACCAAGCCGTAGGCGAACTTCAGCAAAACCCCGAAGCCACCGCCTTGGTGCGGAAAGACCTCCAGCGGGTGCGGGACTTGCCCCGCGTTTTGGGCCGGCTGGAAAACGGTCTGCGCAACCCGAGGGAACTGGGCGCCATCCGCGAAACCCTTACCCAAATCCCCGCCCTGCAGGAAACTCTCTCCTCCCTTGGCACCCCCGTTCTCGGCGAACTCCGCCACGCCCTCCACCCCTGCCCGGAACTCCGCAAGCTCTTGGAAGAAGCCCTCGCCGAGGAATTGCCCACCCAGAAAAATGAGGGGGGCTTTGTTCGCCAGGGGTTCGATGCCGAACTCGACCGCTTGCAGGACCTCACCCGCAACAACAAAACCTGGCTCACCACCCTCGAAACCGAGGAACAGGCCCGAACTGGCATCAAAAACCTGAAAGTCCGCTTCAACAACGCCTTCGGGTATTTTATCGAAATCACCAAGAGCAACCTTCATCTGGTTCCGGACGACTACATTCGCAAACAAACCATGGTCAACCGGGAACGTTTTGTTACCGAAGGCCTCAAGGAGAAGGAAAAAGAAATCCTCCACGCCGAGGAACGTGCCAATAGCCGCGAAGAGGAAATCTTCGCAGATCTCGTGGAAGCTGTCCTCAAAGAGGAAAAAGCCCTCCGCGAAACCGCCGGGGCCCTGGCCGAGCTGGACCTCTTTGCCGGGTGGGCGGATCTCGCCCGCGACTGGCAATACACCTGCCCCGAACTCACCGATGACGACACCCTGGAAATCACCGAGGGACGCCATCCGGTCGTCGAACAAACCATCCGCGAGCACCCCGAAGGACTCGCCGGCAATGCCTCGTTCGTTCCCAACGACACCCTCCTCGAATCCTCCGGCGAACAGATTTGTCTCCTCACCGGACCCAATATGGCCGGAAAATCCACCTACATCCGCCAGGTCGCCCTTATCGTTTTAATGGCCCAAATCGGTTGCTGGGTTCCTGCCAAAACATGCCGCCTGGCCCCCGTGGACCGGATTTTCTCCCGCGTCGGTGCCAGCGATGAATTGGCCCGGGGCAACTCCACCTTCATGGTGGAAATGAACGAAACCGCCAACATCCTCAACAACGCCACCGCCCGCAGCCTGGTCATTCTCGACGAAATCGGTCGCGGCACCAGCACCTACGACGGTCTCAGCATCGCCTGGGCAGTTATCGAACACCTCCACGAAGACCCCCGGGAAGGTCCCCGCACCCTCTTTGCTACCCACTACCACGAACTTACTCAACTTGCACAAAACCTCCACCGGCTGCGCAACTATTCCATTCAGGTCAAAGAATGGAACGAGGAAATCATTTTCGTGCGCAAAGTCATCCCCGGCCCCGCCGACCGCAGCTACGGCATTCAAGTCGCCCGCCTCGCCGGCCTCCCCGCCAAAGTCATCTCCCGAGCCAGTGAGATCCTCGAAAAACTGGAAAGCGAAGACCCCGAAATCATCCTCTCCGCCCCCGCTCCCCAAACCCGTCCCAAACGCAAAATCCACATTAAGGAAGACGACGACAAACAACTGAAACTCTTTTCCTGAAATCTTCAGGGAATCCCCCCCCCACCGCCTTTTTCCAAAAAATCAAAGAGGAGCCACAATACCCGCCAAGTCGGAAACCCTTTCCGGAGATTTCATTGCCAAATTGCGACGCGCCTCCCCAGTGCATAAGAATCCGCAACCAAGGCACATCCCCCGCCGATAGGCTCCTTGGGCTCCCCTTCGATAAGCTCAAGGTCCTGAGCCTGTCGAAGGGCGGTAAGCTCTTGCCGCTTTCCCCAGCCGCATCCTGCTGCAGCGTAAACACCGAATCGGTGGCGACCGCAGGGTGCCTCCGCCACCCCCTCAATACAGCCGTCGCTCTATCGGGACAACTTTCTCGAGCTTTCGGTCCTTGACCGCGAAGAAGGGTTGTTTCATCTCCAAAGCCACCACCTTGGCGTGTCGCACCAAACGACTCAACGCGAGAACCGTCTCGGAAAAATATAATCCCGTCAACGGATCCTCCTCGTGGTTGGCCACTTTATGATTAAACCAGGATTCGGTTCGTTCCGCATTTACGGAAAAATCATCCCGGGCCTCCAGAATCAATTCCGCGTGCCGGGCAAAATTCCGGTTCTCCGGATCAAGACCGCGCTCCAACCTGTTCAATACTTCCGCCGTCTGCTCGATCAACTCCCGCAACCGCTTGCGGGCTTTGCTCGAAAGCCTGATGCGGCCTTTAGCCCTATATTCCATGACCAGATCGCCCATCGCCAGAAGATGGTCCCCAATACGCTCGATATTGACCGCCACCCTGGAAAGGTATTGCACCATCAATGCCTGCCGCCGGGAGAGATAATGACCCGTCATTTGCGTAAGATAATCCCGGGTCGCCCCTTTCAATTCATTGAGCACACTCTCATTCAACTGCATTCGCCGGTAATACTTTCTCTTCGGACGCCCCTGCAAAACCCCCGCCAACCGCAAACTGTTGCGGGTCACCTCCAAACTGCGGTGAGTCTCCCGCAAAACAGCCCGCAGAGCCGCCTCCGGACGGGGGAACAGAGTGGGGTCCAAATGACTGGACGCGGGGATCGGTGATTGCGAAGGGGTCACCTTCCTCACCACCCGCACATACCCCGCCACCACCGGCAAAAGCGCTACTCCGGCCACCAACATGACCAGCGTATGCGCATGCGCCGCCTGCCGCACCACATCATCCGACCACCAGACAATCAGGGCGATAAACAAAGGCGCCAGGAGCACCCCCAAAAGCACATTGAAAAGATTGAAAAACAAATTGGCCACCGCCGTTCGACGCGCCTCAATATGCGTTCCAATACACCCCAACAACGCCGTCACACTGGTACCAATATGGGCCCCCAGAATAATCGGATACACCTGCTCCAACGACGTGAAGAGCCCCGCTTCAATCATCACAAAAGTCATCCCGATTACCGCCCCGCTACTCTGCAAAATTCCCGTGATCAGCGCCGCCACCAAAATCCCGAATAGCATCCCCGTCCAGGTGGCCCCGTCGATACGGGTCAAATGCGGCGCCAGATCCTCGCGGAAAATCTCCAGCTGCGAACCCATCAAATCCATCCCCAGGAACAACATCCCAAAACCCATCAGCCCCTTGGCCCCCTCCCGCCACCAACCCGCAGGTAAAATCAGTTGCAGAAAAAACCCGAGAAACAAAAAAACATAGGCCAGATCGGTCAGCCGAAAGGAAATTAACTGCATCGACAGCGTCGTCCCCAAATTCAACCCAAACAAAATTGGCAAAGCTCCCAACAACCCCAATAAACCGGCGTTCACAAATCCCACCGTCATCACACTGGCCGCACTACTGTGCATCAGAAAGCCTAACGTCGTCCCCAGACCGTAACCCGCCGCGCGATTTCGGGTCGCCACCGACAAAACCTGCCGAATCCGCTCCCCGGCCGCCGCCTTCAGGCCCTGGGTCATCGTCCGCATGCCCAACAAAAATAAAGACAAGCCCCCCAGGATCACCATCAGGGCAGAAAGAATTGTCGGATCTTCAGGCATTCAGTAGTGTACAAAAGCGAGTCAATACGTCCAAGGACAATCGAATGTCTCCAGACTCTTTACAGTTCCTTCCTGGCGCGGCGCACGTCCCACCAGGTCACTTGGTCGGAACCCCGGACAAAGGCCGCCAAGAGCGCCTTGTCACAGAGGTTGTTGATCAGCCGCGGTACCCCGCCGGAGCGCCGGTGAATCGATTTGATAGCCCATCGCGTAAAACGGGGACGTCCCCGTCCCCCGGCCAGAGTCAACCGGTGATGAATATAATGCTCGAGTTCGGGCAAATTGAGTTTCCCCAGTTCATAATACACCAAAATTCGCTGCCGCAATTGCCGCAGCTCCTTGCGCGCCAGCTTCTCGCTCAACTCGGGCTGTCCCATGAGGATGATCTGCAGCAATTTTTGCTCATCGGTCTCCAGGTTCGACAACATCCGGATTTGCTCCAATAACTCCAGCGACAGATTCTGCGCCTCGTCAATAATCAGAACAATCTCCTTGCCCGCCTCGATTCGGGCTAACAACACCCGGTTCAACTGGTCCAGCAAATCCACCTTGGCATTACTTTCGACCGCCTCCCCCAACTCGGTCAGGATCGCCCGCAACAATTGCTCCTCCGAAAGCGAAGGATTCAATATCAGCGCAGTCTCATAAACCTCTCTATCCAATTCCTCCAACAACCTCCGGCACAAAGTGGTTTTCCCACAACCGACTTCCCCCACCAACGCAATAAAGCCTTTGCGCTGCTCCACCCCATAACGAAGGTGCTGCAGCGCATCCAGATGAGTTCCACTCAAAAACAAAAACCGCGGATTCGGGGTTATGTTGAAGGGGAACGATTCAAATCCATAAAATTCCTTATACATGCGGGGATACTCAAAAAGTAAGTCCTTAGCTTTATGAAGTAAGAACGAGTAACGCAACGGCAAACCCTGCAAGCTTAATTCTTTGCGCCAATCCCTATTTGCTCGTCAAAACGAAGAAAATGGGGTAGTTTGACACCATGCCTTATTCACCTCTGCGAGATGGACCCGTCGGGCGGAACGAAAAGGAACGGCTCTTTCATCTGTTTCATCATTACAACCGTCCCGGACCACGCTACACTTCCTATCCGACCGCCCTCAAATTTGCTCCGCTGTCAATCAAGGAACAGGAGGAAATCCTCGCCGATGAAAAGGATGCGAATGCCAACTCGCCGCTATCCTTGTATTTCCACATCCCTTTTTGCCCCTCCCTCTGCACCTTTTGCGGATGCCACACCATCATCGACCGCAAGGAAGAATCCCGGGAGGAGTATCTCGGCCTGCTGGAAAAAGAGATGCGCCGGTTCCAACAAAAAACCGCCTACCCAAACCGTAAAGTAGTCCAAATTCACTTCGGTGGAGGTTCCCCATCTTTCCTCACTCCTCACCAAATTCGCCATCTGGGGAATCTTATCCGCGAGATTTTTCCTCTCGCCCGGGAAGTCGAATACAGTGTGGAAATCGACCCCCGGCAGGTCACCCGCCAGAGCATCCAGGCCTTTCGCCAAATCGGCGTCAACCGCGCCTCCATCGGCGTGCAGGACCTCGACCCGGAGGTGCAAAAAGCAATCAATCGAATTCAGCCCAAAGAGGTTTCCGAACAATGTCTCACCTGGCTGCGCGAAGTCGGCATCACGGCCATCAATTGCGACCTGATCTACGGTCTACCCAAACAAACCAGAGAGAACTTCGAACACACCCTGGACCAAGTCCTGGAATGGCAACCGGACCGCCTCACGATCTTTGGCTACGCTCATGTGCCCTGGGTCAAACCCGCCCAGAAGGTTTTTGAGAAAAAAAATATCCTCCTCCCGCCCGAGGAACGCATGGAAATTCTTTACAATATTCACCGCCGACTGCCCCAGGAGGGCTACCGACATCTGGGACTGGACCATTTTGCCGCCCCCCAAGACCCTCTCGCCAAAGCCTACGACGAAGGCTCCATGCACCGCAATTTCCAAGGATACTCAACCCTCGCAGGCGTCGAAATTGCCGCCTTCGGAATTTCTGCCATCTCCCAGGGAACCAATTATTACCTCCAAAATGGCAAAGAACTTTCCTCCTACCGCCAAATTCTCCTAAACGAGGACTTCCTCCCCATCGAACGGGGCTATCGCCTCAACAACGAGGATCTGATGCGCCGGGAGATCATCATGGAAATTATGTGCGGGCGCACTATCGACCAAAAGGCCAAAGTCCGAAAATGGGGCGAAGCCTTCGGGCGCCTCGAAAAAGAAGCCGAACCCCAACTGCAGGAAATGGAAGCTGACGGCCTCATCAGCATGCACGGGGGAAAACTCACCCCCACCCGCATCGGACGCTTTTTCCTGCGCAATATCGCACTCGTTTTCGACGAACACGCCAAACCCGCCCAAGAAGGCCAAGCCCCGGCCTTCTCCAAAACCATCTGATCCCCCCGGAACACAAAAGCAGTCACCCTCAAGCGGGAACTTGCGCCTGACTCGAATCCTGACTTTGAGGACTTTGCTGGCACAAAAGCAGTCACCCTCAAGCGGGGGCCTTGCACCCCTGCGCGAGCGCTTCTGACCAAAACCATCCGCCCCCTTCCCCCACGCGCGGCCGCTTTCCCTGTCGCGCCGTAGCTTCAGCGAAGGAGGAAGTGGCCGCGCGGAACACTTCGATCCTTCAACTCCCTCCCGCACATTACAGCTCCGCTGGTCACATGACTGACCTCCAGCCCCCAATCTTCATCTTTTTTCCGTTTCCGCTCTCGACTTCCCACCAGGTTTTCTCCTTTTTGAAGATATGCAACCACGCAAAAAAGCTATTCTCGCTTTGGAAGACGGCAGTGTCTACGAAGGCATTGCCTTTGGCGGAAACGGTACCGTCTGCGGTGAAGCCGTTTTCAATACCAGCATGACGGGGTATCAGGAGCTCCTCACCGACCCCTCCTATTTCGGTCAGATCGTTACCATGACCGCTCCCCAGATCGGCAACTACGGAGTTAATCCAGAGGACGAGGAAAGTACCGGCCCCAAAGTTTTTGGCTTTGTCGTTCGGGAACTCAGCCCCGTCGCCAGCAACTGGCGCAGCCGCCAATCCCTCGATGAATACCTGCGCATCAACAACATTCCCGGTATCCAGGGGGTGGACACCCGCGCGATCACCAAACGCCTCCGCGTTCACGGAGCTCTGAAAGCCTGCCTGACCACCCAGGATATGACCGCCGGGGAAGCCGTCAAAAAAGCCCGCGAATGGGTCGGACTGGTCGGCCAGGATTATGTCTCCGAAGTCACTTGCAAGGAAAGTAACGATTGGGATCTTACCGGTGATCTGAGCATCCCCTTCATGGTGGAAGGCACTCACCTGAACCAAAAAGAAAAAGTGGAAGCCAAACACCACATCGTCGCCTTCGATTGCGGTGCCAAGCTTTCCATTTACCGCCGCCTGCGCAACCACGGGTTTGTCGTGAAAATTGTCCCCGCCAAAACCTCCGCCGAGGAAATCAAGGAAATGAATCCCGACGGCGTCTTTCTGTCCAACGGGCCCGGCGACCCGTCCACCATTACCTACCTCCATCAAACCCTCTCCAAACTGATCCCGGAATTCCCCGTCTTCGGTATTTGTATGGGACACCAGATGCTTACCCATGCCCTCGGAGGTTCGACCTACAAACTCAAATTTGGTCACCGCGGCGGAAACCAGCCTGTCAAAAACCTGGAAACCGGAAAAGTTTCGATCACCTCCCAAAACCACGGTTTCGCCACCGATGCCAAGAGCATCGAAAAAGGCGGCGGAGTGGTTACCGAAATAAACCTCAACGACCAAACCGTAGAAGGCCTCAAACACCGCGAATTGCCCGTTTTCTCCGTGCAATACCATCCCGAGGCAGCCCCCGGCCCCAACGACGCCGATCCCCTCTTCCACGACTTCTACCAACTGATCGAACAGCGCAAAGCCGGCAAGATTTAACCCGCAGCGGCACCCCTCCATCGCTACAACTCGCCCTTCCCTCACATTTTACTTCTTAATTCTTACTTTTTAAGCTTATTTCCCTCTTGCTCTTCACTCCAAAATCTCCACTATTGAAATGGTAATTTAGCAGGGGTGTCCGCGGCGGCGGACTGAGACGAAAGCACGACCCGCTTTTAGACCCTTAGAACCTGATGCGGGTCATGCCGCCGAAGGAAGCGTTTTCGTTAAATCAAAGAGCTTTTTCTGTCGGCATCCCGGAAACCCTCCCAATGCCACTAAGCCATGTATAACGAAGACGCCAACGGAACCTCCTCTCCCTCCGAAAAACCACTCCCCAATTCCCGCCGGGTATATATTAACGGCTCCCGACCCGATCTACGGGTGCCCATGCGGGAAATAAGTCTCTCCCCCACCCGTCGCCCCGACGACTCCCTGGAAGACAATGAACCGGTGCGGGTGTACGACACCTCCGGCCCCTGGGGTGATCCGGAATTTCAAGGCAATGTTCGCCAGGGCCTGCCCGCCATTCGCAAGGACTGGATTCTCGAGCGCGGTGATGTCGAGGAATATCAGGGCCGCGACGTAAAACCTCTCGACGATGGCTACCTTTCCGAAGTCCACGCCCAAGGCGCGGAAACCAAAGGCAAACTCCACCGCTACCCGGGCCTCCGCCGCAAGCCTCTCCGCGCCCGCCAAGGCGAGGTGGTCACCCAGTTGGCCTACGCCCGTAAGGGTATCATCACCCCGGAGATGGAATACATTGCCATTCGCGAAAACACCAAACTGCAAGCCGCCCGGGAAGGCCTGCAAATGGACCCCAAGGCCCCCCGCAACAGCTTGCAACAACAACATCCCGGCGAAAGCTTCGGAGCCGCTATCCCCGCCGATATCACCCCGGAATTTGTCCGTGACGAAGTCGCCCGCGGTCGGGCCATCATCCCCTCCAACATCAATCACCCCGAATGCGAACCGATGATTATCGGCCGCAACTTTCTCGTCAAAATCAACGCCAACATCGGCAACTCCGCCGTCACCTCCTCCATTGAGGAAGAAGTGGAGAAAATGCGCTGGGCCACCAAATGGGGGGCCGACACCGTCATGGACCTCTCCACCGGCAAAAATATTCACGAAACCCGCGAGTGGATTTTGCGCAACTGCCCCGTCCCCATCGGCACCGTGCCCATCTACCAGGCCCTCGAAAAAGTAAACGGCAAACCCGAGGAACTCACCTGGGAAATCTACCGCGACACTCTCATCGAACAATGCGAACAGGGGGTTGACTACTTTACCATCCACGCCGGGGTTTTGCTGCGCTATGTTCCCCTCACCGCACGCCGTATGACCGGTATCGTCTCCCGCGGTGGCTCCATCATGGCCAAATGGTGTCTCGCCCATCATCAGGAGAATTTTCTCTATACCAAATGGGACGAAATTTGCGAGATCATGGCCGCCTACGACGTCTCCTTCTCCATCGGCGATGGCCTCCGCCCCGGCTCCCTGGCCGACGCCAACGACGAAGCCCAGTTCGGCGAATTGAAAACTCAGGGCGAGCTCACCACCCGCGCCTGGAAACATGGTGTGCAAGTGATGAACGAAGGCCCCGGCCATGTCCCCATGCACATGATCAAGGAAAACATGGACAAACAACTCGAATGGTGTCACGAAGCCCCCTTCTACACCCTCGGCCCCTTGACCACCGATATCGCCCCCGGTTACGACCATATCACCAGCGGCATCGGCGCGGCCATGATCGGCTGGTATGGCTGTGCCATGCTCTGCTATGTCACCCCCAAGGAGCACCTCGGGCTCCCCAACCGCAAGGACGTCAAAGACGGGGTCATCACGTACAAAGTTGCCGCTCACGCCGCCGACCTGGCCAAAGGACATCCCGCCGCCCAATATCGCGACAATGCCCTGAGTAAGGCCCGCTTCGAGTTCCGTTGGGAAGATCAGTTCAATCTCTCCCTCGATCCTGAAACAGCGCAGGAATTCCACGACGAGACTCTCCCCGCCGAAGGCGCCAAAACGGCCCACTTCTGCTCCATGTGTGGACCTAACTTTTGCTCCATGAAAATCACCGAGGATGTCCGGCAATACGCCGCCGAACAAGGCCTCGCCGATGAGGAGGCCCTCTCCAAGGGAATGCAGGAAAAAGCCCGCGAATTCCGCGAAAAAGGCAGCGAGATTTACCTCCCCAAAGAATAAATCTCACCTCCCCAGGTCATCGGCCACGTAGCCAAACATGAAGTCACCAGGAAAGACATTCTACGTCATCCTCGGCTACTGCGCCTTCCTGTGGGTAACCAACTGGTCCCTAAGTCATACCTATGACCGGGACCTTGGCCTCATTGCCTCCAGTCTTGATTTACGAGGATTAGGCGCATTTCTGGGGATTGCCCTCTCCCTTTTTTATCTCCGCCAAATCTGGAAAACCCTAAGGATTTTTCTGGATAAGCAAATCAGAATCCCCCAAACGGCCCGACTCTACGGCTCCTGGGCCTACCTCCTCCTCTTGTTTCCCTTGGCCATCAATACACGCCACATCTTCCACCGAACAACCGGAGACGGAACCACTACAACAACTGTTTTTGAATATGGCGGCGGACCCTCCATCGCCTCGGTCCTACTCTCCGCAATGGCCATCATGCTCTATCAGACTCACCTAACCCTAAAGTCTCACCAAACAGAAAAACCAGAACCAGCCTAACCCCTACTCACAATTTCTACCCACCAATCGTGTCAATAATTAAGTCCATAGAACTTAGATTTTTCTGAGTCACTTCCTTGGAGATCTCTCTTCATCATTTCTGATCTGGTGAGGTGGTTTTGTTGAAACGGAAGAAATTCGGCGAAAACAATCCGGGGAGCGGCGTCTCGAAAGTCAGACTGGGGCGACGTACTTTAAGCGAAAGGCATTGCTTGGCTTCCTTCAGCAATCCTCCAACGAAAGATTCTGAACCAACAACCTGAGCTCTGGTAACGGCCGCAAAGATCTTTTCCCGTCCACGCCGATCAGCATTGCTTTTCGCCTGCTCGCTAAGTAACCGGGTGATCTCCTCCTGCGCCTCCTGGTCATCCAGATGCCCCTTGCCTTCCCGTGGCATACGTCCCTGCCCCAGCACCAGCATTCGGTAAAACCGCAATGCATCGCTACCCGTATCCTTATCAATCGCATCCACAATATACCCCAATTCGGTCTTCGGTTCTCCCGCCATTACCGACTCCCCGTAACCACTGTAAGCATATTTTCCCGGATCATCCACCAATCCCGC
>JAIUMY010000083.1 GCA_022565335.1 Opitutales bacterium
AGGGCTTTGTGGAATGTCGTTTTTTGGGTTTGTGGATCGCCTTTTCCAAGAGGGATTGTAAGCGTTGCAAAGCTTCCCGGTAATTTTTTTCCTGAGTGCGGTGGGCCTTTGCTTTGATAATGAGAACGCCTTCGGTGCTAATACGTTGATCGGCCCGCCGCAGAAGAGATTGTTTGACCTCTTCGGGCAAGGAGGATTCCCGAATGGGAAAAAAGATCTGCACCGCGCTGGAAACTTTGTTTACATTTTGCCCGCCGGGTCCCTGTGCGCGAACGGCTTGCCATTGAATCTCTGCAAGAGGGATCCGTATGGTTGGGGAAATGCGAAGAAAAGATTCCATATAAGAGCAATTGTAAGGTATTTCGTCCGAAACGGCAAAATGAAACTCATTAAGCCCCTTGAGGAATGGGGCTTGCTCGAAATCCGGAAGAGCCCGAACTTGGCTTGGGCCGCAGGATGCAACCCTTCCTTGGTTTGGGCAGCAGGATGCAGCCCCTCCTTGAGTTACGGGCAGCAGAATGCAGCCCCTCCTTGAGTTACGGGCAGCAGAATGCAGCCCCTCCTTGGTTTGGGCCAAGTAGGTTAAATCGTTTGGTCACAAATACAAAGGCCAGCTCTTTGAAAGACTTGGCCGATACGGCTTCAAAACCGCGGAGCACATAACAAAGCATGTCTGATCAAGGAGTGGCTGCATCCTGCTGCCAGATGCCAGGTGCAACCCCAAGGAGTGGCTGCATCCTGCTGCCATTTTAGAAACATTGAGTGAACCTTGAGGCTTGAACCGTTTACTCGAGATGGATAGGCACTGTATTATGCGTTTTTTCAGCGATCTGGCGGAGACAATGACGACACAAAACCATCTCCCGCACTTGCAGCAGGAGGGGGCGACCTACTTCGTGACCTGGCGCTTGAAAGACTCGATCCCGCATACGCTGATGGAGGCGTGGAGGCGGGATCGGGAGGAATGGATGCGGCTTCATACGGAACCATGGACGGAGGAGCAGACGATGGAATACCATTCGCTGTTTTCCACCCGAATGGATGCGATGATGGACGAGGGCTACGGGGAGTGCGTGCTCCGACGGGAGGCTTGCCGGGAAACCCTTGCCGCATCGCTGAGGATGTTTGATGGCGAGCGTTTCCTAATGCACTCCTGGGTAGCGATGCCAAACCATGTGCATGCGCTTTTCTCGATGGCAAAAGGCAGTAAGTTGGAGAAAGTGGTGGGAGGATGGAAGGGATACTCGGCGAAGGATATCAACGTTCTATTGGAAAGAAAAGGAGCGCTGTGGCAAAAGGATTACTTCGACAGGATGGTGAGGGATTGGGATCATCTATTGCGCGTTGCGAGATATATCAGGAGAAACCCTGTGAAGGCCAAACTGGGAGAAAGAGAGTTCACCCTTTATGAGGCGAACTGGTTGAAGAAGATGCTGGGATGAGCCCAAGGAGTGGCTGCATTCTGCGGCCAAGCGAATCCCCAAGGAGTGGCTGCATTCTGCGGCCACCAACCCTCGCAGCCAGGCTCGGCATTTCCGCGATTCTCACATGGGCAGCAGGGTGCAGCCCCTCCTTGGGTTACGGGCAGCAAGATGCAGCCCCTCCTTGGTGGACAGCCAAAGGGTCCGCGTATCTTTGATTCTTCCGAAATCTCCCTACTGGCTCCGGACCGTTGGTGTCCGGAAATTCCCTCTCCGTGGTCTCAGGCCCCTCCTGTTTGGGAAAATGGATCTATTAGAGCAAGTAAGCGGGGAAGGAGCCGCCGGAGGTTTTCAGGAAGGAAAATCAAGTTCCAGCAAAACGTGTCCCGACCCCTTCGGCTGCCCTCAAGTCATAAAGGGATGAGCCCAAGGAGTGGCTGCATCCTGCTGCCAGGTGCCAGGTGCAACTCCAAGGAGTGGCTGCATTCTGCTGCCATTTTAGAAAGCTTGGGGTGATAAGGTTATTAGGGAAGCAACTCCAATGAGAGGTGGGCGATATTGAGAGGAGAGCGGGAACGGATGAGCATCCGGACATGGGTGGCCTCGCGGGGAAACTGACCCTCTTCAACGGTGTCGCCGGAGGCTCGGTATAGTTCACTTTGGTTATAGGACCATCGCGGGAGAGAGGCTCCGGATCGAATGGGCGCGGCGAAAATTTCTTCGCCTTGTTCGTTATAAAACATCAACGTAAACAAATTACCCGGAGAAAATCCTGTTTTCACCAACCCCTGGTTTACGATTTTGGAGCAGTCTACCAGGGGAAGTAAAGGGCTTCGGGCAATCTCTTGATCCGAAATGCCATAGCCGGAAAAATGGACCGTTTTTTCGCCCATGAATCGGGTGTCCGGATCCTTTCGGGGAAGAGCTCCCAACCATTCCCAAGAGCCTTCGGCGTCATCGTTTTCGCCTTTACGGGGATAAAGGGGAGGAAGAATGTTGGCTCCCATGGTGAGGCGTCGGTTGGTGTTCTTCATCGCAAAGACGGTGTCGCCGGTGTCCGGATCCATCAGCGTAAAGGAAATTCGACCCCTATCAGCGGCCCCGGGGAGTTCAATCGTCTTGCTGGCGGGTGCCTCTTCGATTTTGATTTCCGAGGTTTCCGAATCGTTGTGGGCGGGGCTATAGGTAACGATCAGATCGAATTTTTGGTCTAAAAGGGGGAACTCCTCTCCGTAAAAGAACCCCCGTTGGTGGCGGATTACGTTCTGCCGACGCGGTTCATCGGGAGTGCTGGAAATGGCGTAAAACCACCGGGATTCATTTTTGTTTGGGGTGGAGGGGGAGATTGGATAAGCGGCAAGATAGGGGCGTCGCACCTCACCCTGACTAAGACGGTGGCGTTCTTGTTCCCACTGAACGATTGTTTCCGTAGTTTTGTCCGTTCGAGGAGCGTTCAGGAGCGTTTGCGTTACTTCCGCAAAATCGCTCATCTTCAGACGATTGCTGGCTTCACGAAGAATACTTGGAAAATGGTTGAACTCCTCTGGCCTCATTCGTCCCTGATTTTCCACTATTTGTTGAAAAATCTCCTCATGATACTCCCAGGCGCGGTCCATTCCCTTGATCAGCAGAGCCGAGCGGTAGTGATTCATGGGGATGTTGCGGTTCAATAGAGTGAGGCGACCTTCTTCCCTCATTTCGCTGACCCTTTCGGGGGAAATCTCGAATGCTTGATAAAGAGTCCTCTGAATTTTCTCATCGGGGGAGAAGTAGGGAAGTGATTCCAAAAAAGGAAAGTAAAAACTCCTTTGAAACCAGTCTTGTTGTTCTTGGGGAAGATTGCCCCCCGGGCCGAAAAGTTCTGCTACGGCAATCAGGCTTGGCGGAAAATCGGGATGGCGGATAGCCCAATGGATGATGGTTCCCAGGAGAGCTTCCGCAGGGTCACCGACTTGGGGAAAGGTGGGCTGGCGTTCCAGCCACAGGTCCCGGTATGCGGCCACCACATCCTCGGGGGCGGCCTGCATAAGCTGAAGCGGGTAGGGTAAATTGCGCGGGTGAGTTGCGGCCCAGGGACCAAGAAGGTCCAACCAATTTCCCTGCACGGGTTGATTGAAGTTTGGGTCACCGTTGAAAAGAAAAGGATTGGCAGGGTTTTGTCCGGGGTTTTCAAAAAAGCCCAGCAACAGGGAACGGGCCGAATCGTTATCCCCTTCCTGGGTATGTTTTTTCAGAAGATCCAAGCGCGCCGGGAGAGTTTCATGCACCGGCAGTTTTTCAATCGCCATCGCGCGGATCCGCGTTGCTTCCACGGGGTATCCTTTGTCCTCGAGGTTGGTGCTCACCTCTTTGAGGATGCGACTCAAATTGCCATAGCCTCGAGAAAGGCGGGAAAGATGTAAATCGAGGGCGGGCCGTTGAAGAAAGTCCTCCACCAAAGCGGGGATATTCCCGGTTTGGTGCCAGGCAGTTTCCAATTTGGGATGGTCTCCGCGAAGAACGAGGTAAGGGTTTTTCGCAACCTCCTTCCGGAAAAGCCCGACCAGTTCGTCATATTTTCCTCTCTCATAGAGAAGATGGGAAAAGCCTTCCCGCAAAAGGGCGTCTGCTGGGCTGAGAGCCAAGGCCTTGCGGTAATAGGGTGCCGGGTCGTTCTCCGATTCGCTGAACTCCAAGGCTTCGATCAGGCGGGCCAGAGTTTCCGGAGCATCGGGTGCGTCCTCAGGTTTTTGTCGCAGGGAGGCCAGGAAATCATCCCATCCTCCGCTTTGGTAGAGGTAGTCAATGGTTGCCTTCTTGGCTTTCCAGAGAATTCGGGTCATTCGATTTTGGGGGTAAAACTCGCTCGCCCTCTGGCGGATCATGGTTTCGCGGTAGGCGATAGGAGACTCGCGCAAGATTTCTTTGGCGACCCTTTGTTTTTCCTCCGGGTCTTCCGTGGAGTCCCAATATTCGTAAAGTTTATACCAACTTGGGGTGAGAGAGGTTTTGGATATCTCCTCCTGTTGTCTGATTTGGTCTTCCCACTCCTCTTCCATCCCGACGAGGTAGTGGAGTTCTTTCAGCGAACCCGGCAAGTTGTTCCTATGTCGTTGGTCCCCGTCGCGAACCAGCCTCCGTACCGCTTCCTGTCCTTTCGGGTACCAATCCTTATCGGTGGAGGCTAATTGGATGATCTTCCCTTGGATAACCCAAAACAACGGCCGGTGAGTCATGTTCGCCCCCTCCAGGAGGGTCAAGGCCTCGCGAAGGTTTCCTTCTTTCTCCTTCAGTAGAGCCAGATTGATCCGCACACCTACATCTTCAAAGTCGTCCAGAAAACTCTCACCCAAAGCCTTCGCCGTAGCATGATCTTCATTCCATAGGGCTATGAAAAATTTCAGGGTTTGCTCCTCCGGGGTTAGGTTCGGGTTAGGTTCTTCGGTTCCTCGGGCCGTGGGAAAAAGAAATTCCCAAGTCATTTCCCCCTGCTCCTGCTGGCGCGCGTGCAGTTGCTGGAATTGCGAAAGCTGCCTCGAATCATAGGACTGGGAGAGATGAAAGGGAAGGCGCAACGCATCGCGATCGATTGGGGTAGGAAAATGACCCAACGGGAGCGGTTGTGTCGAAACCGATCTCCGGAGAGAGTTTCGCAAGGACAGGAAATCGCCTAGAAAGTGTTTCTCGCTTTCTTTCAATGGCCGGTTCTTTTGGCTGAGGGTTGCCAGTGTTTGGCTTAGAACCTCCCGGCTCGCAGTGAGGGGATGCGGTTCGAAGGAATGGAGCCGTTCCCGCGCAAGATCGAAGTCGTCAAAGGCCAGCGCGATTTGAATGCCCCGTAGATGGAAACGGCTTTCGAACAAAGGGGTATGCGACAGCTTTTCGAGCAGGGAGTCCAGTTCTTGGAAAACCTCTTCCTTATCCGGCAGGCTGGACTGGCCCTTGAGAAGGGTTTCCCAATCCTGGGCTTCGCCTAAACTTCGTATAGTGGCGGCCTGCTTGGCATGGTGCTGGAGCCAGCGCTCCATCGCGGTAACGATGCTCTCATGGGTTTTCGGGGGGAGTTGTTTCCATACTTCTCGCCTGGCATACCCATCGAGTTTCATGTATATCGGAGCTTCCCATTGAAGGGGGATGAGGTGTTCCCCTTCGGCAACAGCTTGGAAGGTCTTGATAAAGAGGTCGTCAAATTGACCGACCTTGAGTTTTTCGATGAGAATCCGGTGAGCTGGTTGCGTGGCCAGATACTCGTTTAACCTATCCGCGAAGCCGCCCTCCTGGTTTTTTACCACGGCGATCGCCAAGAGGTAGCCAAGAGCGTGTGAACGAAGAGCATTGATTTCGCTCAGGCTCTCCGGAAGATCGGAAGCAAAAGTTCTTTTATCTCCGAAGGGCTCATTGGCTCTTTGCAGTATTGGATGGTTCTCAACTATTCGCATAGCAAACCTTCGTAAGTTCCGCAAAGGAATCCTTAACTCCCCGTATTCCGCAGACTCCCTCAGTCTCTGCCGTGAATGACTAGGGAGGTGATAAGATGCGAAACCCTCATCCGGTTCCTGCCCATAGACTTCCCAAAGAAGCTCTTCCGCGGCGGTCAAATCGCCCTGAGAGATAAAATACTCCGCCAGGCCAAGTTTCGCGGCCAAAGGCCTCTCCATGGCAGGCAGATGGTTTTGCACCATTTGAACCAACTTTTGCGGTTTCCCGGCAAGGTGCAGGACCTCGAAGAATTCAGGCCATTTTTGCGGGACGCTGACAAAGTGCCCGATATGACGCTCAATCAGGGCCAAGGCTTCCTCCGTTTCGTCGATGTGGAGAAGGAGATAGGCCAGGCGTATCTTGTTTTGGGCGGAATTTTCCATGGTCAAGGCATCGCGCCCCTGGCGGACCGCTTCCTCAAAGGCCTTTTTTTTCAGCGCCAGGTAAATCAACGAATCGAGAATCCCGGGATTTTCGGGTTCCAACGCCCGGGCCCTTTCCAATTCCTGGCGCGCGGTCTGGTGGTATCCCTTTTTCAGCGAAAACTCTCCCCGGAACAAACGCCCTTCAGTGGTCTCATGGTGGTCGGGGAATTGCCGGGTGACCCATTCATCAAGGGAGCCCGGAAAGTCCCCGCGTTGATAAATGTACAGCATTTCCCTGATGAGACGGAGACGATCCGAAACGGAGGGCAGTTCCGGGAAAAGTTCCCAATAGGTTTCCAGCGCTTCCGCCTCCCGTTCCTCCGACAAGAGGGCTTCGGCCAGCCGGCGTCGCAGGGGAATCGTATCCGTGGCAAGGTCGAGGGCTTCTTGGATGGTTTGGTGACCTTTGTCCCTTTGCCCGGCAAGATAGTACAGATTAGCCAGATGAAGATAGGCTTGGCTATTTGAGGGCTCGAAGGCAATCCAGTCACGGGCCACCTCACGAGATTCCTTGATGGCGCCGTTGTGATGGTAGGTTTCGCTCAAATGCCGTAACCACTCACCCGCGCGCTCTGGGCGAAGGTCCATCATTTGGCGCAGGCTTGCCACCTGTCGTTCCAGGTTGCCGGTGGTTTGCGCCAATTTCCATTGTTCAAGGGCTTGGAAAAAGGCCTTGGATGACGATTCCCTTTCATCTTGCGGGGACTCCCTGACCTTTATCCCCGGACTAGGCCCATTAGGGCCCTTGGAAATTCCTTCCGCAGCGTCGTCGGACAGAACCGGGGAAACCAGGAAGCCGAAAAGGAGCAGGGCCGGAAAGAGAAAAAAGAGGGGCGTGTTTTTCATAGCGGGAACGGTTTTAGGTTCTGATGCCCTCTGATGCGAGGAATGTTTGTCCAAGCAAAGAATGACGGGGTGGAGACGGTGGTTTCATTTGCATGGTAAGACCTTGGAAGTTCGGGTCAATTGGCAAGTACGCAGAAGCCCCGCAAGTCCTTAAAAAATAGGGAAAAAGAAAACATTTGCCAATCTTCGCTGTCACCCCCGCACTATTATTGTTTGCGGAGGTGTCCCCTTTCTGCGAAAAAGGGATTTCCTGCAACAAAGACGAAAGGACCCGTTATGGATTCAAACCCGAATATACCAGAGGATTTGCGCAAATTCATTGAAGCCAGAATGGCCAATGAAAAAGCGGACGACTTGGCCGCATTGAACAGGAGGCTGAAAGAACTCTCCGACGACTACAACCATCAGCCGCAAGAGGACTTTCTCAAGGGATATTCTCCGGCGATGGCCCACGGGTTGAGGCACCCGTGGAATACTCCGGGATCGCCCATTCAGTTCGCCCGCGATCTCACCCTGGAGCAAGTCTCCTCCTCGGCCCTCTTTCAACAAATCCGGACCCTTCTTTTAATCGTTAGCGAACAGGGGCGGATCAAGGCGACCAAATCCGGAAACTTCAACCGGAAGTTTGTCGAGAGCATGGTTGATGTCTTGCTCGATGAGGATACCAGGGAGGTCGTTCTCCATGTCAACAAAGTCTTGAACGAGCCGGATGTCTGGCCACTGCATGAAGCGAGAATTGTGGCCAGTGAGGCGGGCTTACTGCATCTTGTCAAAGGTACCATCGGTATTCCGAAAAAGCACCAGTCACTGCTGGAAGAGGGGGCTGCGGGGAAATTGTTCCTGCGGCTTTTCGACACTTATTTCAAAAAATACAACATCGGCTATCGTTATTCATACGGCGTGGATGTCGATTGGCTGCAACACCAAATCGATTTTGTTTTGTATCCTCTCTCCCGTAAGGCGCAGCAATGGACCCCTATTGCCGGGCTTCCGGAAAAGATTCTGCACCCCATGCATTTCGAACAGCTCCGGGACGAACTCGAGGGACGGCCTTACTTCACCCCCGAAGATGCCGTCGTGTCCCGCCTCATCAAACCCCTTGCGGAATGGGGCTTGCTCGAAATCCGGAAGAGCTCGAGCGAGACATTTGCCAAACCCACTCATGTTCGGCTGGCTTCCCTGTTTGGAGAATTTGTGTCCTTTAATCGTCACCTTTGAGCGCCTTGGTGAATCGGGCGGGAATGGGGAAGAGGATCCCCGTTGAACGGCTGCTGCCAGGTTATAATTGACCCCTGAATAGCTCTTCCCCTCGTGCCAAGGTAGGGGATCAACGGGTGCCGGAACCCCAAAGATCAAATAAACGTGGCCCCTGTTCGGCTGTCCTTCCACCCTCGGAACCATGGGGAGCCCGCCTCTTTCAGCTATTTCAATGCAGGGAAAAGTGGAAATACCTGTAAATCAGTAATTTTGAGAAAAATTCCAAGACGGATTGAAACGAAGATGGCGTAGCAAAACGTGGAGAGACCCATTCAGCTTCCCCTTCGGGATAAACCGGAATATATTTGCAAATATATCATGGCTTGATATAAATTCAACCATGATCAAAAGAATATTCACCTCCTTGCTGAAGGAAATGCTGGAGACTTTTCCTGTGGTTGCGGTCGTTGGTTCACGCCAGGTGGGGAAATCCACGCTTATACAACAACCTGAGATCGCGAACGGACGCCGTTATCTGACCCTCGATGACATCAGCGTGTATTCCGTTGCGCAGGCCGATCCCAGGAGTTTTCTGGAAGGAGACCGGCCGCTGAGCATAGACGAGGTTCAAATGGCTCCGGCACTCCTCCGTGAAATCAAGCTCCGAGTGGATCAAAAGCGCGCCCCCGGACGCTTTTTGCTGACTGGTTCAGCCGACCTCGATCACTGTGCGGACATTTCTTCGGTGCTTGCCGGGAGAGTCGGGATATTGAGGCTGCCCCCGATCACGATTTCCGAAGAGAACGAGGCAACGGGTTGGCGGAAGTGGATGGCTTCGACCCGTGCGAAAGCGCTCGACACCGCTTTTGCAGGAAAGCGCTATCCGTCATTGCCCTTGGAACGAATTCTTTCGGGCGGCTATCCGGATAGTCTTTTGGCCGCATCAAATCGGCAACGATTGCTTTGGATGGAATCCTTCAAAACCACCTATCTTGAACGCGATCTGCGCAGGATCTCCGATATTGGCAATCTCGGAGAGTTCGTGCGCCTCATGAATCTCTGCGCCTCATCAACGGGCGGACTTCTCAATCAAGCGCATTTGGCGCGGGATGCGGGCATGAGTCCGGCCACGGCCGGGCGACATCTTTCCATCCTAGAAGCCAGTTTCCTGATCACCCGATTGCCGCCTTTCTTTGCCAACATTGGAAAACGGATGGTGAAAGCACCGAAGCTTTACTGGAATGATGTCGGGCTGAGCGCACACCTTTGCGGCATCACCTCGACCGGGGCCTTGCGCGGGAGTTTGATGTTTGGGCGGTTTGTCGAAACGCTCCTCATGATGGAAATTCAAGCCATGCTTCCCCTGGCTCACGAACCGGCCCGACTTTTCCACGTGCGCACCCATGAGGGCTTGGAAGTGGATGGCCTTTTGGAGATTGGACAGCGGCACTTGCCGCTGGAGATCAAGGCTTCCAAAACCGTGACCGCATCCGACGCCGCCCCCATTGAGCGCTGGCTCGCCCTGAATCCGAAGCACGGTCCCGGGATTGTCCTCTATTTTGGCGAAGACTATCTCACCCTTTCAAAAAATGTGAGAGCCATTCCGGTCGGCGCATTATTTGGCAAGGAAGCGTAGATGCCTGCCAGGCCACTTTCAGCCCTTTCAATGCAGGGAAAACCGACCGGTGTAAAAGCTTAAAAGGAAGCGTTTTATAGAAAAATTGCAAGGAAACGTGGACTGACCCCTTCACCTGTTCCATAAAGGGTATAGCCCAAGGAGTGGCTGCATTCTGCTGCCATTTGCGAATGCCGGCCATGGCCGGGTTTGCGCTTTCGCTTGGTTGGGGCAGCAGGATGCAGCCCCTCCTTGGCATTTCGGGCAGCAGGATGCAGCCTTTTCTTATTCCCTCAATCAAGATAGAGCAGCGATGAGAAAGGGTGCAGGTGGTTGATGGAAAGTAGGTTTTAGAAATTCTCAAGATTTCGCGGCCCGACCCCTTTGGCTGTCACCTGTAAAAGCCTGGTGGACAGAGGTTTTTAGAGAAAAATCAAAAATACGTGGACTGACCTCTTTGGATTCGCCCTTGTTATGATTTATAAATTTGACAATATTGAGATAAAATGTTCATTTTAATGAACATTATGAAAAAAAGCATCATTCTTTTGCCGGTTCATCGACGGTTAATGAAAGGGTTTGGAGAGAACCTTCAGTTGGCCCGGCTACGCCGTCGGCTGAGTGCGGAGCGGGTGGCCGAGCGGGCAGGCATCAGTCGGGGCACTTTATCCAGTATAGAAGCCGGGGAACCCTCGGTGGCGATGGGAAATTATTTCCAAGTGATGCGTGTTCTGGGATTGGAGAAAGATTTGGCCCAACTAGCCAAGGATGATGAGATGGGGCGCAAACTGCAGGATTTGCAGATGAAACCTAAAAAGCGTGCGCCCAAAACCAAAACAGAATCATGAGCGGAAGAGAACCCATTTGCGTTTATGCGGACTGGAAAGAGCTGGAGCAGCCGATCTTGATGGGGCAGTTGTACCGCGAGATTATTCGTGGGGAAGAGGTTCTTTCTTTTGCATATGAGGAGGAATGGCTTTTACGCCCCCAACCTTTTCTTTTGGATCCCCGGCTTCAGTTCGTCCATGGTCGGCAATATGCCGAAAAGGACCATCCCTTCGGGCTTTTTTTGGATTCTGTGCCGGACCGATGGGGCCGACTATTGATTCGGCGTCGCGCTGAGATTGACGCAAGAGAAGAGCCGCCGGTTTTGTTTCCCTCGGATTACCTACTTGCCGTAGCGGACATCAGCCGGATGGGTGCCCTCCGTTTCCGGATCGGCAATGAGGGACCTTTTTTGGCGGAGAACCAGAAGCATTCCGTACCACCGCTGGAAAGCCTTCGGCGGTTGGAGAACGCTTCACGGCAATTCGAGGCGACGGATACGGATGACCCTGAACACGCGAACTGGTTAAGAATGTTGATCGCCCCCGGAACCTCATTGGGTGGAGCCCGTCCCAAGTGCAGTGTTATCGATTCACATGGACAATTGTGGATCGCGAAATTTCCCAGCCGCTCCGATGAGTTTAATGTTGGTGCCTGGGAAGGGTTGGCGCATGAAATGGCTGAAGCCTCTGGCTTACGGGTTGGAGTGGCGCGGACGGAACAGTTTTCCCCATGGGGGCATACCTTTTTGACGCAGCGCTTTGATCGGGAAAAAAGTAATCGCCTTCACTTTGCCTCCGCCATGAACTTGCTTGGATATAAGGACGGGGATGGAGCCAAAACAGGAGCCAGCTATCTGGATCTCGTTGATTTGATAGAGAGCTTCGGGTCCAATGTAAATCGGGATCTGGAAGAACTTTGGCGGCGGATCGTATTCAATATTCTCATCAATAACACGGATGATCACTTACGGAACCATGGATTTCTCCTTACTGGCCAGGGTTGGGAATTGTCACCCGCTTATGATCTGAACCCTCAGTCTTGGCGCGGCGGACTGGCGTTGAACATTGATGAAAACAGCAACACCTGTGACCTTGCCTTGGCCCGTAGCGTGGGAAAATATTTCAGACTTTCGGAGAACCGGCAAAAGGAGATCATCGGTAAAGTATCCGAGGTGGTAAAAACCTGGAAAGTTCGAGCAGAGGCAGTGGGGCTCAAACGTAGTGAAATCGAGCAGATGCGGACAGCTTTTGACTCATAGCCACCGGGCCCGGGGAAAGCGGATTAACGCAGATGAAACAGCCAATTTATAAACCGCTTATTGGCTTATTTACGCTAATTGAAAACGCCCACTAAAGATCACGGAGAGCGGATGCGGAGTACGGAGATGCTTACAGCCCCGCCAAAGGGAAACAAGCGCAGCGAGTCCGGGGCGTAGCAAAACGTGGACGGACTCTTTCGGCTGACTCAAGGAGTGGCTGCATTCTGCTGCCACGCGCGACTCCGGCAATGGCCGGGTTTGCGCGTTCACTTGGTTGGTTGGGCAGCAGGATGCAGCC
>JAIUMY010000084.1 GCA_022565335.1 Opitutales bacterium
CCATCCGTCGCTCTTCGAGCTATGGAGGACGATACGGAAGCAGCCCGATTACGGTGCTTTGCGGACGTTGGCGGGAGAATCCGGCGGTTTCCGTAGTCGGACTGCGGTGCGGATTCTTGGTGGTCGTGCATCTACTTGGCGGGTGCAAGTGGGAACGATTGGCCGGTCACCGCGCGAATGCTCAGTGGGACCACCGCTGAGCGGGACACGCCATTGCCCTCCCTTTGGGGTGAGCGGTGTGACCTTCGGTTATTTCCCCTTGCGCCCCTTCGGCGCGCGGAAAATGCTGGTTTCCGTAACCTATTTCTCCGCTTTACGGTAAAACATCCACCAGCCAAAGAGCAGCCAGCCGAACATCGCTACGCTAACCCCAATTAAGACGGGGACGGGGCCAAATTGGTAGATCAGGGGGAGTGAAGCAGCGGTGAAAAGACCCCCGCCGACCACTGGCTCAAACAGTAATTGTTTATATCCGAAAGCTTCCATTGCCCCGGTGCGGTTGCGGGGGTCGCTCATGCGCACCAATAGGAGCCCGATTACCGTCATGCCCATCCCCTGACCGAAATTGGCCAGACCATTGGCCACCCAATTTTTGCGGAAGAAGATTCGTGCCAGGACCATAAAGCCGAAGCAGTTCCAAACAATTCCGCCAGCGGCCAGCAGGAGGAAGGGTCCGATATTGGTTCCGATGGCCTCCAAAGAGAGGGCTCCCAAGGCGGAAACGATCAGAATATCCAAGGAGGTGCCAGCAATGCGGTTGATTAAAGCGCGGCTAATTAAAGCTTCAAAACCCAGTTTTTGAGCGGCAATTTGCACAATGACTCCCCCGATCATGGCGAGGGGGAAAAGAGGGATGTGGCGCAATAATTCCGGCCACCCCAGAGGCACCAAAAAGCGTGCCTCCGCCTGTACCATCCCCTCAAGCAATAACCAACCGATGCCAATGGCGATGGCGATCAAACCCAAATGGAAGGAGAGCGGCTCGATGGCCTTGTCCTTAAAGGCTTCTCCGGGGGCGGGTTCGCGGGTATCGTGCTCGGCTAACTCTTCTTTTTCCTCGTCGGTTTGGCCCGGCTTTTTCAGGTGGCCCCGCCAGACGGCCCAATTGATAAAAATCGTGCCGAGCAAAACTCCGGCGACAACCCCGATGGTGGCGAGCCCCAAGGCCAGGTCGGCCCCATCGGCAAACCCCAATTCATGAAAAGTATCGCCCAAGCCGGCGGCGGTGCCGTGGCCGCCTTCAAAGCCTATTTCGATCAATGCGCCGGTCAGGGGACTACTGTCAAAAAAGGGCACGAGAACCAGCCAGGCGAGTAAAAGACCGACCACATACTGGCCCCAGGCAAGAGTTTGTCCGTGGGCCACCATAGGCCCCGCTTTGTTCCAGATCTCTTTTGGGTTGGGCAGGGTTTTTCCGAGAAAAAGGGCCGCGAAAACAACGCTGATCAGCAAGCCTGGAAGGGTGCCCCAGGCACTGAGAATATTCTCGCTCCAGAGGCCGGTGAAATCCTCGGCTCCCAGTCGCCCCAAAACCTGTGGTCCCAAGAGCAGAGCGAGAAACCCGGCCACGATTGAGCTGGGGAGAAACAGATTCTGCAACAAAGCCCATTTCCGGCGAATCCATTTGCCGACGACAATTAGGGCGGCGATGAAAAGAATGGCGAAAAAAGCATCTTCCAAGGGCATGGCCGTAGAGTAGGGCAATGGTCGGTCAAGGGCCAAGACTAAAGCCAAAAAAAACCGGCTTTGGCCGGTTTAAATAATGGAGCGGGCGATGAGATTCGAACTCACGACATCTACCTTGGCAAGGTAGTGCTCTACCAACTGAGCTACGCCCGCAATAGAAAGAGTTTATACTTCCAAAGCTACCTTATCTTGTAAAGCAGAAAAATCGCAATTTTGGGAAATTTTTCAAAAAGGAAAGCCCAGAGTGAGGTGAATCCTGCCAGAGGGATCGACGTCACGCTTTTTAATATTTTGCGCATATTCCAAGCGGGCCGGCCCGACAACTGTTTGGTAGCGAAGGCCCAAGCCTCCGGAAATGAGAAGATCTTCTCCGGGATAATCACTGAGCTCTGCCCCGATGAGCAAGCTGTCAACGAAGACCACCGCGCTCAAGTTTTGGGTCAATGCCTGTTCCAATTCGTTGCCCAGAAAGAAATAGGTCTCAGCGCCGATGATATTGTTATCCTCACTCTTCGGACTGGCTTCGCCAAAGCGATACCCTCTTTGCGAACTATCCCCACCAAGGAAAAAGCGTTTATTGAATGGAAGCACCTCCTTTTCATCGCCAAAGGCGATAACGAATCCATGGTTGAAACCAGTATGGTAGGTGAGCCCGAAATTGCCCAATGGCCGGTGATAGGAGCCCCCCCATTCCCAGCGAAAGAATTCCGAGTCTCCCGCAAGATATTCGGCCGATAATTCTTTATTGGAGAATAAAAAATACCCGCGCTCGGGGTTAATGGGGTTATTGCGTCGGTCCCGGCGAATTTCCAAGCTAATGGAGCCCACCCGGCTTTGGGAACTGGCAACTTCCTGAAGTTCAGCCAGTCTCCGTGATTCCAGAAATTCAAAAGCATAACGAAGGGTTACATCGGCATCGATGCGGGAGAAATAACGGCGCATCCCAAACGAAAGACCCCATTCCCGGCGGTCAAAATCGATTTCTTCCCGGTTCAGGAAAGATGCCCGGCCAAAGCCCGTGACTTCCTCCCCAAAAAGCTCCGGAATGGTATAGCGATAATCGGCTTCGGTTGATTTGAAGGATTGAATGAGGCGGGTTCGCGCCTGATGTCCTCGCCGAAAGAGGTTTCGCTGATCGATTTCCAAGCCCCCTCTCAGATACTCGTAGCTCCCGTAGCCGATTAAGGCACTGATATCGAGGCGTCCGGTTTCTTCAAAGGTAAAAGTAACGTCCCGTTGTTCTTCCCCGGTATCCTCAATATCAACGGTTACCCTATCGAAAGCGCCGATTGCGGCCAGCCGCTGGCGACTCCTTTCAACGGCCATCCGGTCGAGCGGTTCCCCGCTGCGAATCAGGAGGCGGCGTCGCAAAATCCCCCGTGAGGTGCGATCATCGCCCTCGAAGTGAATATCGCCTACTTCGGCAAAATCGCCCTTGCGGACTTTGGCCACGGCATCAATAAAGATCTCCCCGTCACTTTCCTCCTCACTTTCAATCGTTATCTCACTGCGGGTATCGGGATAGCCCTGATGGAAAAACATATTCCGTAATCTTACATTCGTATCCTGTACCCAGATTCTTGACCACGGTACTTCCGGATGATCGATCTCGATGGAGCTGGGTTCATCGTATCCGGTCGGGAAAATTTCTTCGCGCAAGGTCCGCACGATATGACGTTTGCCTGATTGCAGGTTTACCTCAACCCGCACCCTGCCTGATTCGTCGTCCTGTTCGACGATGGTTCCTTCAACCGCAGCATTTCGGTAGCCTTTTCGGGCCATGGCTTCACGTATATTTTCTTTTCCCTGTTCAAAGCCTCGGGGAGTGAAGATCCGGGAGCTGCGCAGATTTATCAAAAATCCGGATGGGTAGAAATACCCACGCAATTCCCCCTCGTCAAAAAGTTGCCGTCCCAAGTTATCTTCCAAGCCGGAGAAGCTGATCTCGTCGTAAAAATACAACACTCCGGGGTTGAGCTGAAATCGAATCTCTGCCGCCTCCAGGGGACGGGGCGCTTGGGTGCGGAACCGGTGATCCCACTCCAACTCTTCCTCTTGCCCATCTTCGGCATGTATAAAACGCACCCTTGCGGTAGGCCGCAAGTGGCCATCCTGAAGCATACGATTCAGTAAAATGAGGACCCCGTCCTCGATGAAATCAGCACTATACCATTCCTCTTCGCCGTAATCACTTTCAATCAGTTGGAGGGTACGGGTAAGCCGGAGATTTCCCAGGAAGCCGTACCCACGAACTTTGAAACTTTTCTCCGTCGGGTCAGTGAAAACGGCACCGTTGCTTTCCTCCAGGGAGTCTGCGGGAAGTGGGGCAGGGGCGCCCGCACTGGCGAGGAAAACCAGTCCCAGGAAAAATAAGAAAAGGGGGTTGGGCGAAAATTTCATCGCGATAGGATATTCCATTTGAGGCCAATATTGACCGCGTCGTATTCATCGTATTCGCCGACCGCACTAAAGCGGTCAGTAAGCAGATATTCAATGATAAAGGTTTCGCGGCCCTGGCGGGATATGTTGTTGCCGCTCTCGATTTGCAATCGCTCCCCGGCGTCATCCTGTCCCGTTAGTTCGTAGAGGAGATTCTGTCCCAGGAACATAGCCAGGCGCCCGGCTCGCTGCTGTCCGGTGAAGACAATTTCCCGTTCTGGCACCTCTCCAGCGGTAATCATCAATAGAATCTCTTCGGAGCTCAGTGGGGGAGTGGAGGAGAACTCGATAATTGGCTCCAGTGAAGTTCCGGTCAGGTCCAGGGTTATATCGTAGCCAAAGACCTGTCCTTGGGCTTGGGCGAAAATTTCCGGGACGAAAGGATTTTCTTCGGCCAATCGGACAACCGCCTCCTGTACGCCCAACGAGGCGAAGGGGAAGCGGATGGTGCCGCGGGCCACATCAATCTGGCCGATCGCCTGTGGCTCGCGAAGGGTGCTTTGCAAACGAAGGTCGGCATTGACCACGCCGTTGAAAACGGCTGAGCGCACCGTGATGAATTCCTTTCCGGTGATGTTCAGGTCCAATTCCCAATCGCCCACGGGATCGATATCCACGCTGAAGAACGGTGGCCGCATTGCCGGTGTGGTGACCGAACCAGGGGCTTGAAAACGCACCTCTTGCAGGAAGAAGCTATCCCGCAGGTTCACATCACCGCTGATTACGGTGGTCTCGTCGCGACGGGTGGTGCCGTTGAGCGCCAAATCCAGATCGGTCCGGAGTATCATGCCCGGTTGCCGAACTATGGGTAGATTTTTCCCTTGGAGGGTAGCCGTGTAAGACCAGTTTCGGTCTTCCTCATAATCCAGTTGGCCATCGATCCGGATTCTTTGTCCACCCAATCGTCCCCCCAGGTTTTCCAGACGCACTTTTCGGTTTTCGAGAAGCAGGTCTCCGCTGATTTCACTTAGTCCCCCCAAAGGAAGCATCGGACGGGTTGCCGCTCCCCGGAGAGATAATCGGCCTTCGGGTTGCCCTCCGGGTTGGAGGCGAATCTGCCCGGAGACCGTGCCTTGCGGAGAGATAATATCTGGTAAATAGGTTGAAAAGGCCGCAATTTCTGCTTCGGGTATTTCCAAGGCCGCCTCCAAACGCCGCCAATCCGGAAATTCTCCGGTGGTCAAGAGGGCTTCCCATTGCTGGTCACCGAGCGGGAGTTTTCCGCTCAGCAGGACTTCCTGACCTTCGGAGGTAAAGCGAAACCTCTCGATCTCCGCCAGTTGCCGGGTAAAGGCAAATTCGGCGATAAATTCGTTCATCGGTGGGAACTGTTGTCGATCTTCCTGGCCTTCCCCGGAGGGGACATAGCGAAAAGTATCGAAGGCTACGCGTAAGCGTCCCTCCGGGTTGCGAAGGGTTCCGCTGATATCGGTTTTGACTCTTGGGTTTTCGAGTTGAATTTCACTCAGATTGACCAGCTCTTTCCAAAAGGAGGCCTCTCCTGAGCTCTCGGCTTTCCAGCGCAAGGGCGCAGAAAAGTCGATCTCGAAAAAGTCATCCGGTACTCTGGAGGGATAAAACCTGATAGGAAACAGGCCCTCGGCCATGATCAGTTCCTCGTCTTGGTCGATGATTTCCCATTGGTTTAGACGAATGCCTTCTTCTCCTGCGGTGATGGCCCAGCGGGAATTTAAGGGCGGGGCATCGGGCAACCGGGTGGTTAAGGTTTTTTGCCAATCAAATTCCAGGGGACCATATTCCCAGCGCACCTGCAAATCGTTTTGCGGAAAGGTGAAAACCCCGGGGTCGGGAAGGGGAGTGTGAAGAAGCGCATTCGCCAGGAAGGGAGAAATATTTTCCGCCCGCAGTTTCAGGTCTCCGGATTGTGGCCAAGCCACATTCCCTTGCAAGGAGAGGGTGCCTTCTCCCTGTTCACCGCTCTGTGCAAGGTTTAGGTTTTCGATCGTTATGGCTGGTATCTCCGATTGATTCCGCTCTTCAACGGTTATGCGGGCACTATCGGATAAGGCAAGAGTTGAACCCGCCTCCTGGTCGGCCAGTGAAAATTCCTCCAGATTCAACGCCAGCTTCCATGGTGAAAGGGTCTGGGTGAGTTCTCCCGCGAGGGTCACTTCCGCCTCCTTGCCAGCCCAAAGGAGTGACCATTTTTGCAGATCCATTCCCGTTCCCTCGCTGGACCACTGCAACTCTGCGGACTTTAGCTCGGGAACGGTTACTTGCTCCGCCTGTAAGGCCATTTTATGTCTCAGATCGGGCCATTTCCCGTCCGCTTGAAACGAACCTTCCAGCGGCGAAAAATGAACGCCTTCGGGAAGCCATTCTTGCACCTCTTCGGCCTGCAAAACAAAGTTGCCCCGGAGGTCCTTGGCGGACCACTCTTCCCAGTTCAACCCCCCGGCCAAAGAAAGACTGCTGCCCGAGGTGCTGGCGGCGGATAAATCCTCAATTTCCGCCGCTGGCCAATTCAGGGTTCCGGCCACAGCGGCATTGGCCAGGGAAAGGCCCTCGAAAAGCAAATCTTCGAGATGCATGGTTCCTTCGACGGAAAGATTTTCCGGCTGGGCCAATTCTGCCCAAGTGCCGGCCCGGTTTTCCCCTTTAAGATTCCCGGAGAAGGTTCCCAAGGCCAGTTCCTCCCAGCGGAGGTTCTCGCTCTGCCATTGTACCCGAAATTCCAAATCGTCGGGGTCCCGGGCCGTGTCCAAGGCGATGGACAGATTGATTTCGCCCTCCATGTCGAGCCAGGGGACGGCCTCCAATCGGGCCAGTCCACTCAAATTGGTTTGGGGATCAACAAAGTCTCCCGCAGTGGTCAGGGTCAAGGGTGAGGAAAGGTGCAACACCAGCCACGGCGCGAAGAAGGAAAGCTTCTCCAACTCAATAACTTCCAGGTCCCCCCGGGCGGCCAGTTCCAGATTCAGGGGCGGAAAACGTTCCCCCGAGCCCCGCAGGGACAAGGTGCTTTGGCCACTCCATTGCTCTTCCTCGTAAAGGAAGCTTATCGCTCCCGCCAAGCTTTCATAGTGAGGAATTTGCAACAAATCCGCGGGCCACTCAAAATCGTCCGAGTCGAGTTTGATCCGGGAAGGCATGTGCCCTTCCTCGGCCAGGTCGGTTTCCAGGGTGAACTGGTTTTCCAGCCAGTCAAAAACCAGCTCGGCTTGCCAAACGTTCGCTGCCCTATGGGCCAACAAATGCGCTTTGGCGTCGCGTTCGCGCTCGTGGAGATAGAGCCCGAAATCGCCTTCTCCCGGCCATCGGATTTCCCCTTCCAAAGCAAAGAGTTCTTCCAGCCAGCGAACCTCGGCGGCGGTGGTGAGTTTCCCTTTGTTCCACTTGGCCTGTTCGACCAGAATAGCCTCTTCCAGCCCCGGCACTTTGACGGTGGCGTCGTGCACCTCAAGAACCGGTGCCCAGCGAGTCACTTCGGCCATAATTTGGTCGACCAGGTCAAAGATTTCACTCAGGGACTTTCGTTCCCGATCCGGACGCGGAGGGCGGGGTTCTTCCCGTTGCGTGACTTCGACAAAAATCCCCCGACCCTCGGCAAAGTTTTCTTCCGTAGAGCCGGGGCCGAGCACCCGCCAGGCCCAGGCGAGCGGCTGGTTAAAGGTTAAGGAATCCACCGTGACCTTCACATTCTCGCGGTGAAAGGAAATCTGTTCCAGGTGAAGGGAGTGATACCCCTCGCGGCGATGATCTTCCCAGGTTAGACCGAAGCGGGCGGCAATCGGTGAGGCTAGCCAGGGAAGCCAAAGGGGAAGGCTCAGAATGACGGCGACCATGAGGGCAGCGAGAATCGCCGTTACACGTATCAGAAACTTCCAGGGCATTGCCGAAGAGTACCAAAAATTCCTCTCGTCTCAAGCTTCATTCTGGCTTTGTCGAAATGCCGGGGGCGTAAAGTTAGTATAAATCCACTAGATAACGGCGAATGGATCGCTGGCCCTAAACCAGTAAAACAACGCTGGTGGTTAGGAAAAAGAGTAAGGGTCCGTTAAATCCGGTGCCGATAATCGCAAAGGCCGCGCCCGCTGCCGGTGGATGTTCAGTATTGGTCATGGCATCGCCAAAATGCAAAGTCCCACCACCAAAGCGATTTCGAAAGCCCAAAGAGCGACGCTGTCCAGGTTTCCGGTCCCTCCCCAGGCAAGGTGCCCCAGCCAACTGCAGCAGCCGGCGATAAGAATCGCCCAGGCATAACCTCCCAAAACTCTTTTTGTTGAGGCCACCGGGCGATAAGGGCTGATGAACAAGACGAAGGCGGTTGACGCGATGGAACCCACCATCACCGCCCGCGTTATTTCGGAACCGGCAATCAATGTTTCAAAAGACAAGATGGCGAAGAGAAAGACGGCGACCAACCCGACTTGGCGAAAGTAGGCTTTCCAATGAAGCAAAAATCTTTGGTCAAAAAAAGGCATTCTACGTACCAATTTTATACTGAAGATTGTTCTGTGAGATCGTCCATTCCCTGTTTTACGGAAATCACTGGATGAAGTGCAACAACCCATTGCCGAGAGATCCGGAAGAGCAAGGCAACGACCCTACGCTTAGGGTTCGGGGGGCTTTCCCGGATCGTTCCGAAATTCGATTCGCAGAGGAGGATCCACTTCCCGCAAAGGAAAGGAAGGGATACCCGACAGAACAAAGCCATCTTCCTGGGGCTCGTAGGATAAAAGCTCACCGGATTCCGGATGGATCATCCATTCCGGTGGTTTTGGCTGATCGTTGACCATATCTTCCAACTGATCCGGAAAGTGTCCGTGGGTGTCGCAAAATTCGCCCAGGGCAAGGCCGGTAAGGAGCATTCGCAGAATAATCTCATGGGCCAGTTCCATTTCGACCAAACGCGCGAAGGGCGGTTGAGTACGTGCCAAGGAGTCTATCTTTCGACCTCGTGTCCAGTCCGGCCAAGCCACATCATACTCTTGCGCCAAGGGGTATTTTTTGTCCCAGGCGGCGCTGGCGATTTCGGCGAAGGCCTTTTTCTCCTTGGCGGTCAAAAGTTGATGTCGCGCCCATTGTCGGTTGGATAGCTTCTTCAAGACGCGTTGCGTTTCCCGCGGAAAGGAGAAAATGTCCTCCGCTGGTTTTTCCGTGGGCGGAAGCTGACGCAACTCTTCATTCATAGCCCAATAGAGTAGGAAGCTGTGATAAAAGAATTCCGGTTCTGGTTGTAGTCTGGATCGGAAACGGTTTTTCAAATGTTTCTGCAAAGGCGCGTTCTTTCTTTCCCGCATCACGCCTTCCGCCCTATCCAGGAGAGAATAGAAAATCATCGCTTCGTTCGCTAGTCGGGTAAACCAACTCAATCCACAAGCCGGTTCCGCCAAATCATTGATAGCAAAGAGGGCCGCCTCAATAAAGCCGCTCGCCTCTTCGTGTTTACCTTCTTCGAGAGCATGGAGCCATGCCTGCAAAAAGGCTCTGGTGGCGGTTCGGTAATGATAATAAAGTGCACTTTCGTGGTAGGCGGTGAACCATGGAGAAGTAAGCTCCTTACGGAAGCTTATTCCTTGCGGGAGCTCTTGCAAGGCCATCACCTGGTCACGATAGCGCAACAAGGTTGACCAATGTTCTTTCGTCCAGGCGCTGAGCTCCTCCTCTTCAAACGCTTCGTAATATTCCGTTTTCTCCTTATGTTCCGCCAGGGTTTGCGTAAGCTCTGCAAAATGGGCGGAGCGATTTCCGCTTTGTTGGGCAATGGTTTCATTCAGCTCGCGAATAAATTTTTCAAGGTCCACGGGAACGGCCTCCTCACCTTGCCAATCGGCAATAAAATTTTGCAAGGACCTTTCGGCCATCTTTTCCTGGATTTTCAAGAAAAGCCAACCTCCACCGCCTCCAACGAGAAGGATGGACACCAAGAGATAGCGTACGGATTTTTTCTTCATGGCAATTTTGGTATTCAAACCCTTTCCCAGGAACGTGGCAATTATGGAAAAAAATCCTTTTTGTAGGAGATGATTCTCCCTTCGATGACGGGGCCCTCTTTAGAGGGTCTTTTGAAAACAGCTTTGCTGTTGGCGTTTTGGGCACTTTTAGGACAAGAGGCAATCGCAATGGCAACTGTGCAGGGGAAATTCAGAAGACAGTTTTTCACAGAAGGCCAGGGCGCGCACGGGGTTGCCGAAGGCATCAAGTGGGGGAGACCAAATGCCAAAACCGCCCACTCGCGGGATTCCCAGAATCAAGCCTCCACTGACGCCACTTTTGGCGGGTAGGCCCACTCGAAAAGCGAAGGTTCCGGAGTAATCATACATGCCGCAACTGAGCATCAGGGTGAGGCAATTTCTCGCCACTTTGGGGGCAAAGACCTCTTCCCTGGAAACCGGGTTCGTTCCACCGTTGGCGAGAGTGGCGGCAAAGAGGGCCAGCTTCCGGGTATTGGTTTGCAACGAACAGGTGGCAAAATAAAAATCGGTGACTTCGTGAATCTTCGTTCCCTTCTCGAATACGCCATGTTCCATCAGGAAGTGAGCGATCGCAAAATTGCGATGGCCGGTGTTCTTTTCTGACGCCAGAACCTCCTCGTCCACCTCCGGCACCTCTCCGTTGGTGGCGGCGGCCCAGGTTTTTTGAATCGTTTCCAGCGCATCCTTCCCGCAGACTTTTTGAATCAGGTAGCAAGCGGTGATTCCCCCCGCGTTGACCATTGGGTTGTGGGGGCGATGGTCGCCATCCAGGGTGATTTTGTTGAATCCGTGACCACTTGGTTCAAGACCGATGGACTTATGCACATTGTCTTCGCCGAGGAGCTTTTGGGCGATACAGTAGTTGACCGTTTTGGCAATCGATTGGATGGTGAAACGTTCCTCGCTATCCCCCCAATGTTGCTGCTTTCCGTTCACTCCGGCATAGGAGATCCCGAATCGATCCGGGGAGGCTTTGGCGAGTTCCGGAATATAAGAGGCCACCTGGCCGGTGCACTCTTTGGTAAGCTCACGATAAAGGCCTTCAATAACCTGGGGATCAAACGGGGACGGCATCCATCGGTTATTGCGCTGATTGCAGACAAGGTCAATTGCGGACGTTTGCGGGAATCGGCGGTTTACGTAGTCGGGCTGCTTCAGCTCCCGATCCGTGGCGGGTATGACCTTGCGGTTTGGGGAACGTCTGCAACGTCGGGGGAGATCATCGGATGTTCGTGAAATTTACGGCCGAATCGGTCGGGCGATAAACTCCCTCCGACAAAAGCCTGGAGGAAAGGATGAGGGATGAAGGTTGAGGGATGAAATGAAATCCGGATTCACTTCGTTCATTGCCCTTCGGCGGGACTGGCTGCGCCAGCAGTTAGGTAAATAAATTCGCTGCGGTCTTTAGCCGCAGTTCGATGAGGGAGAAACTGAAGAAACGCCGCCGGGGCTCTCATGAAGGAACCAGGGCACGAAGAAAGAAGTGATCGACGGTAGCCGACACGTTCCGCCATAAGCCTTGGCGAAGGAGGAAGGCGTGAGATATTGGGCCGGATGCCGCCCTTACAGGGCTTGGGTTTTTCTTGTTATGCCAACACCGGGGCGTTGCCCCGGCCTATGTTCTTTTGCCCCGTTGGGGCGGGAACGGGAACACCCCACCGCTTCGCGGTCCCCCCCCCTCCTCAACCGAGGCGGGGAGTCATGATGCAGTGGCCGACGGCTGTTGCCTCCCAGCACCAACGGTGCGTCATGCCAAAGCCCGGGGCAGAGCCCCGGGAATGGGAGTTGCCCCCATCGACGAGCCCTGTAAGGGCGATATCGTGGGACGGTTTATTTGAAGCGATTCGGGCGAAATTGACAATGGGCCGGATGCCGCCCTTACAGGGCTTGGGTTTTTCTTGTTATGCCAACACCGGGGCGTTGCCCCGGCCTTTGTTCTTTTGCCCCGTTGGGGCGGGAAGGTGGGAATCTTGAACAACCACGCGGTGGTCCTTGGCCGGCTGCTGTAGCCGAAATCGTGAGATTTTGGACGGCTGTTTACGTAGTCGGGGTGCTTCAGCTTCCGATCCTCGGCGGGTATGGCCTGGCGGTTTAGGGAACGCCTCCAACGTCGGGGGC
>JAIUMY010000085.1 GCA_022565335.1 Opitutales bacterium
TAATTCCAACCAGACGGTGCAGGAAACTGGTACCGTGCGCCGCGATGACTAATATTTCACTTCAATTCAATCATCCCACAACCAATCAAACGTTCGTGGTCGGTACCAGCTCCTGACCTCACCGTTCTGGAAAGAAATGAAATATCCACTTCTCATCATTTGCGTCTTCCTTCTCATCGGATGTGGGTTTAATCCGAGGGCAGCTTTTGACCGATTGGGCTTTACCGAAGACTCATTCCTCCACGGAAGAATTATTGACCAGAATGGTCAGGCCGAATGGCAATCGCTATCGAAGGAGGACATACGGGCCATAGTTACCGAGATGAAAAGAATTCGACCAGCAAGAACGGCAGTCGTGGAGCCTCGATTCAGAATTGCACTTTTCACAGACAGCTCCGAGGAAACACCGAATTTGCAGATTTTCTTGGATACGACCGGCGAAGGGTATTTTCGGACTGCACCAGGACGAGAGATCATGTTTTACTCAAGGCATGCAGAATCAACAATGGAAGCAATCACCACAAACCCCGAACCTGAGGGTGCAGGATTACCCCCGCTGAGAGGGGTGCCCTGAGATGAGCCATAATCCCTTACAACTTCAACCCGCGGAGCAACGCGGAGATCCCTCGAAGCCTTGGCGTAGTGGGACGGTCTTTTCCCCTCTCTTGGTCAGCGAACCCCGGCTTACGGTACCGGCTCATGACCCTAACGTTTACTGAAAATATGAAAAAGCTCATCTCATTCCTCGCCCTAATTGTGCTCGCTAGCTGTGCTAAAAAAGAAGAAAAAGAAAGCACCAGCTGGGCTTTAAGCATCCAAGCCAACACAGGCACCAGAGAGCAGAAGCAATCTACCCTAAACGGGAGAATTCGATATATTTTGGACGGAGTCGAAGGCACAAAGGAAATACCTGAATATGATCTGCCGATATCAGCGGTTTTGCAATTTCAGGCAGATCGTGTTTTGGCAATAGAATTAGATGAAGCAGATTATGACTATCCAGTCTTTTTAAATCTGATTCGCTACGAGAACCTGAACGAAATAAAATGGCCTGAGGAGGCTCAAGGCTTACAGGTTTCAAGATTTCTTTACGCTAGAAACGATGACCTTCGGGACGGATTTAAAGCCATCCCAGAGTCAAGCCCTATTGAGGTTAAGCGAAGGCTGGACAAAGATTCCCTGACTTACGGCCACAAAGATGATCTGACCAGGAAGCAGTTCATTGATATCTTCAGCGAAATAGCCCCTGAAGTTAATTTTGATGAAAGAGAGGGCTGGGCTTCGACAGTAAAAGAGAAGTATGACACAGACCTTTTAATTTATAGCAGCGATTCTCAAGGTGTAGGGCTTGAGTTTCAAGCCAGATCACGGAAAGATGAGTCACGCCTTGAGTCCATTGAGTTGCAGATCGTTTTCCCAATTGGGGAGTATCAGAAAAACCGCGATTTGATACGAAATCTGACTAATTTATACATAGAGGGATTTCTCAATTCAGTCCTCTCAGAACCAGACCAAGTGGACTGGCTTACTAAAGAGATTTCTACCCCCGTGCATTCGAAATTTGACGGACGAATCCTTGAAGTTGGGGATTACGTCCTTACCACATACAGAGTCTATTGGGACTACATAGAACCTGTAGAACACCTAGGTCTTTGGATCACCACCAAGCCGTAAATAAATGGAGCCAACCAGTCGGAGGTTTCAATACCGCTCGCTCCTTGAGACTGCTCCACGTTCTACAAAAAAGCATGATCTTGCCAAATGTCGAAACTCTGCCATACTTTGGGTATGAAAATTAAAGCAATCATCCACACCGCTGAGGAAGGTGGCTACTGGGCAGAAGTACCTTCTTTGCCTGGTTGCCACACGCAAGGTGATACAATGGAAGAAGTTCAGGTCAACTTGAAAGAGGCGATTGAACTTTGGCTTGAAGCAGGAGAACCTGACATTTTGGAAACTGAGAATGATAAGATTGTTGAATTAGCGGTGTGAAACAAATTTCCGGCAAAGAACTGGCCAAAGCCATCCAAAGAAATGGATGGATCTTGGTAAGAACCAAAGGCAGTCATCATGTTTACCGGAAAGAGGGTCATCGTGAAAGAATAGTTATCCCGATACATGGAAATAAACCACTTAAAGTTGGGTTGCTCCTTTCCCAAATCAAAATAGCAGGTTTAACAGAAAAGGATTTATAATTTAGGTTGAGCCTATTTGACCCTTCAACATCCAAGAGCAGAACCAGAGGGTGCAGCATTACTCCCGCTAAGCGCATATGCGTCAACCTAAGCACTTGTGTGAGACTAGGGTGTTTCCGAGGCCTTAGGAGTGTTGCGCCCAGGGGCGCAAGGCCCCCGTTCGCTTTTTGCCCCAAGCGGGGACCCCACGAGTCTCTTAATCGCATATTCCAGCTCCGCTGGTGGCCCCGCTAATGTGAGACTAGGGTGTTTCCGAGGCCTTAGGAGTGTTGCGCGCAGGGACATAAAGTCCCCGCTCGCTGTCGAAAAGGGGCGACATTTCCGTTTTCCGAAGCATTGCGCTCAGGGGCGCAAGGCCCCCGTTCGCTTTTTGCGCCAAGCGGGGACCTCGTGTCCCTGCACGGAGTGCTTCAAGCAGGGACATAAACACACGCCCCACCACACCGCGCGGCCGCTTTCCCTGTCGCGCCGTAGCTTTAGCGAAGGCGGAAGCGGCTGCGCGGAATGAGGTGGTCGTAAAGATTGGACACCGGCGGGGTGTGTACCGATAATCGAGAACGAGACGGTGCAGGATTACGCCCTGATTCAGCCGCCACCGGACTTCGTCGGTCTTTTGGATTCTTCCCTTAATGGGAGACTTCAACCTTTTTGCCCATGCGTTGGCCGATTTGGTCAAATAGATCGCGACACCAAGCGACCGAGAAATCAAAAGCCTTGCCGCCGGCGATCCGGTCGAACTCAATCGCCCGCAATTGGAATTCCTTTTCCTCATCGTGGCCAACCACTCCGGATTCACCCCGTAAGGCAACTTCCACCGCCAAATCCACACAGCCTTTGATCAGGCGCAGATCTTCCACATTGGCGGGAGCCGAACGGGCGAAATACCCACTCTTTTGCACCAGGACTTTTTCAGCGTCGAGTTTTTTGGCAAATTGCTCGGCAAACCATTTCCCGGGATTCACCGCATCCAGGCGAACGTGCCCGAACGCATCGCGCGGCAATTCCTCACCCGCCGCTTCGCGCTCGGCAATAATCGCATCCACCCCGGCACCTTCGCTGATGAACAGGTTCACGCAGTTCCACCGGTCCATCACTCCATGCAAACGCTGTGCCTCCTCCTCAATATTCAATTCCATCTCGGGCAGATAAATCCCATGCACATCCAGACGGTCCTTTGCCAAGCCAAGCCCATAGGCAAAAGTCTTATGGGCCAATTGCTGGCGATACGCCCGCGCCGTGGCCGCGGTGAGCCACCCGCAATTGCGTCCCATCACCTCATGGACAATCAACATGCGGGGATTCGCATTGTGCTCGGCCACCACATTGGCGAAAAATTTGGCCCCCTCCTCGGCGGCGGTCCAGGCACCCAGACTCTGGCGGATCGGAATGACATCGTTGTCGATGGTCTTGGGCAACCCCACCACCGTCAGGTCATAGGCATTTTCCTTTAAAAAAGCCGCCAAATCGGCCGCGGTCGTATTGGTATCATCGCCCCCAATAGTGTGCAAAATCGAAACCCCGTCGCTTTTCAAGCGCTCGGCAGCCACTTGTAAAGGATCCTCGCCCTCTTTCACCAAACCACGCTTCACGCAATCCTTCACGTTAGTCAGCTTCACCCGGCTATTGCCAATAGGGCTGCCCCCATAACGGTGCAAAACCCCGGCCTCGCTGCGTTCCTCCGGACCCACCGTTAGAAACTCTCCCAAGAGAAGCCCCTTGTACCCATCGGTGTAGCAAATGATCTCAATCGACGGATCAATTTCCGAGTAGCGCTCAATCAAACCACCCACCGCAGAAGAAAGACAAGGAGCCAGTCCACCGGCAGTCAGAATTCCTACTTTTTTCTTAGCCATAGTCATAAATCATAAAATGTTCGCCTCTTTGGCAAGCGTGAACCACCGGAAACACGCTCACTCCACTCATTTATTAAAACAACAACCGCGCCCCGCCAATGGCCGTCACGCCGTGCAAGCGCTCGCCACTGCCGGTCCGGGTGTCCCGCAGGTCACTCCACTCCAAACCCCACTGCAGTTTCATATCATGACCCATGAGGTAATAATTGATCCCCGCATAAACCGCATCAAAACGATCTCCCCGGCGATCATCCGCAAAGACCCGGCGAATGTACCGGTTGGGCGCGGGGATGCCATCGTCGAAACCGGCCTTCATCCATTCGTAGCGGGCCACCACCTGCCAGTCGTCGGTGATCGACCAGGCGGGCATCACATAGAAGCCCCCCACCGAATCACCGCCAAAACTCTCTCCCCACATCACCTCCGAGCGGGTCTCCAAAGCCCCCCACGCAAACTGGTGCGACAACGCGGCCGCCTTGTTCACAAACAACAAACTGGAATCCTCCTTCTCGTTCTGCAGATAGTCCAAACGAAACGACTGCGTCGCCTCCCCGAGATCCGGCAAAGGTCCCCCCACATGGCCGCCAAACAAATACCGGGACGACTCGCCCGCGGAATTGGTGCCGATCTCGGAATTATACACTCCCGCCGAATAGGTAAAATCTTCCCACTGCCCCTGTACTTGCACCCCGGTCAGCGAGATGCGCGAACTGGGCAAAAAAGTTGAGGACAGGTTGCTCCGCTCGGGGGTCAGCAAAAACGCCGAGGACGTGTAGATCTCATGGCCAAAAACCGGACGATCAAAGCCCATGACTATATTGGCCTCCGGAAAAGCCCGCCACCGCAACGACGCAAACTGCAAATTCACATTGTCCGGGGTCACATTCGCTTCAAACAGAAAACTCCAGTCGTCGCCAATCGTTCCCGCGGCCCCCAACCGAACGCGCCGCATCTCAAAGGTCGAATACTCGTCCGTTTCCCCCGCCTCATTGCGCGCCCTCACATAGCCGAACTGGGGCTGGATCCGTCCGCGTATCCGCAAACTGGACACTATATTCCGGTTGGCTTCGGCCTTCACGGTCGCCTGGGCCCGCACTTCCTCCACCTGCTCGGTGGTCAGGACGCCTTCCCGCAGCAAAACCTCCAATAAGGCCTCATCGGAAGCCACCAAGGCATTCGCGCCAAACAAAAAAAGCACCGGCCCCAACAAGGTGAGACCGAATCGTTGATAAACTGATTTTTTCATGGTTTTCGATACTCCTGCAAAGGGTCGTAGGTTTTCAACCCCCGCATATACTGAGCCCGCTCAAAGAGCTCCGGCTCGTCAAGATGAATCTGACTCAAACTCGACCGCATCGCTTCCACCGAGGCAAAGCCGAGCTTTTCCATCCACTCCAAAAGTTCTTTCTCGACCTTCCGTATCTCCCCCAACCCATTACGCAAAAGGGTCGAACAAAGCTGCGTCACATCGGCCCCCGCCAAAATCATTTTCGCCGCATCCCCACCGGTCAAAACCCCACCCGAAGCCGCCAAAAAAGTATCCAGCCGACCACTTAACAGGGCGATCCAACGCAGGGCCAAGCGGCTGGAATGAGAGGTGCTCAACAAAATATTCGGTTCCACCGACAGATCCTCCAGATCAATGTCCGGTTGATAAAACCGGTTGAACAGCACCAAGCCATCCGCCCCCTCCTCGACCAGACGAAAGGCTACATTCGCCGGGCTGCTGAAATACGGGCTCATCTTCACCACCAGCGGCAGCTTGGTATTGGACCGCACCGCCCGCACAATATCAAAAAGGTTCCGCTCCATCTTCTCCCCCGTCAGGGCCGGGTCCCCGGGGACCGAATACACGTTCAACTCCAACCCATCGGCTCCGGCCTGCTCCATATTGCGGGCCAACAAGACCCAAGAGGACAAGGAACGTCCATTCAAACTGGCGATTACCGGGACCTCCAAGGCCTCCTTGGCAGCGCGTAAATACTCCAAATACTCCTCCGGGCCATCCTTCCCACTTTCCGGCCAGTCCTCCTTTTCCCGTAAATTCTCATACGCCCCTCCATTGGAATCAAGGAAATGATCCACTTCCGAGGAACCGTATTCGATTTGCTCCTGAAACAAAGAATACAAAACCACCGCCCCGATCCCGGCATCCTCCATCTTCCGCAAATGGTCCAGACTCTTGGTCAACGGCGACGGCGCCGCCACCAAAGGCGACCGCAAATCCATCGACAAATACTCCGTCTGCAAACTCATCCCCTCCACTCTAACGGACTACCGCCTTCCGATCTGGCCTATTCTTGCTTTTTCATCCGCATATCCCCAACGCCGTTTCCCATCTTATCCTTCCCCGTTAACCTTGTATTGCTGAATTTTTATTTTCATTTTTAATGATATTTAAGTGAAATGCCATTAAGCCATCAACGACCTGCACGCGGAGAAAGCTTTTGTCGTCTATTCAGGCCACGAGGGTTTTCCCTTAAGCGAAAAAACGGAAGCCATCAGCCTGCGGGACTTGTCGGTACTCCTGGCTGACGCAGGATAAAACTTACCTTTCTCCTCTTGCCCCTTTGGGGCAGCCGAAACCCGCCTCCTCTGGAGGAACGAGTTCCACCTCGTCCGCAGGGTGGTGGTTTGAAGTCCGCACCGTTCCCGTGGGTAAAATCACCGAACGTGACACCGCCAGGATGGCCGTGCTACCCCTGGAGTAGCATAGGCTTCCAGCCTGTGTTCCCCGATCACGCCAACACCGTCAGGATGCCGTGCTACCCCGGTAAGAAACGGAGGTCGGAGGGACTTTACGTCCCGATTGGCTGTTTTCAGTAGCGCTGGCTTCAGCCTGCGATCCGGGGAGGTCGGAAATCGGACTATGCGTAGCAAGGGTTCCGTTGCGGCGCGAATGCACCAACTCACTCCAAAGATACTTGCTTTCGCGCTCAGCGGTATGTGCACTACGCAAGACCGCCGGATCGCGGGGTAAACCCGCTCGCTACAAAATCCCGGATCACCGACTCCCACTACACCAGCCGAAACGTGCACTTCATAAAGTGCTCCACCCTTTCGATTGACCATGACCGATCGAAATGGGAACATAATGCCCCATGGCCCTTCCCCCTCCCTTTTCTGACGCCCAATGGATACAGTCCCCTTTTGTTGGCGGCCCCTGCACCAGCGCGCCGGCCCCCTATCTGCGGATCCGCTTTGACGTTCCCGGAGAGGTTGCGGAAGCTACTTTGCATATTACCGCCCTGGGTCTCTTCGAGGCCGAGATCAATGGCCAGGCGGTCAGTGAGGAGGTTTTCAGCCCCGGCTGGACCGACTACGGCCAACGGGTTCGCTACCTGAGTTACCCCGTCGCCCAACTCCTCCGGCCCGGACCCAATATCCTCGGAGCTCTTCTCGGGGATGGCTGGTATTGCGGTCGGGTCGCCACCCTCAACCGTCAGTTTTACGGCGACCAGCCCCGTTTACTGGGCGTTCTGGAAGGAAAAACCACGGAGGGTCAAACCTTTCGCGTAGTCAGCAACGGTGAGTGGGAAACCACCGCCAGCCCTGTTCTTGCCAATGACATGCTCGCCGGCGAAGCCTACGATGCCCGGCGGGAAGTCCCCCATTGGTCGGAACCAACCGATTCGCCTGCCACGTGGTTTCCCGTGGCCATCCACCCGGGGCCCGACATCGCCTTGGTTCCCCACGAGGATCCTCCGGTACGCCGGCAGGAAGTTCTGGAGGGCAAACTCCTGACCGCCCCGAAGCCCAAAGCCCGATCCCTTCGCTTCGACCTCGGACAAAACATTGCCGGTCGGGTACGCGTTACCGTGCGCGGGGAAAAAGGAGCCACCATCAAACTCCGCCATGCCGAGGTTTTGGATAAAAAGGGGGGCCTCTACACCGCCAACCTCCGGGGCGCCGAGGCCACGGACGTTTACACACTGAAGGGAGAAGGCGAGGAAACCTGGGAACCCCGCTTCACCTTCCACGGTTTTCGCTATGCCGAGGTGTATTGGACCAAGCCTCATACACCCGGCGAGGTGATGAAAGTGGAGGGCGTGGTCTTGCACAACGAACTCCCCCGCACCGGAGCCTTCGCGTGCTCCCACCCTCTCCTCAATCAGCTATTTGCCAATACCGTCTGGGGGATGAAGGACAATTTCCTCGAAGCCCCCACCGACTGCCCCCAACGCGACGAACGCCTCGGTTGGACCGGGGATGCCCAGGTGTTTGTCCGGACCGCCTCCTTTATCGCCGAAGTGAGTGCCTTTTTTCATAAATGGATCCAGGATATGCAGGAGGCTCAAAGCCCGAACGGAGCCATTCCTCCAGTTATTCCCGACGTCCCCTCCTTTGGTCTGCCGGAGGACGGTGGTCCTGCCTGGGCCGATGCGGTTTGCATCGTTCCGTGGGAATTGTATCGGGCTTATGGTGACAAAACCTTTCTGGAAAAAGCCTACCCGCTGATGGAACGGTACATGACCTACCTTGCCGAGAAAAAAGTCAAAGACGGGGTGCGGGGCCATCCCGAGCTGGACCCCTGGGTGGGCTTCGGCGATTGGCTTTCCCTCGATGGCAGTGGCCGCCTGGAAGGCGGAACCCCCAAGGATCTGATCGGCACCGCCTTTTACGCCAACAACGCCGCCATCCTACGGGATACCGCGAAAATCCTGGGCAAAGAGAACGAAAGCGCCCACTGGGCCGACTTGGAAAAATCGACCCGACAAAAGTTTCGCGAACGCTATGTCACGCCCCAGGGCTACCTCGTCGGAGGAAGCCAAACGGCCTGCGTCCTCGCCCTCCACTTCAGTCTCCTCACCCCCGAACAACAGCCCGGGGCTATCGCACAATTGGTTTCTTTGATCCATGGCAACGGAAATAAAATCGGGACCGGGTTTGTCGGCACGCCCTACATCCTTCCCGTCCTGGAAAAAGCCGGGCACCTGAACCTCGCTTATACCTTATTGGAACAGGAGGATTTTCCCAGTTGGCTTTTCCCGGTCAAAAACGGAGCGACCACCATCTGGGAGCGTTGGGATGGCTGGTCGCCGGAAAAAGGCTTCCAGGACCCCGGTATGAATTCCTTCAATCATTACGCCTACGGCTCGGTGTGTAGTTGGATGGTGGAGACCGTCGCCGGCCTGGTTCCCGACGAACCGGGGTACTGCCGTATTCGTTTCAAACCCCGCCCTGGCGGCACCCTCCAAAACGCCTCCGCCACATTGCAAACCGCCCGTGGTGAAGCCGCCATTGCCTGGTCTCTCTCCGGAGAGCGGTTGACCCTCGACCTCACCGTGCCCGCCGGTTGCGAAGGCCTCCCCGACCCCGGCCAGGATTGGCTCACGACCGACAAGGAAGGACCCCTTTCCCCCGGCCAACACACCCTGATTTGGACGCGGCGGAGGCAGGATTGACCCCCCGGCGCCATTTCAGCTTTTTAGCATTTCACCCAAATCCCCCATAGACCCCTTCGCGGGCTAAAGCACCGCGCTACCAAGTTTCCGCAAATACCGTAGCCGCGTTCTTTAGACGCGGTTCGAAGGTTTTCAATCGTGCCCTAACGCACCCACCAGGTGAATGAACCACCGGCAAAAGTCCCCTTCGCCAACCTTACCACACGAGCCGTGTGAGACCACCGCAACACCACCACCCGCTCGGGTTGCTTGCTAAAGCGGCGCACTGCGCAAAACAGCCCGGTCGCGGGGTAAACCCGCTCGCTACAAAATCCCCCTCCCCATTTCAGCATTTTAGCTTTTTCCCAAAATCCTCTTCCCCTGCCCCACTTCTTAATTGCTGCGCTGTCTTCGAGCTTCCTTCTTACTTTCACTCCATTCCTTCCAAAAACACCTGATCCCGTTCGCTGAGGCGCTCCCTTGGGAGAGAAAAGGTCTGTCCGTCGGCCCGTTCGATTTCCACGCTATCGGCTTTGACTTCCAGCAATTTGGCTTCCACCTCAACCCCTTCCTTATTGCGCCAGATGCGTACTTGGGTGAGTTCAAAAAGATGATCCTGGTCGGCTTCGCTGAAACGCGCCAGAGGTACTTGTACGGACGTATCATCCGGCAGAATGAGGTGGACCTGCCCGTTCTCATAGGTATGGAAAACGGCCTCAATGGCCCGCCCATCGCGATCCTGCCAGGACCGCGCGGACGATTCCCGGAAAGGCGGTTGCGGAGGGGCCTCGGAACCCCGTTCCTGTTGATACATCCACTGGTGAATAACGGTTAAACTCATCGATCCTCCACTGTGGCCAATATCCTGAATCTCCCAAAAACGTACCCGGGGATGATTCACCGCCATCAGTTGTTCATAGGCCCAGATATAAGAGGATGAACCCACCCAATGATCGTTATGCCCCTGAATCATTAGGATTGGGGTATCGAGCAGCTTGACGTAATCATCCTCATCAGCTGGTGGTTGCCCGGCATTCGGCACCGCCGCCGCGAGCAAACCGGGGCGGTCCCGCATCAGGTACCACGTACTCGTGCCCCCCATCGAATGTCCGATTGCATAGAGCCGGTCGGGATTCACATCCTCCCTCTCCGCAAAGGCGTCCACCACCTCCAGATAGGCTTCCCAGGTCGCGTTCGTGGAAATCCCCATCTCGCCTCCACCGCGATAACTAAAAGGACGACTTCCCGGATGAAAGGCGATCACATAAGCCGGCATGTTTTCCCGATAGTATTCCGACGCCCAAAGGAGGGTCCCCCCCATGCGGTCCGTCCGAATCTCATCCCGCCCCACACCACCGGCCCCGGGAAAGGTAAAGACCACCGGCCAACCGCCCGGCGGAGGAGTCTGCCCCGCAGGGGGAGACAATACTGAAATCCGTAGACGGCTTCCGTCCTTCCAAGGCTTATTCTCGAAGGCATCGCGCAAGACACGGCCGGATTCCCGCTCGCCATCCAAATCGATTTTCAACGCTTGAGAAGGCCGCCCGTTGATCATATTCCGACTCAGCCGGAAGTGTCCCCAATCGGTAAAAGGATTGCCCTCATTGATCGGCCAGGAAATGGTGAAGGGCGTCATTTGATGCGAATTGCGGAAGCGGTCCCGCTGCTCCGGTTCCTGCTCCGGGTCGCCCCAATACGGGTCCAGATCAGAAGGATACAACAAGGGAAACGGGTCGGCCCGCAACCCGGAAAAGGAAAAAGAAACAACCACAAGAGGCAGCAGGACAAGGAAGGGGTATCGTTTCATAATGGAGAGAAATTGTATAAACTGTTCGATTTTGCGCAAGTTTTGTTTTTTCAAAAACCCTCTTCTCCCGTTGGAGTCCCGGCTTCAGCCGGTCCCCCTTTTCCCCAGCCCGCGTAAGACCGCCTAAACCGTCTTCGGCCTTCAGGCTTCGCCGTGTCAAGAGGCGGGACTCCAACCTTACGCGAGACGAACCCCTCTCATAACCATCGCCCCACCCCATAGACCCCTTCGCGGGCTAAAGCACCGCGCTACCAAGTTTCCGCAAATACCGTAGCCGCGTTCTTTAGACGCGGTTCGAAGGTTTTCAATCGTGCCAAAACACACCCACCAGGTGGATGAACCACCGACAAGAGTCCCCTTCGCAAACCCAACCACACGAGCCGTGTGAGATCACCGCAACACCAACACCCGCTCCCCTTTTCTCCACCGCGTGAGACCGCCTAAACCGTCTTCGCCCTTCAGGCTTCGCCGAGTCATGAGGCGGGACTCCAACCTTACGCGATACGAACCTCTCTCATAACCATCGCCCCACCCCCATAACTCCACCACTCCATTACTCCACCACTTCCCTACTCCACCACTCCCCATTTCAGCTTTTCAGCCTTTTAGCTTTTTAGCTTTTTAGCTTTTTCCCAATTCCCCCCATTCCCCCGTTGGAGACCCGGCTTCAGCCGGTCCCCCCTTTTCCCCAGCCCGCGTAAGACCGCCTAAACCGTCTTCGGCCTTCAGGCTTCGCCGTGTCAAGAGGCGGGCCTCCACCCTTACGCGCGCCGAACCCCGCTCATAACCATCGCCCCCCCCCCTAGACCCCTTCGCGGGCGAAA
>JAIUMY010000086.1 GCA_022565335.1 Opitutales bacterium
CGGGGAACCACGAATGGACACGAATGAACACGAATTGATGGGGAAAGAAGAAAACAGCCGGGGGGAAAGGATGAAGGATGAAGGTTGAGGGATGAAATGAAATCCCGATTCGCCTCGCTCCCCGATTCACTTCGTTCATTTCCCTACGGCGGGACTGTAAGCATTTCCCTACGGCGGGACTGCCTGCGCCAGCAGTTAGGGAAATCAGGTAGCTGCGTGCTTCAGCCGCAGTTCGATGAGTCAGATGATCCACTGAAAGCACCCGCGACTCTCACGGGTCTCGCTGAGCTCGAGTGGCTGTTTTGTCGGAGGGAGTTTACCTCCCGAACGAATCGGCCGGAAATTCGCGAACATTCGAAGATCTCCCCCGACGTTGCAGACGGCCCCCAAACCGCAAGGTCCTGCCCACCACGGATCGGGAGCTGAAGCACCCCGACTACGTAAACCGCCGTCCAAGGACCACCGCGTGGTTGTTCAAGCTGCGCACCTTCCCGCCCCAACGGGGCAAAAGAACAAAGGCCGGGGCAACGCCCCGGTGTTGGCATAACAAGAAAAACCCGAGCCCTGTAAGGGCGGCATTGGGCCCATTGCCAATTTCGCCCGAATCGCCTCAAATAACCCGTCCTACGATGTCGCCCTTACAGGGCTCATTGATGGGGGGTACCCCTGTTCCCGGGGCGCTGCCCCGGGCTTTGGCATGACGCACCGTTGGTGCTGGGAGGCAAACAGCCGTCCAAAATCTCACGATTTCCTCCTTCGCCAAGGCTATGGCGGAACCTGTTGGCTACAACAGCCAATCGGGGCGTAAAGCCGCTCTCCAAAACAGCCGTCCATTCGCCGGCCATTTCGCTCACGACGCCCTATTCCCGAAATTCCATTCTCTACTCTTACGGCAAAGGGCCCCAGTGCGGCTGTTCCCCGGAGGTTATGAGAACCGGCGACTCCGAGTTGTCGGAGCGTATCCGGTAAAGGTCGCCACCGGATTCATAAACAATCCAATCGCCATCGGGAGACCAGGAGGGAAAACGAGCCTCGTCATGAGCCTGACTCAATTCCGTGCCGGAACCGGTGGCGGCGATATCCCGTACATAAATTTTCCCGGAATTGCCACTTCCTGACCCATCCTGATACACAAATTGCGTCCCATCCGGAGACCAGTCCGGTTCCCGTCCATCGGCCACCAAAAGATCATCTTCGTCAAATTCAGGATCACCGGATAATTCGATTAAATAGACCCCTGGGGCCGGCGTTTGACTTTCATCGAAATCACTCGTATTTCGTCTTCCCTCGAAAAGCAGCTCCGTTCCATCAGGTGAATGAACCGGGTAAAACTGTGTCTGCGCAGTGTTCGCGTAGAGAAGATCTTCCAATTCAATCGAACCGGCAGTCCCACTATGGGGAACCTCCCAGATCTGATTACGAAACTGTAATTGCGGTGAACTCAATACTTCAGGATCCGCGGAAAAAAGAATTTCGCCATTTCCGGGACCTTGGGAAACCCCGGAGAAGAAGAAAAGGGCTTCACCACTGGCATTATCTATACTCAAATCGTCGGACGCCACCAATTCCGTCGAACTGCCATCGGCCAGAAAAACCCTCCGTACGGATTGATCCCTATTGAAAACCACTGCATCACCCTCGGGAACAAAGCGGGGATTGGTTCCATTGGATATCAATTGTTCCCGCTCTTCACCATCCGGCCGAATCGTATAAAGATTCCCCCCATCCGCGAAGACAATTCGTTCATCTTCATCGAAGGGCAATGGTCCGATCGTCCCCAGATCAATGGCATTGCCAAACTCGAACGTAGGATAAACCACCCCATCAACCACCGGCTCAATAATTACCGTAAAGCTGTCGTCGAAATCCTGTTTAAAGTAGCCATCAAAATCGGTATTTACGGTCCAACTTTCCGCCCCACCGAGTTTGGTAATTTGCACCTCTACACTGTCAAAGGCACTGGCCAAGGGTTCTCCGGCCTCATCGACAATATACCCTTCGATATAGTTTTGGCTTTTCTCCAGGAAAAATTGCACCGGGGCCACCGGCCGGTCGGGCAAGCTGATAAAGCGATCATATTCCCCAAAAAGTTCCCATTCCGATTCCGGCGTGGGAACTTGAATGGTGGGCGTAATACGCCAGCCGTTGCCAACTTCAAGGATAAATGCCGCCCCCAAATCAACTTCCGAAAAGGCAACACTTGACCCTGCCATGGTGATCTGGGATTCGCCTTCGCCCTGGAAAAACCATCGCACTTCCATGGAACCTGGAGCGGTATGATCATCATCCTCATCAGTCACCAGGACGGTAACCGATTCGATGGGCCCATCGGCCTCCGGATGTTCAACCGTGGCCCCGGCTCGGGTCAATTGATCCACGAACTGCCAGGTTTCATTGTAATCGTTCCAATTCAGCCCGGTAGTACCCTCCAAATACACTTCTTCGTCCACCACCAATAGAGGCTGCAACGGAAAGAAGTTTCCGGGCTCGGCTTCCAAAGTTTGCACATCAGTCAAATCAACCACACGAAGAGTCGTCATCCCACTCAAAGCGGAAAGATCGTCCACTTGGGTATTGGCCAAATTCAGTACTTCCAGCGAGGAATGGTCTTCCAACGGCGAAAGATCGACAACGGGAGTGCTGGCTGCACCAAGGATTTCCAAGGCAGGAAGAGTCTCAACCACGGCTAAATCCGACACGTTGGTCCCACTGATCTCCAATTCAGTCAGATCGGAAAGCCCCATCGCCGGGGTAAGATCGCTCAATTGGTCACTACCTGAAAGCACCAGCACCTCCAAATTCTCCTGAAACGCAGGAATCCCACTGAAGTCATTTCCATCAGCAATGACTTGGCGGAGAAAAGGGGCTTCCGCCAAATCGCTCCAGTCTTCCAGACCAAGGTTACCCAGATCAAGGGTCTCCAAATTGTAAAAGTCACCCAAACCCTGTAAGGAACCAACCCCGCTATTGCGTAAATTCAACTCTTCCACCTCCCAGGCCAAATCATGGGTAAGGCCCCGATCAATTTCCAGACCGGCAGTGAGAAGGGTCTCCTCCACAATCCCAAGCAATTGACCATCTTCCACATCCACAAAGTTCTCGTGGACCAGAACGCGGGCAAAGCGCCGGTTCTCCGTTGCAGTCGGCACGGCATCGCGCACTATCATGGTGCCGGTGGAGGGGTAGGATACTTCGATATCGGGATCTTCGAGAGAAGAAAGGGCATTCTCCCAATCCAAGTCCGAAGAAAACTGCACTTCGACAGTGGCCCCTACTGCCGATTCATTGACCGGAAACTCCATGGCCAGGTAGGTTTTCCCGTTTTCTTCAACCTTGTTGGCTTCTGGCAAGGCGCTCACCCCATCCGGCCCCCAGGGCAAAGAGAGGGCGTAACGCAGGAGATTCTCGATCCCATCCCCCAAGGGAGTGCCCTTGGGATGAGATTCAATGGGAGGAGGTCGAACGCCCTGCGGTAGCGCGTCAAGATACCTTCCAATGGGTTTAGCGGGAGCTTCGTTGGCAACAATAGCTCCTACCGGATCCCGGTGATCGGCGACCAGCAAATACCAGGTTCCCGCAAACGGCGGAAAAGTAAAGGGCACAAACAACTTATCAGAATCTCCCGGATCGACCTGAAACCGGGGCTCGCGGAGCAAATAGGACTTTTCCCCATCATCGGAAACCAGATAAAAGGGAATAAATTTTAATTCTTCGGACTCACTATCGTTGGCCAAAGTCAGTGCTAGATAAAAATCTTCCCCCACCTGTAACTCAAGGTCCTCAAAAATCTGATTCCCCTCCTCGAAAGCCAATCCCTCAATGAAGGCAAAATACCCGTCGCCAAGGTCAATTTTTTCCTTTGCGCTGAGTCCTTCCATACCGGAAAACAACAGCAATAACAATACGGCCCAAAATTTCGGGAAATTATTTTTAAAACACATAGCTAAGCAGGCATTTCCGGGGAGTGAAGCCGGAATGCCGGAAATGAATTTTTGTTCTACCCAAAGGGTGATTGCGTAATCAAGCCATTATAAATGATTCCCCCTCTTACACAAGGCACCAGCCTTCACCAGGAGACTTTACAAATACATCTTATCAGGCCTCCCCAAACCCGATAAGCTCTATTTATTTGCAACACCAAGGTAGCAAACTCACGCCAAAATCCCCCAAAACCCTTGCCGTCGCGCAGTCCGGAGAACGAGGCATACCACGCAGGGCAAAATTTGGCCTTCCCTACTTTGTTTCTTTGCAAAACCTCGTCTCAAAAACAAAAGAGATGCCAACAAGGAGTGACTCATACCAACCGGCAGCCAATCAAAAATGGTGCGGGCAGAGGGAATCGAACCCTCGACTCAAGCTTGGGAAGCTCACGTATTACCTCTATACTATGCCCGCAACACTCTCTATTCACTAGTATCGATCAAGAATGTAAAGGAATTTCTCTCCTTCGGCAGAGATTTTCCCAGGATCACCTCCGGGGATTTGGTTTTGTCCCGGCGGAACCCAGTCCGAACCGATACGATTGCCGAAAATCTCTTCAATTCTCTCGTGGGCTTGATCCGCGGCTTGATCCGGTAATTGCCCCGGACCTTGTCCTTGACCCGGTCCGCCACCTCCCCCGCCGTTACCACTACCACCACCCCCTGCCGAAGAACCGTCAAAAAGCAACAATCTCCCGGTTGCAAGATTTCCATCGTCGAGACGCTCATCGACCATTTGCACCACCGGAATGAGTCTTTCCTCCGCCGTAAAACCGATTCCTGTTACCGATTCGAAGCGTTCCCATTTGTAGAATCCCCCTACCGTATTGCGCTCATAAAAATCATTCGCCCGCAAATATTCTCTCATACCTCCGGGCAAGACCCCGATAGGAGCACTTTCAGGGGTATAACCGGCCTCGAACTGATAAGAGGCAAAGGCCCCGCTAAAGGTGCGCAAATCATTGGCAAGGACATTGGCCCGACTGGTATCACGGACCCGCTGGAACGCAGGTACCGAAAGGAGTGCAAGGAAGCCGATGATCACCACCACTATCATGATTTCGACGAGCGTAAATCCTCTTAGCGCCTTCATTTACCAAAAAGTAATAAATAAAAGCGCTAATTTCAAGTCATTTTCCTATAATGAAAATTTATATTAAAAGCTTTACTAAGGTCCGTAAGAGAAGGTTTGCTCCGGCTTCGATGTCTTTCCACGAGGTCCACTCGGCCGGGCTGTGGCTACGCCCATCCTTACTGGGAACAAAAATCATCCCGATAGGGGCTACCTTGGCGACGATTTGGGCATCGTGAGCGGCTCCACTGGGCATTTTTTCGTAGCTTAGATTCAATTTCCGCGCCTCTTCCTCAAGAACCTGTACGACTTGCCGATCACAATCAACCGGTCTGACCTGACTGAGAACTTCAAAATCGAAGTATAGATCGCGACGCCGGGCGATCGCGCTTAGCGCTTTGCGCATCGCTCCGGCAATGTCATCCAAAACGGCCTGCTGGGGATCACGCACATCGAGCGAAAAAACCACTTCTCCGGGGACGGTATTGGCCACCCCGGGAAGAAGGTCCACCTTACCAATGGTCGCCCGGCTAAGTTCGGTGCCGTTTTCCTCCAAAATACGGGCAATCTCTCCGGCAAATTCCGAAAGACCTAAAAAGGGATCTTTCCGCATCGTCATCGGAGTGGTCCCCGCATGATTGGGTACCCCCTCCAAACGCACCGACCATTTAAAAAGACCGGTGATATTTTCCACAATACCGACGTTGGTATGAGATTGGTCGAGCACCGGGCCCTGCTCGATATGAAGTTCCAAATAACGATAAATCGACTGGGGATCGCGACGGGCGTCGAGGGCATCAAGAGCATCGAGACCGTGACGTTTCATAGCCTCCACCAAACTGATCCCATCTAAATCCCGGGCCTCATAAATTTTTTCCGGATGCAAGTCCCCCGCAAGGGCCTGGGACCCGAAAAGCCCGCCAAAACGACCCTCCTCATCAGAGAACGAAATCACCTCCAAAGGGCGCTTCAGCGGCAAGCCGTCCTCTTTAATGCGCCGCATCGCCTCAAACCCCAGCAAAACGCCCAAAGATCCATCCAGATGACCGGCATTGGGAACCGTATCGAGATGCGATCCCACCAAGAGAACCGGCTCATCAATTTCCTCTCCCAAAACGGTTCCCAAGTTGGCGGCACCGTCTTGTTTGGGACGCAACCCGGCCTCCCGTATCCTTTGCGCAAACCATTCCCGACCCTCCCAGTCCTCGTCGGTGAAAGCCATCCGGTAGAGACCGCGGTCGGGACGCTGTCCGATTTTGGCCAATTCGAGAATTTCCTGCTGCAAGCGGGGCATATCTACCCGCAAATCAACTGCGGCAGAGGCAGGGATACTTTTACTAGTCATACCCTACCCTACCACAAATCTTGCCTCTTGTGCACCCCTTAGTATTGGATCGCGATCGCAACCCTTGAATCACCCACGGAAAAGTTCCTGAATCCGTTTTTCCAGACTCTCCATTCGGTCGGCAATTTCCTTATCCAGCGAATGAATACGCAGGTCTTTCTCTTTCATCTCCAGGCAAACCGTCCCCGGCAGGAGACTCACCACCCAGGCAAAGAAGAAACTTTCCTTATCGGTCATGGTATGGGAGAACTGCAGAACCACCGAATCCATCGGAAGGGATGGCGAAAAGGCCCGGCGAGCGACATCGAGACCTCCAAGAAAGGAAGCTCCCAAAAACCAAAGGGCAAAGCCCGGAATCTTCCCTAGCTTGAGTCGCCAAGCCCCCGGTGGACAGAGCACGAGTGATAACCCGCCCCCGACGAAACTGATGGCTACGATAATCCCCCCTTCACGCCACACTCCGCCGGAAAGAACCCACCAAAGCCCCAGGAACAACCCCCAGCGTACGGCCCCGGCCATCGCCACGCCCGCAGCGGAAAAGGACACCTTCTCCTTTTCCCCATTGGGGCGAGCATTCTTTATCGGTTTTTTGGCAGACATAGGAATAAGAGGGATTTCATCTATTTAGAATGCGACGAAAAAGATAAACCAGAGAACGGTTGCTAAAAACAAGAACCCCACCACGCTCCAGGAACCCATCGCACGCTCTACTTTGTCCACGCCCTTCTTGGCATCTTCGAAGGCCATGATCCGATCGGCGAGACGGGCGATATTCAAAACATCGCTCTCCCATTTACCGATCAAACGATCGGGGCGGTAAGAGAGAATTCGGTGAGCGATCCGTTCGAAAAAAACGATAAAATCTCCCGGAGGTATCCGCCCCTCCCACGACCGCCAGAATTTCCGCGCATGGGCCAGAACATAAATCAACACTGCCAACCCGATGGGCCAAAACCCTCCCCAAAGCGTTTTCAGGGAAATAGTCATTTCAGGCAAGGGCAAACCGAAAAGCCAAATGGCCAAAGTTGGCACTCCCGCCACCGCCCCGACCAAAATCCCCCAGGGCACCACTTCCCCACGGAAGGTTCCCGGGGAATGCGGGGGGTTATCACGATAAAGAACGCGCAAAAAACGAAGCAACAACAAGGTGGTCGCCAGAGAGGAAAGCGATAAAAGCCATGGCAGCCAAACACCCCAGAAGCCCTGGGCGTGGGCGACCACTTCCAGAATCCCGTATTTCGCCTGCGCCCCTCCGGTCAAGGGAAATCCGGCAATCGCCAGGGCAGCCACCGCCAATCCCGCGATCACCCATCCCCGGAAACGTCCGGCATGGACGAACACTCCGGTACCCAAAAACAACGCCCCTTTGGCCAGACTGTGGTTCAGCGCCAGAAACAACAAAACGGGCAATCCCACCTGCCAGGCAAAGGCCGAACCCAAACCCAGGCCCACCACGATGGTCATCAAACCGATTTGGCTGATACTGGAATACGCCAGAATGGTTTTGGGATTCGTTTGCCCCAACCCTCCGACAACCGCGCCGAAGGTCGCCAGTAAACCCAACACGACCACCAGGTGCCCCCAAACCGGCAAATCCACGATCCCCAGGGGAACGATATGTACCCACCCTACAAGACCGGCCTTGATCATGGCCCCACTGAGCACCGCACTGGCCGGAGTCGGAGCCACCGGATGCGCCAGGGGAAGCCAAAAATACAGCGGCACCACCCCCGCCTTCACCCCGAAGCCGGCGAGCGCCAAGGCGATAATCGTATTCCGGTGGGGCGCCTCGGCCACCGCAGGCCCCAAATCCTCCACCAGAATGCTCCCCGCCTCGGCCACCGCCAGGAAAATCGAGGCCAACAGAAGCACCTCCCCAATTACCGCCAAAACCAGATAAACATGTCCGGCCCGAATAGCCTCGGCCGTCCAGGTATGAACCACCAACCCGAAGGAAGCAAAGGTCATCAGCACGAAAAATCCATAAAAACTGACAATGTCTGCGGCCAGAATGAGCCCGAAATTCCCCGTCATCGAGAGCAGGAAAAAGACATCAAACCTCACTCTGAACGGGTCTTTGGCCTGATAACTTCCGGCAAACCACCCCGCCAGCAACCAGAGCAAAGAGGTGAAAAACAACAATACCGCCCGTGTCCCGTCCAGGGCAATGACGGTCCCCAGGAAAAGATACGGGAAGGCCAAGCCCTCTTCTTGTTGGCCGATCAGCGAAATTACCAGGGTCGGGAGAGCCGCAGCCACCAGCATCGCGCCGATGGTGGCATGCCGGGGTCGAATGAGCGGAATCAAAGCCGCCATTAACAAAGGGAAAAACAAGGCCAATAACCAGATCATCGCTAACGTGAATACCACCCTCCCGCAATGGCTTTGGAAAGTTCCAGAATGCTGTATGGTCCGGCCGCAAACAACCCCAGTACAACCGCGATAAGAGCCGTTACCAAGGCCGGGAACAAAAGAGTCCAGGGCGCTTCAAAATACCGCGAGCGGCGCTTCGTCACCCATTTTTCCTCCGGCGTTTCAAACCATACGGTATGCAAAATAGGAAGAAAATAGGCCGCGTTTAAAGCGCTGCTGGTTAACAAGATTACAATAATCCAGGCATGACCCGCCTCGAGCCCCCCGAGGCCCAGATACCATTTGCTTATAAAGCCGGCAATTGGCGGCAATCCAATCATCCCCAGAGCGCCGATGGTAAAAGCGGTCATGGTCAAGGGCAGGCGGCGCCCAATGCCGGCCATTTGGCTGACCTTGAGCAGCCCCAGGACCTCAATGATAATACCTGCGCAAAAAAACAAGGTGATTTTCATAACTCCCTGATTGACCATATGGACCAACGCACCGACCGAGGCCAACATACTTGACGACGCCACGCCAAGGGTAATATACGAGAGCTGACTTACCGTGGAATAAGCCAACCGTCTCTTCAAATCATCCTGCGCCAGAGCTCTTAGGGATCCGTAAATAATGGTTATGGCGGCTAGGACGGCCAAGGGCAAGAGGACGCCCAAATCCTCCGCCATTTGCACCCCGAAGACATCATAAACCACCCGGAAAATCCCAAAAACCCCCGCTTTCACCACGGCCACCGCATGCAAGAGCGCACTTACCGGAGCCGGTGCGACCATCGCCACTGGCAACCATCCATGCAGCGGAAAGAGGGCCGCCTTTACGCCCAACCCCAGGATCAAAACCCAGAACAGCAAAAAGATTTGCCCTCCCTGGTCCTCAACCAGTGAAGCCAACCTGCCGGTATCTCCGAAATCCACTGCCCCCACCAGAACATGCAACCACACCACGCCGACAAAAAGTACCGTACCCCCGCCGATGGTATAACAAAGATAGGTCCGCCCGGCTTGTAATGCTTGCTCCGTTCCCTTATGCACCACCAAAGGATAGGTGGCGAGGGTCAGGAACTCATAGAAGATAAAAAAGGTCACCACGTTGCCCGCCAGGGCAATACCTGTACTGGCGGTGACGCACAAACTGAAGAACCCAAAAAAACGCCGCCGATAGGGGGTCCCCTCCAAATACCCAATGGCATACAAGGTGGTCACCAACCACAGGATGCTCGACAACGTGGCAAACAACAGCGCCAGGGCATCAACCCGTAGATACAGTTCCAACCCGACCCCCAGTTCATAGCGGAAGGCATAGATTTCCCCACGGAAATAGCCGACCAAAACCACCCCCACCAAAAAAACCTTGAGCAAGGCGCCGAAGAGGTTGAGTGAAGTTCGCCATACCGTTTGCTCCTCCCGGAGAAAAAAGATCAACACTCCGGGGACCAGAGAGCTGCCGACAATCAGAGGTAAAAGCCAAGTGTTTTCCATCAGTGTCCGCCACCTCCTTTTCCAATGATAGGTTCAAATTCTCCGGTCATGCCGACATCCAGCAATGGCAATACCTCTTCCGCCCATACCCCAATGAGAAGGGCCATTACCGCCAAACCCAGAGCCGTAAGTTCCAGCGCCGGGGGTACCCGCCGCAATTTTTTCTTCTTGGGGGCCGGGGCAAAGGCAATACGCAAGACCATGAAAATATACCCCGCCGTTAATAAACTGCCTCCAACCATCATCGGTGCCCACCACCACTGCCCGCTGGCCAGCGAAGCCTCCAGAAACATCCACTTGGCAATAAAGCCCCCGCTTGGCGGCAAACCGATCAGCGAAACCCCGGCCAAGGCCAGGGCAAAGGTAGTCATGGGCATCCGGCCGACCATATTCAGCAACGAATCCTTACGATCATTCCCCATCGCCAGCACAATGATTCCCACCGCCAGAAACAACGCCGCCTTGGCCAGTCCATGAGCCAAAACCTGAAACACCCCACCGGTCCACGCCTGGGCTGACCACGCCTCCGCCCCCGGGGCGGTCAGCAGGGGAAACAACAGAAACAAATACCCGATTTGACTAACCGTGGAATGCGCCACCATCCGCTTAAGCCGGTCCTGACGCAACGCCTGATAGGAACCCCAGACAATCGCCACCGCTCCCAACCAGCCGATCATTTGCCCGGCGGCATAAGTTACCGTTTCCCCAAACACGTCCACCCAAAGACGCAGAATCAGATAAAAGGAGGCTTTGACCACCAGGGCCGAAAGAATCGCACTCACCGGTGGCGTAGCCGCCGAATGCGCCCCGGGAAGCCAAAAATGAAAGGGCAACAAGGCCGTTTTGATCAACAATCCGACCATCATCAGGGCAAAAGCCACCTGATCGGTCCCCCCTCCCCTCATGGCCTCCCCCAGCAACCCGGCATCCAAAACCCCATAGCTGGCATACAGCAAGGCCACCCCCATCAGATAAGCCATCGACCCCACCAGGGCGGCCAGAAGATACCGCAACCCGGCAATCAAGGCCTTGGTTTGCCCCGAGAGCACCGCCAACCCCACGGCGGCCAAGCCAAGCACCTCCAAAAGCACATACCAATTGAAAAGATCGACGGAAAGAAACAACCCGTTCATCGCTCCCCATAGAAACAACCACAAGGGCCAGAACAACTCGGTCGCCCGTTTGCCCTCATCTTTCCGTGAATACCACCAAGCTGCATAAATTCCTACCGGCACCCCCACCAAAGCACCAAAAAGCAGAAAAACCATGGCCAATCCGTCTGCTCGCAAACCAATACCCAAGGGCGGTTCCCATCCCCCCAGTTGCAGATGCACCGTGCCTCCACCCATAACCCCGGCGGTCAAGCCAAAAATAATCCCCAGCAGCAGCAGGGAGATCACCAGACCCACCTCATTTTTCCAACCGACCGGAACAAAGAGGGCCAGTAAAGCGCCACTGAAGGGCACCAGGAGGCAAAGGGCCAGCAACAATTGACCGGGCTCTTCCATCAAAACTCCTCCTCAAAGTTCACCCGCCCGGCAGAGGTCCAGATGCGCCGGGCCAAGGCCAGGGCAAAAGCACTCGCACTCACCGCTACCACCAGGCCGGTAATAACCATCGCATGGGGAACCGGATCGGCAAACTCTCCCGCATCCCGCCGGGCCACGCTGACCAACAATAGAAAAACCGAC
>JAIUMY010000087.1 GCA_022565335.1 Opitutales bacterium
ATTTGCCGTTTCACACGATCCATCAGAGCAGAGCCTATCGTCTTGCGCTTAAGTCTTTATTCAAAAACAACTTGAAATTTTCGATGGGGGGTTTCCGGGAAATGTGGGTCAGGAGTCCTGAGCCTTGACCATCCCTCCCCCCCAAACCCTTGCTGAAGCTGCGGGCTACGCAAAAGTCCATTCGCCTTCCCCTTTTTCGAAATCGCGGCTACGGTATTTCGGCACCTTGAAATCGTCACCGGGCGGACCCTTTGCAGGGCCAAGGGCCCGACGCCATCCCAGCCTTGGGAAAAACCAAAGGAACCAGAGAACCCATTTGACATATGCATACGCTTATGTAATATGCATACGTATGAAAACACGTGTGACGCTAACCGTGGACCCCAAGGTTTCCCATCGGGCCAAAGAGGTGGCCCGACGCCAAGGGACCAGCCTTTCCGCATTGGTCGAGAAGCTATTAACGGAGGCCGCGGGGAAAAAGGAACCCGCAAAACCACAGGCTCCTTTTTCCCGGCGCTGGAAAGGCAAACGGCAACTGGCCAGTCCCTCTGACGAGCGCGCCAAGCGCCTCCATGCCAAGTACCAACTGACGAAATAACATGCGTCTTTTTCTCGATACGGATGTCCTTCTGGACGTATTGCTGGGGCGTGAAGAGTACTATGAGGCGAGCGCGGCCGTGCTCGACTGGGCGGAAGCCCATCCCGGCCAATGTGCGGTTTCCTGGCATGGCTTAGCCAACATCCATTATCTTAGCAAGGACGGCGCGTGGGAGTTCATTGAGGAACTGACCGATTTTTGCATAATCCCCGGAACGGGGACAGCGGAGATGAAGCATGCGCTGGAACTCGGCTTTACCGATCTGGAAGATGCCATGCAGACTTCCACGGCCCTCCTTTTCGGAGCCCAAGCCATCGTCACCCGCAACCTTGCCGACTACCGGCGATCCCCGATCAAGGCGCTCCGGCCCGGAGATCCCGCGCTAAAACTGTAGCGTTAACAAAAAGCCCCTGCGCCGCCTGCATTTTGCCGGTAGCTGAACTCGTGAGAGTTTGGAAACGAACTTCCTAATCAGCCTCGTAACCTCAAATGAAGAGGCGATTTCATACCCGTCCCTTACGAGTTCCCAATCCCCGCTTTCAAAGATTGCCATCGCGTCCCGCATCCTCCAATTTGACAGGACTTTTATCGAATCTCCAAACCCTTCCGAATTCGCTAACCCAACCAACTCCACCGCCCTTCCCTTGCTTCGCACCTACCGCCAGATTTATGATCTTCTGAACGCTACGGAACGCCGCCGGGCCTTGATCCTGCTGGCCATGATTCTGGTCATGGCGCTCCTCGACATGATCGGCATCGCCTCGATCATGCCCTTCATTGCGGTCCTCTCGAATCCGGAGGCGGTTCAGGATTCCCCGTATCTGAGTTGGCTCTTTGCTTTATTTGGATTCTCTGACCCCCAAATGTTTCTTATCTTTTTGGGAGTCGTCTTTCTGATTTTTTTAATCAGCTCCCTCGCCTTCAAAGCCCTCACCATGTATGCGCTTTTAAGCTTTTCCAATATGCGCAGCTATTCGATAGCCTGCCGACTGGTTGAAGGCTACCTGCACCAACCCTATGAATGGTTTTTGAACCGCCATAGCGGCAATCTAAGTAAAAACATTCTCAGCGAGGTCGATTTGGCAGTGAAAGGGGCCATTGTCCCCTTTGTGCAGATTGTGGCGAATGTTGTCGTTGCCTTGGCGATAACCCTTCTCTTGCTTTGGACCGACCCCCTTTTAGCGATTATCGTGGCCTTGGGAATTGGTGCTCTTTATGGCGGTTTCTACACCGTCATTCGTGGATTTCTTAACCGCCTTGGCGAACGCCGGGCCAAGGCGAATGCATTGCGGTTCAAACTGGTGCAGGAAACCTTTGCCACCATAAAGCATATCAAACTACGCGCTTTGGAGGGCGTGATGGAAAAACGCTTTGTCAGACCGGCCAAGAAATTTGCCCGGGCTATGGCCTTATCCCAAGTGATCGGCAAGACCCCAAAATACCTTTTTGAGGCCATCGCCTTTGGCGGAATCCTAACGATCACTCTCTTTTTCTATATAATCGAAGGGAATCTTCAGGAGCAACTACCGATTCTTGGTTTGTTTGCCTTTGCCGGCTATCGGCTAATGCCTATCTTTCAACAGATCTTTAAAAACCTTACCAGCCTCCGATTCTCCCAAGCGGCATTAACGACTTTGCACCAAGACATTCAGGAAGTTGCCTCCAAACGATCAACAAAAAAGGAAAGCGAATCTCGAACCGTGCCTTTTCAAAAAGAGATTCGTTTGAAGAATATCGGTTACACCTATCCCAACGCCGAACGGACGGCTTTGCACAATATAAGTCTCCACATTCCTTATCGTTCCACGATAGGAATAAAAGGAAAAACCGGATCCGGAAAAACCACTCTCATTGACTTAATACTGGGCCTCCTGCATCCCCCGCATACAGGGTCCTTGCTTATCGATGGCCAACCCCTCACCCCAAACAACCTGCGCGCATGGCAAAAAATAATCGGCTATGTCCCGCAGGATATTGTTCTGGTTGATGACACCGTTGCGGCCAACATTGCCTTTGGCATTCTCCCTCAAGAGCATGACCAGTTAGCCATCGAAAAAGCGGCTAAAATGGCAAAAATACACGATTTCATAACCTCTGATTTGAGCGAAGGCTACCAAACCGTCATTGGCGAAAGGGGAATCCGCCTCTCCGGAGGCCAGGCTCAACGCCTTGGCATAGCCCGCGCCCTTTACCACAACCCCGAGGTTCTTATTTTTGACGAAGCCACCAGCGCCCTCGACCAAGAAACCGAAAAGGAAGTCATGCAAACCATCCAAAGCTTAGGTGGAGAGAAAACCATTCTCATGGTTGCCCACCGATTGGAAACCCTTACGCATTGCGAAAAAGTCTATCAATTGGAAAAAGGTGAGCTATCCCCTGCCCTCTGAGATGTTGCGAGCTTTCCAAATCATAAGAAGAAAAACCATTTTCATGTTCCGAAATATGGGATTGGTCATGACTGTTGGGAAAATTTGGCGGTTGGTGGTCGTCGAAACTTCCTTCGTCCTTATCTGCAAATGCTACCGAATGTGCTTCCGCCCTCCAAAACATCGAGATGCCTTATCAATCGAGTGGATAGATCCTCAAAGGGTAACTCGTATGACCGGCTACAAACGAAGAAAACCCATTCTTTTCAAGCCACTCTTTATCAGTTATTCAGGAGAATTGGATCTTTCAAATAAACCTGTAGCGGAGACATTGCTTTATCGAGTAGTGAACGAAAGAATTCGCAGCAAGAAGAATTGGGAGGACATTCCGGCAATCAAGGAAGCTAAAGACAAAATCATGGAAGGGAAAAAAGTCCTCCGGAGCAAAAGCATCGAACAATTGAACCTCCACCTACAATTCCTTGATGAAGTTATCGAAGGGATAAGGAAGACCGGTTACCTAAGCCGCCAACAGCAGTTAAGGAGAAATGAGTGGACAAAAGTTATAAAAAACCCGCAATCCCCGTTGCGGAATCCCTGGTTTTTTAAATATGACGAAATTGTGGTCGATGTCTCCCAGGACGGTGAGTATCTCTTTGTCGATGGCTTGCACCGCTTCGCCATTGCTCAAATACTAAGAATACCTCTTATACCCGTAAGAGTCAGACTTCGTCATAAACTGCAAAATAAAGAACAACTGTGATAGAATAAAATACAATCGTCTCTAAATGCGATACCTTTTGTAATTCATTTTTACTGTAAATGTATTTCCATCCATCAGATACCTTTAAATAGATTTCCCAATTACATGAAAATATTATTCATACTCCACCGCCTTTCCGGAGGAGGGGCCGAGAGAAATCTGTGCAAAATCGCCAATCATTTGTCAGGCAAGGATTTCGAGGTTCATCTTTTGATCTTAAAAAACAGCGAAGAAAATATTGAGTTGCAAAGTTCCATCCAAATACACCGTTTCAATTTTTCGGAAAACCCGAACCTGAAAGAAAGACTTACCCGTTACCCTAAAATCCGCAGGTTGATTAAAACAATCGATCCGAAAAAAATAATTTCTTTCACCACCAACACAAACCTCATAACATTAAAATCGGTACTCTTTTTGAAAATACCGACAATCATTTCCGAGCGAACAAATACCGTGGCAGAAAAAATGAGTCTTTCGAAGCGCGCCCAACTCAGCATTCTCTACCCACTCGCAACGACGGTTGTTTTGTTGGCTGAAGAGCTCGAGAATTGGGCCAATTCCAGGCTTTTCAAGTGGAAGACCAAAAGCATTCCAAACCCCGTCATGGAACCGCCGAAAAATAAGTATGCGACAACCTCCAAGCCTGAAAAAAAGATAATCCTCGGCATGGGAAGGTTCATCAAAAGGAAGCAATTCGATCTTCTCATAAAGATCTTTTCCCGCCTTGAAAAAAAATTCCCGGACTGGAACCTTCATATTGTCGGAGACGGACCTGAGCGACCGAACCTGAAAGCCCTGATTCACTCATTAAACCTTGAAGAACGGGTTTTCCTCGAACAATGGTCCAATGATCCCTACGAGTGGTATTATCGTGCAGAACTATTTGCCTTTACCTCAAGCTTTGAAGGATTCGGCATGACCTTAGCCGAAGCCCTTACCTGTCAATTGCCCGTCATTTCCTTTGATTGCCCCTATGGACCTTCCCGTATTATTGACCATCAAGTCAACGGTTACCTGGTTCCCCTTGATGATACAAAGGAGTTCGAGAATAAGTTAGGTTCTCTTATGAATGACGAAAAGCTGCGTACTCACTTAGGCTCCAACGGAAGCAAAGTCCTGGATAAATTCAGCTACAATACGATCATGAAAGAGTGGGAGACATTGATTCGGAATTAATCATCTATTCAACTGAACAACACCTAAAAACCATCAAATCTATTTCATCTCCATAACGTTATCGCACCCTCTCGAATGAATAGAAACAACCTACAAGATTACACTTTTCTCTTTGTTGTTAAAGGATCAGCTCTAAATCGGGGAATGAATACGGGAATTGAAAACCTTGCTTGGGGATTAGCCCCATTTTGCCGAAAAATCCACATCCTTGCAGGGGGAAAGCGTCCTAAGAATCACGAATATCAATTACCCGAAAATATTGAGTATCATTTCACCGGAGGAACGGGAAAACCCGGCGATCATATCGAATCATACCAAAAACTATCTTCTCAATTCAAATTCCATGCGGTCATTGGGTGGATTAAACTAATTTCTCCTTTGACCTTCTTTGAGCGAAAAATAAACGCAAATTCCTTATTCATCGCAAATGAGGGAATGGTTCACAAACCAATATCCCTATTCGGGAAGGGGTCTGCTTTCAGAAAATTATTATCATTTCCCTTCAAACCAAACCCATCAGGTCGAAATCGATTTTATTGGTCTAACCATTTGCCCACCCGAAGAATTGATGCGGTAGTAGCCATTTCAGAAGCCGTTTCGGAAAGTGTGCAATCAACATACCAAATTCCTAAAGAAAAAATACAGGTCATCCCGCGTTCAGTTGACACAGACTTTTTTCAACCGGATCCGCATAAAGACCTTGGCACGCTTTCGGATCCTCCCCGCTTTCTCTATACAGGAAACATAATTAAAGCGAAAGGTCTAAACGATGTTGCTGCCGCTCTGGAGTTCGTTGACCAACCCGTGGACTTGGTTTTGTGCGGCAAAGACATCGGCTATTTGAAAGAAATCAAAGAGCGAATTCGTTCTTCAAAATCAGGACATCGACTGATTTGGAAGGGACCACTTTCCCCGAAAAACCTTCTTATTGAGCTTCAAACTGCCGATTGCTTCATTTTCTGTTCTTGGAGTGAAGGTTTGGGAAAAAGTCTATTGGAAGCAATGAGCTGCCGTATTCCGGTGATTGCTTCTGACCTACCAGCTTTTCGCAATCTTATTGAGCACGAAAAAAACGGTTTGGTTGTACCGGCTAAAGACCCACAATCAATTGCTCAAGCAATGAACCGATACTTCAGCGACCCTGCGTTAAGGATTCACTGCGGACAAAAAGCACGGGACACCATTCAACGTCTTTATCATAAAGAAGTGGAAATAACCGCATGGACTTCTACCTTAACCAAATTGATAACCACCCAAACTTTTCGCCATGAGTAAAACCTTACTTCAACGGATCATTCAAAGAGCAGGAAGGAAAATTGAAAAAGTCGGCTTAAAGTTGAACCAATCTGCCGTAAAATACGGTCCCCACCCTGGTTATCACCGACTTGATAAATTGCCATTCTTATCGACCGTCATCGACATCGGGGTTGGACATAACGGTTCTCCCTTTCTCTATGACCGTTTTCCTTCAGCGTTTTTCATCTCCATCGACCCATTGCGCGAGGCCGAGGATGCAGTTCAGCGCAACTTGAAGAACAAGAAAAACTCTTTTATTTTAGCAGCCGTTGGCAAACAGCAAAAAACAATCCAATTTCAAGTGTCACAAACACCCTCCCGAACATCCTTGCTGCAAAGAACCGGGGAAGACAACGACAGCCGTCCAATGGAAACAAGAGAAGCAAAAATGGATCGCTTAGACAATCTTCTGGCAAACCTGGACTTTGCTCGACCTGCATTACTTAAGATCGATATCGAAGGAGGTGAGTATGATTGCTTGCAAGGAGGAGAGGAAACCCTCAAAAGAGTCGATTATGTTCATTTGGAGCTCTCATTAACCGACAACTACTACAATTCGTACCGCTTTTCAGAAGTAATCGCTTTCCTGGCAAGTCGCAATTTTGAAGTATTTCAAGTACTCAAGGCCGGAAATAATAACGTCGATCTCCTTTTTTGTCTGAACAATGATCCCATTCGCAAAAAATGGGCCTACGGAACATCAGCTAAATCTTAGTTTATTGCATGAATTTACCCCCCATAATCCAATCAATCAGTCGCCGACTAAAACGGTGGGTGCCTATCGGAAAGAGCCCATTGATTGATCGAAATGCCCTCCTCGTTTCTCTGTACCATGCGAAGAAGGATTTTTTCTTCCTACAGATTGGCGCAAATGATGGTTTTTCAAACGACCCCATCTACTCCTTCATTACCCAACAAAGCCCCACCGGGCTTCTTATTGAACCTCAACCTGAAGTGTTTCAAAAATTAGAAAAAACTTACCCCACAAAGGAGTTTCCGAATTTGCGCCTAATAAATATCGCCATTGGAGTAGAAAACGGATCTTTAACTTTGTACAAAATTGCCCCATCTTTCGAAACAACGTACCGTGAACATTATAAACCAACAGCAAATCCCTCTGGTATAACCTCAATACATAAGGAGCATGTTAAATCTTTTCTCCTCAAAGTTATGCCCACTTATTTTCGAAACCATGATATAGAGCAAGTCATCGAAACTGTTTCCGTTCCTGCTAAAACCATTGATTCGCTACTCGAAGAAGAAAATGTCACTAATCTGGATTTTGTCCAAATTGATACGGAAGGATTCGATGCGAAAATCGTCCACATGCTGCTTGGATCACACCTAATCAACAATCCGAAAATCATAAATTTCGAGACGAAAAACCTGCCTACGTCTGAGCGTAAAGAGATTTACGAATGCTTGATTTCTCATGGTTACACACTCCACGAAGTAAAGGGTGACACCTTTTCCATTCATCAAAGCTGCCAATTTTGATCGAAGGCAAATCCATGCGTATAACTCTTTTTCTATCGCGCCTATCCAATGGCGGAGCAGAGCGGCAATTTGTCCTACTGGGCGAGAATCTAGCTGAGCGGGGGCATGAAGTTTCGTTTGTTACTTTATTTCCCGGAGGCCCGCACTGGGACTACTCCTTGAAAATCAATCGTTTTGCGGTGATAGCTTTATATCCTGAGAATAAAAAAACATCTATCAGCCTCCCCTTCCTCATCGGAGGGGTTCGAAGATTTCGCCAGTACTTGGCTAAAAACCCTGCTGACGTGGTCTATTCCGCCTTGGTTACGGGAAACTTCATCGCGCAGGCGGCGGTTCCTCGTCGGAGCGGTCCGAAATTGGTTTGTGGGCTGCGAAATTCAATTGTCGAGGGCACCTGGAAAAAACGAGCTATTGCCAACTTCAGTAAACTCCTTTCCCCAAAAATCGATTTAGCCATTTCCAATTCTCAGGCAGGCTTGGATTTTCATCGAAAGAAAGGGTTTCGTTTTCAAAAGTCCCTGCTTATTCCCAATGGAATTGATGTAAACAAATTCCGGCCAGACAACGAACTCCGCCACCAAACCAGATCTGCTTTGGGGTTTTCAAAAATCGATTTCGTTGTGACAAGTGTTGCCCGCCTAGTCCAAATGAAGGATCACCCAACCCTGATGAGAGCATTCCAAATCGCTGCGCAAAATGAACCTCGGCTCAGGTTGTTTCTTGTTGGCAATGGAAGTCCCCAGTACACGGAAACACTCTATGCCTTGGTGAAACAACTGGGGATCGCTGATAAAACCGTTTGGTGGCATGACTGTGAGGAACCGGAAAAAGCTTACAACGCCAGTGATCTCTTTTGCTCTAGCTCATGCCGGGGAGAGGGTTTGAGCAATTCTGTGGCCGAGGCTTTGGCGTGCAATTTGTCCGTGATTGTGACTGATGTTGGGGATCACCGAAAACTGGTCGGCCAATACGGGCAGGTGATCCCCCCCAAAGATCCCAAGATGCTCGCCCTTGCCATAGAGAAATCTCTCAATGCCTCACCGAATGAAAAACCGAAAACAACCTCCAGAGGACATATCAAAAAATACTACAGCATTGAATCCATGGTGCAAAGCACCATAAACGCCTTTCATGATATACTCGAAAAGCCCCATTCTTAATCGATCCCTAAAAGCCTATCCAATCTTGTAGCAATCGCCTCCCGGCTCCCATGGTCGAAGTCTTCGAAATTCTGCAAACAAAGAAACTTTCTCCGACCCTCTTCCAATAGTGAGAGGGCTTTTTTTGGCGAAATACCAAAGATCTTTTGTCCGGAGACCATAGTTCCGTCGGACCGTTCTTCATAGACTACGTTGTCACGCTGAATTTCAAGATGGTAAGCGAGGAAAATAACCGAGTATTGTTCTATGCTCCGGAAAGGGTAGGCGACATTTTCCTCGAAAGATTTTGGACAGTTTTGGAAAAAGGTTTCGATGGTACTCTTCCTTTGCGGGTGCGGGACATGTCCAATATGATAATATCGCTTTGTGAATCCAGCTGATCTTGCCGAATCCATCTGCTGTTTCTTGTGCATGGTATGAACGACCCCAAGGATTTTCTTAAGCCAAAAATTAAGAATTTTCCGCACCCTTAGAGTAAAGGGACCAAAACGTTTGATTGATTTCCACTGACCACGACAAACTACTTTTCCATCAATAAAAAAATCTTCCTGAGGAACCGGCTGAAGAATCACAAAATCGTCATTAAAGTAAACAAACCTCTCGGCCAGTCCCTCGATCCGCCAGAGAGCGGATTCTATGGTGCGGGTATTAAAGGTCGGCAAGGCCCATTCGTAGCCACGGAAGATCTCCGTATGGTCCACGATGCGGACGCCCAATTCCTTTTGCTTGGCTTCAGTCAGAAACGCCGGAACCTGATTGTCGGTGACGAGATGAATGGTGCGAATCCAGGGGGCGAATTTCCGAATACTGTGCAGACACCAGCGGATTTCCCCGTTGTCCTGAAAGCGGGTGGGGTCTTTGCCTGCCGGAATGATACTTTGGGTTGCGGGGGCCTTCCCGAGTTTCCGCAGAGCCGCCTCCCGCTTGGCGCGGTGCCCCGGATCGTTGCCATCCACCCAAGTGACGACGGCATCGATGGGAGCATGGTCGGCACAAGCGTTCATAAGAGGATAGGCCTATGGGGTTCACTCAATCTGGTCCAGCGGTTCATTCCAAATCATAAGGATACTGCGCTTCTTCCTCCTCCTGAACATTATTAATAAAGACCAGGGCCAGGGGCGGCATATTTTCCCCATCATCCTCCCATTCAGGATCAATGGCAAAGCCAATGACCTGTCGCTTGAAGTGCGGGAATGGATCGAAAAACAGTTGGTCCACCATCGTGCCGATTTCTTCTTCGGCGTAAAATTCATCGACGTCTTTTTGGAAAATCTTTTCATCATCCGGATTCTCGGGTTTGGTATGCAGGTTTTTCCGGGCAAGAATCATATCAATAATGAAGGCTGCCGAATTGTAGAGGGCTTTGCGCTTGATTTGCAATGGATTCTCTTCCTTTCCGAAAGAACCTTTTTCCAAACTTTTCTGGTACAAACCACGGACCAAATGGGAGAAAAATTCAGCCGAAAAACCTTCTTCCCGGCTGCTGAAGATCATTTCGGTGTCTGTTGGCAGTCCGTCCTCTTTGATGACGTTGTGGCACATCTCTTCGCATTTCTCCCTCAGACTCTTGCTAAATTTTTCGGAACCAATGATTTCCATATTAAAGAAAGCCGTTCCTTCGGCCTCGAATCCGTCTTCATGGGCAAACTCATCCTCAAATGCCTCCGGCAAAACAAAATCAAACGCCCCCTCTCCCAAACGGAAGGATAGTTTTTTCAGAATACGCTCATTTTTTACCTCCTCTCCCGGCGATCCAATAAAACAAGGTTTCCCGTCTTTGCCGTAAGTAAACTCCTCCTTACAGTCGGATGCCTTGATTCCGCCAAAGGCCCGGATCGCCTTTTTATACTCCTTGGCCGGAGCAAAACCCAGCTTTTTGGCATAAGCCACCGCCCCTTCAATGAACGCCCGCGCCCAGGCCGGATCACATTCCGTAGGATTCTCTATACCGGGATCTTCGGCCAATTGTTGCTCAAACTCGGATTTGGACAAGCGGACAATAAAAGCGTCTTTAACGCCCAAACAATAAGAATCGACCAGAAAATACCCAACCTCACACATTCCATCGGACTTCTCCCGACAAACCACCAATCGGACCAATCCGCTCTCCCACTGCTCAGGGTCATAATAGACAGTCACTTTCTTTGCCATGAAAGCCATTATTTGCAGGTCAGGCTCATCCGCAACCGGAAAGAGTTCCGGATTCCAGGATTTTGATTTTTTGTCGGAGGGGCTTTACGCCCCGATCTCCAGCGGGTAGGACCTGACGGCTTTTGGGAACGCTGGCAACGTCGGGGGAGATTATCGAAGGTTCGGAAATTTCCGACCGATTCGTTCGGGAGGTAAACTCCTTCCGACGTGAGTCCGCCGCCGCACCGGGGTTTCGGTAGGGCCTTCGCTTGCGAAGCGCCGCCCGTGGAGATCTACGCTCCGGCCAAAGGTTTCCATGGGCCATCGGGAAAGGCGTTTCCCATCACAACGTTTCCGATCATCCCCACCGCGACGGCGTTGCGCAAGCGCAAGCCCTACAACAGAATCTCCACTCCACCACTCCACCACTCCCCGTTTCCATCGAGCGAAGCGAAATCCCGCCGAACGCAGTGAGGGAAACAAGCGAAGCGCCGTCGGGACTCCACTACTCGTCTCGGCGACCTTTTGTCGGAGGGGCTTTACGCCCCGATCTCCAGCGGGTAGGACCTCGCGGTTTGGGGAAGGCTGGCAACGTCGGGGGAAATTATCAAAGGTTCGGAAATTTCCGACCGATTCGTTCGGGAGGTAAACTCCCTCCGACAAGAAAGCGCCGCCGAACCGGGGTTTCGGTAGGGCCTTCGCTTGCGAAGCGCCGCCCGTGGATTTCTGCGCTCCGGACAAAGGTTTCCATGGGCCATCGGGAAAGGCGTTTCCCATCACAACGTTTCCGATCATCCCCACCGCGACGGCGTTGCGCAAGCGCAAGCCCTACAACAGAATCTCCACTCCACCACTCC
>JAIUMY010000088.1 GCA_022565335.1 Opitutales bacterium
GGTTACGGTTGCGGGGGAAAAGAAAAGTCGATAGAACCTCGTTTGTTCGAATACAATACCTCCCTTATGGATCACTTCTATGCAGTGTTACTGGTTTTTCTTTTGCTCAATATTGTGGTCTCGATGTTTCGGGTCTGGCGGGGACCGACCGCGGCGGACCGCTTGATGACGGCGCAGTTGTTCGGCACAACGGGGGTGGCCATCCTGCTGGTGCTGAGTGAGTGGACGGGGCAGGAGGCTTTACGCGATGTGGCTCTGGTCTTTGTCTTGCTGGCGGTATTGGTCATTGTCTGTTTTGTGCGCAGCGGCCGGACGTTTCCGCGGAAAAAGGACAGGAGGGCCAAGGGTGTCTGATCTGGCGACCATCCTCTTCGGCACTGCCGGGGCGGTCTTTTTCCTCGCGGGAACGGTGGGCCTGTTGCGCTTTCCGGATTTGTTTTGCCGCCTGCATGCGCTCACCAAGGCGGATAATCTGGGGCTTGGTTTGGTGGTTTTGGCCCTATTGTTTCAGGTGGAATCCGGGCCCGCCGCGGGCAAGCTTTTGCTGATCTGGGGAGTTGCGCTTTTGGCTGGTTCGACGGGGTGTTATGCGATTGGCCGTTTTGTGTTAAAAAAGGATGAGCTAACGGAGGGTGCGTCCGATGAACGCTGAGGCGAGTTGGTTCGATTTTCTGCTGGGTGGGTTTGTGCTGTTTTGTGCCCTGCGGGCGCTGATGGTGCCGACCCTCCATCAGGCGGTTCTTTTTTTTTATTGCTTTCGGGCTTTCCATGGCGATCGCCTGGACCCGTTTGTGGGCGCCCGATGTGGCGCTGGCGGAGGCGGCTATCGGGGCCGGCTTATTGGGGGTTTTATTCTTCGACTCCCTACGCGTTTTTCACGAACGCGGGGGAGCTTCGCGGGAACGGAAAGGCACGGGGGAAGTCACCCCAGTGGTGATGGCCAAGGGATGGGCGGGGGGATTCGTGATCGCTTTGGTCTTGTTGGGACTTCTGGTTTTCGCAGGGTTTTTGGGCCGGGCGTTACTGGTCATGCCTGCCAGCGGGGGGCTGACGGAGCTGGCCGGTAAGCATTTGGGGGAGTCCGGAGTGGAGCATCCGGTAACGGCGGTTTTACTCAATTACCGGAGCTTTGACACCTGGCTGGAAATCGGGGTTCTGGTGGTGGCCATGCTGGGGGTCTTTTGCAGTGGTCGGTTGGTTGGTTTTTGTGAAAACGAAAACGGCTCGGGGGAGCGGGATCGTTTGCTCGAATGGCTGGCGCGTTTTCTGGTTCCGCTTTTGGTGATGATGGCAGGGTACTTACTGTGGCAGGGTAAGTTTGCCCCCGGGGGTGCTTTTCAGGCGGGGGTGTTGCTCGGGGCCGCGGGGATTCTTTGGCATTTGGTGGGAGGACGGTTTCTGGTGGCCTGGCGGGGTTGGGGGTGGAAAACAGCTTTGGTTGGGGGCTTTGGGTTGTTTCTTTTGCATGGCATCGTATCGCTTTGGTGGGCCGGTGTTTTCCTGGCCTATCCCGAGGGCTGGGCGGGGACCCTTATTTTTCTTTTGGAACTGGGGGCCGCGTTGTCCATCGGTTTTGCCCTGCTGGCCCTTTTTGTGTACTTGCATGAAAATGACCGGCCCCGGAAGACCAGGGCGCGGGAGAAAAGAAGGGAGGTCCGATGAGTCTGGCGACCTTGTATCTCTGGTTGGCCGGAGCCCTTTTTGTGATGGCTTTGGGCGGGGTGTTTTTGTGCCGGCATTTTCTCAAGAAAATCATCGCGGTCAATATTCTGGGGGCGTCGGTTTTTCTATTGTTGGTCAGCGTGGCCCGGCGGGATGCGGGAGAGTTTGCCGATCCGGTTCCCCATGCGATGGTTATTACCGGCCTGGTGGTGGCGGTGAGTGCGAGTGCTTTTGCCCTGGCCTTGGCCCGGCGCATCTGGACCAAGGCGGGGCGGGTAAACTTTGAGGAGGAGTTTTGATGGAAGAGCCCGGTCAATTGTTGTTAACCCTTTGCCTCCTGGTGCCCTTCAGCGGCGCTTTGCTGGCGCTGTTTGTTCCGGTGGGTTGGAAAAATGCGGTGGGGTTGGTGGTTTCCTTGTTGCTGTTGGGGTTGGTGTTGGTCTCGTTGCTGGCCGCCCGTGGGTTGCTGCTGTTGTCGGGGAGCCAAGGGTTGGGGGGGATGGGTCCAGGACGGATCGTCGTCCGCGTGACGGGAGGCGCTGCCAAACCGGAGAAGGGGGGAGGATGGGGTAACGTTCGGCAATCCTGGCAAACCAAACGGGTGCGTGGAGTGAGGCGATGGTTTCGGCGCGGGGTACCGCTGCTGAGCGGGGGGGCGTTGGGGGCTGCTTTCCTGATGTTGGTGGCGATTTTCGGGGCGTTGGTTTTTCACGGATCGGGGAGTATTGAGGTGGCTTTTCTGTTTGAGCCGATGCGTGAAGCGGGAGCTGCGGGCGGGGTTTTTTACCAGATTATCGGGACGTTGATTCTGTTGGCGACGACCTGTTTTCTGGTGGTTCCCCTGGCCTTGGCCCTGGGGGTGGTACGGGTGGTTCATCTGGAACGACGCCCGGTGGTCGGTCGTTTGGTGGATGATGCGCTGCAAATGCTCAATGGCGTTCCGTCCATTGTCTTCGGTATTGTGGGGATGGTTTTCTTTTTTCAGGTGCTGGGGTGGGGCAAGTCCTGGGTTGCGGGCGGGGTTGTTTTGGCGGTGATGATCCTGCCGACGGTAACGGTGGCCCTGGTAGCGCGTTTGCGGGCGGTGCCCAAGGGGCAGATTGAGGCCGGTCGGGCGTTGGGGTTGCGGCGGCATCAGTTGATTCCCTCGATCTTTCTGCGGCAGAGTTGGGGAGGCTTGTTTTCGGGCTTGTTTTTGGGCTTGGCCCGGGCCGCCGGGGAGACGGCGCCGATTCTTTTTGTGGCCGCCGTCTTTGCCGGGGCGGGTTGGCCGGACGGGATTTCCGATGCCCCGGTGGCGGCCTTGCCGTATCATATTTTCACGCTCGCGCAGGATAGTTTGGATGAGGCCGCGCAAGCCAATGTCTGGGGGGCGGCGCTGGTTTTGGTCGGCTTGGTCGCCTTGTTCAATCTTCTCGCCTATCCTTTGCGCAAGCGGCAATTCTCCGCCTCCCGTCCTTTCTGAACTTCTTACCTTTATGTGTATGACCTTTATGCCTGCCACTGCAACCGATACCCCTCTTTCCGAAAAGAAAGAAATCTGTTTGAATACCGAGGCTGCCGCTGGCGCTTCCGCTCTGCTGGAGGTGCAGGATCTGGAGGTTTATTTTGGAGCAACCCCGGTTTTGGAAAAGGTTGGTTTCTCGCTCTACCCCCGATCCATTTTCGGGATTTTGGGACCGAGTGGGAAGGGAAAGAGTACGTTGCTTCGTTGTCTGAACCGGTTGATCGATCTGGAGCCGAGTGCGCGGGTTCGGGGGAGGATCCGTTTTAACGGGGAGGACCTGCTCAGTCACTCGCTCGATGTCGATGCCCTGCGGGCACGGATTGGGATGTTGTTCCAGCAACCGCAGGTTTTTCCAACCTCGGTGGAGAAGAACGTCCTTTTTGGGGCGCGGCGGTTGCGACGGATTTGCCGTGCGGAGCGACCGGTCCTGGTGGAGCGGTGTTTGCGGGAAGCGGCTTTGTGGGATCAGGTGAAGGATCGCTTGTCCGACCCGGCCGGTTCGCTTTCCGTGGGGCAGCAACAGCGCCTTTGCCTGGCCCGGACTTTGGCGACCGATCCCGAAATCATTCTGTTGGATGAACCGACCAGCGCGCTGGATACCGATACCACCGCCGCCATTGAGGAAACCTTTGGTCGGTTGGCCGCTGAGCGGAGTCTGGTTCTGGTTACCCACGATCCCGCCCAGGCCGACCGGTTGGCGCAGCGGCGGCTGGTGTTGTGAGGTGGGGAGTTGTTTGTTTCGTTTTCCGATCGAGTCGAAGAAGAAATTGGAGATATGGCAGAAACTGAAGCAAAACAGGAGTAGCATAGGTTTCCAGCCTGTGTGGCGGCAGCCGGAATACGCAGCCAGGATGGCTGTGCTACCCCTGGATCGTCCGTTGGAAATAGGAGTAGCATAGGCTTCCAGCCTGTGTCAATGTTGCCACTGGAATAACTGGTGTAGTCTCTTGTCTGGACACTGCTAGAATCGTTGTGTTACTTCAGAATTAGCATGGTCTTCCAGCCAGTGCATTCTACAGAAATACCATCTACGATGACTGTACCACGTCATAATATAAGGCTACCGCAATTCTTTAATCCGTTTGAAAAACTCAAAACCTCGGAGCGCAATCTGCCTCACTGGCATCAGACTGGGGCGCTCTTTTTCGTTACCTTTCGCCTAGCTGACTCTCTCCCGCGGGAAAAACTTGAGGCTCTTGAGCGGGAGAGGAAGTGCTGGCTTGAGCAACAGGCGCACCCGCTCAGTCCTAATGCTGAAAGTGAATATCATCGCCGTTTTTCTGACAAAATCGACGAGTGGTTGGATGCGGGTTCAGGGGACTGCTGTTTGAAAGATCTCCAAAATGCTGAAATTGTCGTTAATGCCTTGAAGCATTTCGATGGCGAACGCTACTGGCTCGGGGATTGGGTGGTGATGCCGAATCACGTCCATGTTGTCGTCGCCCCGAAAGAGCCCTATACCGTGTCTCAAGTGCTTCATAGCTGGAAATCCTACACTGCGAATCTTATTAACAAGCGTCAGGGAAAGATCGGAAAACTCTGGCAAGATGAATTTTATGATCATCTCATTCGCAACGAACGCGAACTTTGGCGCATCAATGAGTACATTCGCAAAAATCCTGAAAAAGCAAAGATAAAAGCGCTCAGGGGAAGTGCAGGCTCGCAGCCTTTTTCTGCCGGATGAAACGTGCGAGCCGAGACACAGCCAGGATGGCTGTGCTACCCCTGAGGGCAGCCGGAATACACAGCCAAGATGGCTGTGCTACCTCTGGAGGCAGCCGAGATCGGGCCAGGATGGTGGTAGTTCCTCTAAGGTGCTTTTTTTAAAGTCAGGAAAAGAAGATTAAATTATTTGGGAATAAGCGTTGGTTTTCTTCGTCGAGGGGTCAGTATGATATCAATATCTCAAACGACTGGTCAGCCTGAAATTGCTTTGCGCGGGGCGATGCAAGCGATTCTCCGGCAAGGGGAATCGTTTCTGCAGAACTTGTCCGGGGAGACCTACACCCAAGCTTGCCCGGAAGCTTTTGGAGCAACGATGGGAGCGCATTATCGACATTGCCTGGAGCATTTTGAGGCGATTGTCGAACCAGCCGGAGAAGGTTTGGTGGACTACGATGCGCGCAAGCGCGATCGTTTGGTCGAGACGGACCGGGACGAAGCGTTGAGGCGTACTCAATTGCTGAGGGAGAAAATCTCCGCTTTGGGAGAAGAAGACCTTTCCCGGGAGGTCAAGGTTCGTTGTCGGGTGAGTGAGCGGGAAGAAGAGAATCCTTTGGTGGCTTCCTCTCTGGCCAGAGAAGGGATGTATGGGGTCATTCATGCGGTTCATCATTTTGCTTTGATCAAGGTCATGGCGGGCCTGAGAAAAATTCCGGTGCCGGAGGATTTTGGTATGGCTCCCTCCACTGCGCATTATCGTCGTCAGCAAGCGGGGGCGGAATAGATTCCTGATCTCTCTACCCGGGCAGCTTTCCCTTAGATATGTGTACAATCTCATGGCGGTATCATCAGAAAGACTTCTCCGTTTGGTTTAACCGGGATGAGCAAAGAGAACGGGCCCAGGCTTTGCCGCCGGTTCGGCACGAGGTAGAAAGGGGGAATTATTTGGCGCCGATTGATCCGGTCAGTGGGGGAACTTGGGTGGCAGTTCACACGGGAGGCGTGGTTCTGGCGGTGCTCAATGCGTATGAGGATGAGTTCGACGAGTCGCTAAAAAAATCATGTCGCAGCCGGGGTCTCCTGGTGAAAGATTTGATTGCGCAAGAGAAGGGAAGCCACTTTGCGGAAACGCTTGAGGCTTTATTGGCGCAGGCGAGTTATCCCCCGTTTTATCTGTTGCGGCTGACTGCTGCCGGTACGCGCATGTGGTATCACAATGGGCAGGACGAGTTGCGTGAGGTTGAACTGACGCAGTCGATGTGGACGACGTCTTCCTGGCAGTCGCGGCGGGTGCGGGAAAAGCGCATGGGGTTTTCTAAAAAATGTTTGGAAAATTTGGGGGAGAATAAAGCAAATGCCTTGGAGGCGTTTCATTTTTGGCATGAAGCCGAGGCTCCCGGGGATTCGGTATTGATGAAACGATCCGATGCCCGAACGATGAGTATTGTGAAGATGGAGGTTCGGGAAGGATTGGTGCGCATGAAATACTGGCCGGTGAAGGATGATTTGCGTTGTGAGGCGCCGTTTCTTCGTGAGGAGGAACGCAGGGTGTTGGAACCCTCAAAAGAGCTTTCATGAAGGAAAACGCGGGCAGATCAACCGGGAGCCAGGAGGATAGGGAGAACTCTCCCGTGACGTCTTCGGGTGATCTTTTCGACTTGGGGGAATTGTTTACGAAGCCCTGGATGCGTTCGCTGTTTCGCCCCGGAATGGGTTTACTGACGAAGGCTTTGGGTTTTTCCCAGTTGCGGGAGTGGCATGATCAGGTTTCCCGTTCGCCCTGTGACGGGCCTCTTCTGGTGTGGCGGGTGCTGCGGGAATTAGGGGTTTCCTGGAGCATGGATCCAGCGGAGAAGGAGCGTTTGAAAAAGTCTCAGGGTCCGATGATTCTGGTGGCTAATCATCCTTTCGGGGGATGGGAATTTTTTGCTTTGGCCGATTTGCTGGAAGAAATTCGCCCTGGGCAATGGAAATTTCTGGCCAATCGATTTCTTTACGCGGTGGAGACCTTGCGTCCCCAATTGATTCCGGTGGATCCTCTGGGCAAAGGTCTTTCCGCCAGAGAGGTGAATTGGTCTGGTTTGCGCAGAGCTTCCCGGCATTTGAAAGGTGGTGGGGTGTTGGGGATTTTTCCGGGAGGACGGGTATCGGCCCGCTGGCGGGATTATGGAGATATCGTTGCCGATGGTCCTTGGAGCGATCATTATTTGCGTTTGGCGCGGATGACTGGAGCTTCGGTGGCGGGTATCGCGGTGCCCGGGCAGAACCGCTCAGCGTTTCTTCGCTTACCCTGGCGCTGGCCTTATCTGCGGGCGGCTTTTTTGGCGCGGGAATTTATTCATCGTCCGGAAAAAAATATCCGCCTGCATTTGGCCTGGGCGCCGCAAAAGAGTAAGCGGATAAAGCGAGATCTGGCGGCCGAAGGGCGGGCCCGAATTTATTTTTCGTTGGAAAAACAAATATCGGGAGCGCGGGAGACTAGGGGGCCGCAAAAGGTTTCGACCGATGTTTCCAAAGAGAGAGGGGAGGCAAATGTTTCGTATTCGGGTGGCCGTGGAATACGGCAGGAGTTGGAGAATTCTCTCTTGCTTGGGGGACAAGGGACTTTGGATTTGTATTTTCTTCAAGGTTGCGAGGCCCCGTTAACTCTCCGTGCCCTGGGGGCGGCGAGAGAGAGAACCTTTCGTGCTGCCGGGCAGGGTACTGGCCGGTCTTTGGATTTGGCTCCGGAGGATGGGTATTATCATCATTTGATCCTTTGGGACAATGAGTCTGAACTGATCGTTGGGTCGTACCGGATTGGCTTGGTGGATCAAATCATCAGCGAGCAGGGGGTCAGGGGGTTGTATCTGGCAAAAGTGTTTTCGGTACGAAAGGGCTTCTTTGACGAGGTGGGGCCTTCTCTGGAATTGAGCCGATCCTTTATTGTACCGGAATGGCAGCGAGACCGGCGTGGGCTCTCTCTGCTCTGGGCCGGCTTGGCCAGAATTGCCGGGCAAAAGAAAACCGGCACACTCTTTGGGTCGGTGACGATATCAAACAAGCATCATCCCCTGACCCGGGCGCTTCTGGTCGATTATCTCCGCAACAATTATGAGGACGAAGCGAGGTGGCGCAGGTTTTGGTGTCCCCGAAAACCGTTTCAGCCGACAACCCGGTATCATGGCATTATTGGTGAGCAAGTGAAAAACTGGTCCTGGTCGGAGGTTTCTTCGTTGGTCAAGGAGATTGAAGAGGGGGAGCGGGGGGTGCCGCCGTTGCTTCGGTACTACTGCAATCTCGGGGCCAGGTTTCTCAGTTTTCATGTGGAGGAGGCCTTTCAGGAGGCTTTGTACTGTTTGTTGCGGGTGGATATGTCGAAAATCCCGAAAGCGTATTACCGTAAATTCGGAGGGGTTTTGTCATGAAAAAACGATACGGCAAAGGTTCTGCCGACTCGGCGAATCAAAAACCTTCGTGCTTCGAGAGGGTGTTTGCTGACGCTCTGCGGAAAATACCCATTCCCTCCTGGGGTCTCCCGAGATTGCTGAAGGCCCGGCAAGAGGAAAAAAAAGCATTGAAGAAGGAGCAGAAAAAGAGTTCGGAAAAACCGGACTGGGAAGGGTGAATTTTGTCTTTATCGTAAAAATGCAGGGGCTGTGGGAGAAGAGGTAGTGATGAATGGATACGAAGAGGGAATGCGGTGTTTTTTGGTGGACAATTCCTGGGGTAGTACCGCCATCCTGGCGGTGTTGTGGTTTTGCCCAGAGGTAGCACAGCCATCTTGGCTGTGTCTTTTGGCTGTGTCTGAGGTAGCACAGCCATCCTGGCTGTGTATTCCGGCTGCGCCTGCACAGGCTGGAAGCCTATGCTACCCCAAGTACAGCCACTGCCCGCACAGGCTGGAAGCCTATGCTACTTCTGGTTTTCCCAAAATCACCGGCGGCAAGAAAATCGACCTGACCGTTCGCGGGTGACTTTATTTCGGAAATAAAGGAGCTTGTTCGTTCGTCTTTGGAAAAATGCAAACTCTCTCTCAACAAAGCCTATCCTTGCACCAGCGGACGAAGGGGAAAATCGGAGTTTCTCTAAAAGTCCCTTTGGCGACGTCGGAGGACTTGAGTCTAGCCTATACCCCGGGGGTGGCGGAGGTTTGTCGGCAGATTGCGGATAATCCGGGGCAATTCAATGAGTTGACGGTTGGCGGGAATTCCGTGGCGGTGGTTACGGACGGATCGGCGGTGCTTGGTTTGGGGGATATTGGCCCCCGGGCGGCGATGCCGGTGATGGAAGGGAAGGCGGCGTTGTTTAAAAAACTGGCGGACATTGATGCCTGGCCGATTTGTCTCGATTGCCGGGAACCCGATGCTGTGGTGGCGGCGGTTCAGGCGTTGGCGCCGGGGTTTGCCGGGATCAATCTGGAGGATATCAGTGCCCCGCGGTGTTTTGAAATTGAGGACCGGTTGCAGGATCTGGGAATTCCGGTCATGCATGATGACCAACATGGCACGGCGATTGTTTTGCTGGCGGGTTTGCTCAATGCCTGTCGAGTGACGGGCAAACGATTGGCGGATTTACGAGTGGTCATTTCCGGAGCGGGGGCGGCCGGACGGGCCATTGTTCGCTTGCTGCGCTGTATTGAACAGAATCCGGAGACCTGTGATGCGGTCAAAGAAGTGGTGGTTTGTGATTCCAAAGGGGCGCTGCATCGCGGGCGTGCGGATTTGGGATCGGTGAAGGAAGCGATTCTGGAATACAGTAATCCGGGAAATAGAAGCGGGGGGCTGGTGGATTTATTGGAGGGTGCTGATGTATTTATCGGGGTGAGCCGGGGAGGCTTATTGTCGGCCAAGGATATTCGCCGGATGGCCCCGGATTCGGTGGTCTTTGCCTTGGCGAACCCAACGCCGGAGATTCTGCCGGAGGAGGCCAAAGCGGGTGGGGCCGCAGTGGTGGCGACGGGGCGAAGTGATTTTCCCAACCAGGTGAACAATGTATTGGTTTTTCCGGGGATTTTCCGTGGGGCTTTGGATGTTCGCGCACCGCGAATTACCGATAAGATGAAAACCGCCGCTGCCCGGGCTATTGCCGAATCGGTCCCTGACCCTTCGCCCGAAAACATTTTGCCAGCGGCCCTCGATGAGACGGTGGCGAAAAAAGTGGCCGAAGCGGTGGCGCAAGCAAGTTGAAGGGTTGGTGGGTTAAAACTCAGCGCAAACGTCAATGGGCGAGAGCCGTTCCTCCAACAAGATAAAACGAATTCAAGGGAGGAAACCTGTAAAACTATCCAATAGGAAGCGTGGCGTTCAGCATCAAGGGTTGTCGGATCGGTATCCTGGAAAAGGTCCGGGGGAAATTGATCCATGAACGGTGTGGAGGTCCACTTCTGAAACTTCCCGGAGAACCTGGTTTTTTCAATCCTGATATGCGTCGACAGCGGGAACGTACGACGGCTGAGGAAAGGGTTTGGTCACTGTCGAACCTGAGTTAGCACCGCCATCTTGGCTGTGTTCTGGCTTCGCCTACACAGGCTGGAAGCCTATGCTACTCCTATTCCAACGGACGATTCCCGAGGTAGCACGGCCATCTTGGCGGTGTTTTGGCTGCGTCCACACAGGCTGGAAGCCTATGCTACCCCAAGTACAGCCACTGCCCACACAGGCTGGAAGCCTATGCTACTCCTGTTCCAGCGGACAATTTCGGGGTAGCACGGCCATCCTGGCTGTGTATCGGCTGCGCCCGCACAGGCTGGAAGCCTATGCTACTTCAAGTACAGCCACTGCCCAGACAGGCCGGAAGCCCGTGCGACTGCTGGTTGGCTGCTATTGCTTTCTCCGCTTCAGGGCTTTTTTATAAACAAGCTCATTTTCTCTTTTACCGATTGCGATAACAAAAACTTTCACTTCTTTCTTTTCCACCTCGTAAACCAAACGGTAACCAGAGTTCCTCAACTTGATCTTATAAAAGTTCTTTTGACCCGAAAGCCGGTCACCCGGAATGATCGGGTTGGTCAGTCTTTCCTGCAACTTTTTCTTGAATTGTTCCCGGACCGTGGAACCAAGTTTATTCCATTCCTTCAGTGCGGAGGGCAAGAAGAGCAATTTATAGGTCATCGAGGGAAACTTCCTTGGCTTGGGATTTTTCCTCCTCCCGGGAACGGACCAACTCCATCAATTCAGCATCCTCCAACCGGATGAGTATCTCCTCATAAGTACTTGCCGGGATGAGATAAGCGGTTGGTCGATTGTGATTCAAAATCGCCACCGGTTCTCCATTCGATTGCTCCAACAAGCCACTCGGACTCTTCTTCAACTCGGACACACTGGCAGAAAAATGACTTAAAACCGTATTCATTCAAGTATCGTAAACAGGTTCTTTTTCGATTGTCAAAAGAAATATGAGATGGCCTTTATCAGTGTCTATTGGCGGGTATGGGGTTTCGCGCTGGAACGGACCCCTCCTGAGGCAATAGGGCTATTTCAGAGGTAGCACGGCCATCCTGGCGGTGTCTTGGCTACGCCCACACAGGCTGGAAGCCTATGCTACTTCTGTTCCAGCGGACGATTTCGGGGTAGCACAGCCATCTTGGCTGTGTTCTGGCTGCGCCCGCACAGGCTGGAAGCCTATGCTACTCCTGGTCCAACGGACGATTCCCGAGGTAGCACGGCCATCCTGGCGGTGTTTTGGCTGCGCCTGCACAGGCTGGAAGCCTATGCTACTTCTGTTCCAGCGGACGATTTCGGGGTAGCACAGCCA
>JAIUMY010000089.1 GCA_022565335.1 Opitutales bacterium
CCAACACCGGGGCGTTGCCCCGGCCTTTGTTCTGTTGCCCCGTTGGGGCGGAAAGGTGCGAACCTTGAACAACCACGCGGTGGTCTTTGGACGGCTGTTTGCGTAGTCGGGCTGATTCATCGCCCGATCCGCGGCGGAAAGGACCTGCCGGAATTTCAAACGCCTCCAACGTTGGCGAAAATCTTCGAATGTTCGCGAATTTGCGGCCGATTCGTTCGGGCGCTTCCATCCGTCGCTCTTCGAGCTATGGAGGACGATACGGAAGCAGCACGATTACGACGTGATTGGTTGTAGCCGACAGGTCCCGCCATAGCCTTGGCGAAGGATGAAATCGTGAGATTTTGGACGGCTGTTTGGTCGGAGGGAGTTTACCTCCCGATTGGCGTAAGCCCGACGCACCACCCCGCCTTCCGCTTCGCTCCAGGCACCCCTCCTCAACCGAGGCGGGGAGTAAGAGTGCGGCGGCGGACGGGTTTGCCACCCAGCGCCGAAGGTGCGTCATGCCAAAGCCCGGGGCAGCGCCCCGGGAACAGGGGTCATCCCCATCGACGAGCCCTGTAAGGGCGACATCGTGGAACGGGCTTATTTGAGGCGATTCGGGCGAAATGGGCAATTGGCCACTCTTTTCCGAATCCACAGTTGCCCGGAAAGGAGAACTTGCTAGGATGATCAGATGGATTCTCGTTTTATTGATTTAGCGGAAGTTTTATCCGGTCATTCGGTTCGTTTGGACAAAGGCGATAAAGTTTTTATCGAAGCGTTCGATATTCCAACGGAAATGGTTTCGGCCTTGCTTCGGATTGCCCGAAGCAAGGGGGCGGAGCCCTATGTGCAATGGCATCACGCTGAAACCACCCGCGAATGGATCCGCGAGGGTTCAGTCGATGCCTTCGCCGCCCATGCCGAAGTCGAAATGGCACGTATGCAAAAGATGGATGCCTACATCGCCATCCGGGGTTCACACAATATTTTTGAGACCTCCGATATTCCCGCTGCCCAAATGAAGGCCTATTTGCAGGCCATGAAACCCGTTTTGGACCAACGGGTGAATGAAACGCGGTGGGTCGTCTTGCGCTGGCCGACCCCCGCCATGGCGCAACAAGCCAGAATGAGTTCCGAAGCTTTTCGGGATTTTTATTTCCGGGTGTGTACCATGGACTATGCCCGTATGATACCCGGCATGGAAGCCCTGAAAAAACGGATGGAGGCGACCGACCGGGTGCAGATCACCGGCCCCGGAACGGATCTCCGCTTTTCCATTAAAGGCATTCCCGCCAAGTGTTGCGGCGGCGAACACAATATTCCCGACGGGGAGGTTTTTACCGCGCCCGTTAAGGATAGCGTGGAGGGAGAGATTACCTACAACGCGCCGACGGTGTATCAGGGGAATTCCTTTGACCGGATTAGGTTGGTCTTTTCCGGAGGGAAGATTGTTGAGGCCTCCGGGGATAACGAGAAAAAGTTGAATGAAATTCTGGATTCTGATGCTGGTGCCCGCTTTATCGGGGAATTTGCCATCGCTTTCAATCCCCATATTACCGAACCTATGCGGGATATTCTATTCGATGAAAAAATTGCCGGCTCCTTTCATTTCACGCCCGGACAGGCCTACGAAATCGCTGACAATGGAAACCGTTCCCAGGTCCACTGGGATATGGTCCAATTGCAGGACCCCGCCAATGGCGGCGGAACCATTGCCTTTGACGGCGAAGTCATTCGCCGCGACGGTCTGTTCGTCGTCGATGATCTGCAGAAATTGAACCCCGATTACTTACTCGGGTAGGCATCTGTTGTTTCCGGACCTGGTTCGGTGTCGGTGCTTCCACTTGTAGGGCCCGTGCTTGTCATGGTGCCGCTGCCAACAGACAAAAGGGTGCGCGGGATTTCGAAAGAAGTAGCACAGGCTTCCCGCCTGTGTCCCCGACCGGCCCAAAATACCGCCAGGATGGCTGTGCTAGCTTTGTAAGAAACAGAGGCCAGCGGAAACTTTCTTGACAAAACGTAAGTTCTCACGGGCGGCACTTCGCAAGCGAAGGCCCTACAGAACAGTAATCTGCCCTTGTCGGAGGGACTTTACGTCCCGAACAAATCGGCCGGACATTCGCGAACATCCGAAGATCTCCCCCGACGTTGGATGCGTTTGAAAGTACGCCAGGTCGTCTCCGCCGCGGATCGGGCGATGAATCAGCCCGACTACGTAAACAGCCGTCCAAAATCTCACGATTTCCTCCTTCGCCAAGGCTATGGCGGGACCTGTCGGCTACAACAGCCAATCGGGAGGTAAACCCCCTCCGACGAAACAGCCATCCAAAATCTTACGATTTCGGCTACAACAGCCAGCTCGGAGAGACCCTCGCCCTCCCAAAACAGCCAGCTCGGAGAGACTCTCGCCCAGGGCACCACCCCGCCTTCCGCTTCGCTCCAGCCACCCCTCCTCAACCGAGGCGGGGAGTCAGAGTGTGCTGCCGGCTCCCCCCTCATCGAACTGCCGCTAAAGACCGCAGCTACTTTTCCTTCCCAACTGCTGGCGCAGCCAGTCCCGCCGAAGGGCAATGAGCGAAGCGAATCGGGATTTCATTTCATCCCCCATCCTTCACCCCTCATCCCTTGTCTCCCGGCTGTTGTTTTCTTTCCCCATCAATTCGCGTTTATTCGTGTCCATTCGTGGTTCCTTCCGGCTGTTTTCAACGGTCAGAAGTCGAAAGTTCCAGGGCTGCTCACCTTGGGCCAGAGACCTCCGCACAGGGACACAAGGTCCCCGCTTGCCGTCCCTCTCCGTGCCTTTGTGCCTCCGTGAAAGATAAGGTTGTTTTCCCTCTCCCCCTCCGCCCTTACAGAGAATCCAGATCGACGAGGATCTCGCGGGGGCTGGAGCCGTTTTCGGGGCCGACGATGCCGCGGTCCTCGAGCTTTTCGATAAGTGTGGCGGCGCGATTGTACCCGATTTTTAGCCGCCGCTGGAGCATGGAGGCGGAGGCTCTTTTGCTGGTTCGCAAAACTTCGAGCGCCTGTTCATAAAGATCGTCACTCTCTTCATCCCCGTCGTCACCTTCGCCATCGGGTTGTTCGATCTGTTGTTGCACCGTCTCCTCAAACTGGGGCGGACCATTTTGTTTGAGGTGATCGACGATCGCGCTAATCTCCTCGTCCGAGACAAAGGCTCCCTGGGAGCGAATGAGGCGGGAGGAACCCGGCGGTAGAAACAGCATATCCCCGCGACCGATCAACTGGTCGGCGCCCATACTGTCGAGAATGGTGCGGCTATCGACTTTCGAGGCGACTTTGAAGGAAATTCGACTGGGAAGATTGGCCTTAATGACACCGGTAATAACATTCACCGAAGGTCTTTGGGTGGCCAGAATCAGATGAATGCCCGCAGCCCGGGCCAGCTGGGCGAGGCGGGCGATACCTTGTTCGATTTCCGCCGGGGCCACCATCATAAGGTCGGCCAACTCGTCGATGATACAAACGATGTAGGGCAGTTTTTCAGGAAGCTCGATTTCGTCTTCCTTGGTCCAGGCCATGCGGGGCGCTTCGGCTTCCGGGATATCGCCGAAATCCATTTGGCCATCTTCCTCGGGCGGGGGTGGTTCTTCCTCTTTTTTCTTCTTAATGAAATTCCGGTATCCGGTGATATTCCGGACCCCCGCCTTGGCAAACATCCGGTAGCGCTTTTCCATTTCCTGAAGCAGCCATTTTAGGGCTCCGGGAACTTTTTTAGGTTCGGTCACCACGGGGATCAGCATATGGGGAAGGTCATTGAAGACCTTCATTTCCACGATCTTGGGGTCAACCATGATAAAGCGGAGCTCCTCGGGCGTGGCATGGTAGAGAAGGGAAGCGATGATGCTGTTGATACAAACGGTCTTACCGGAACCGGTGGAGCCGGCGATCAACAGGTGAGGCATTTTGGTGAGATCGGCCACCAGCGGTTTACCGGAAACGTCCTTGCCCAGGCCGATGGGAATTTCCGCCCGGCTGGTTTCCCAATCCTTGGACTCCAGAATATCCCGCAGGCAGACCGCGAGGGGAGATTTATTGGGCACCTCGATGCCCACACAACCTTTCCCCGGTACCGGGGCAAGGATCCGGACGGCCAGAGCCTTGAGACCCATGGCGATGTCGTTCTCCAGGTTTTGAATTTTGGAAACCTTGGTTCCGGCGGCGGGCAGAATATCGTAACGGGTGATTACCGGCCCCACATGAACTTCGTCAATCTTTGCTTCCACCCCAAAAGTTTGCAGGGTATGGATCAATGCTTTGGCGGTTTCCTCGTGGTTCTCCCGGCTTCCGGGTTCCTCGTCGGCCGGAGGCGTCAGGAGGCTCAAATCGGGAAATATAAATTCCCCACGCTTTTGCTTCCGTTGGGGAGCTTTGGCTTTTTCCAGCGAAGCACTGCGCACGATTTTGATCGCTTCACTTTCTTCCTTGTCACTTTCCGCCTTCGGCATCGGTTGCTTTTTGGCGGCGGCTGGTTTGGCGGGAGAATCCACGGGTGGGGGCGCGACGGGTTCCGGATCAACCTCTGGCCGTCCCTTGGCCGGAGGCCGGTGAGTAAAGGGGAAGGACACTTCCTCTCCTTCTTCTTCTTTTTCTTCTTCAGTGGCGCTCTTGTCCCTGGCTTTTTTCTCTTGGGCTTGGGCTTTGGCCGCTTCTTTTTCCAGACGGGCTTTTTCCTTTTCCTCTTTGCGGATTTCCCGCTGGCGGGCTCTCTCTTCGGCATTCTCCTTCCGTTTGTCCTGCCAGCCACGCCAGCGGTCGGCCGCCCAGTCCCGGCTGCGCTGCAGGTCCGGATTGATAACTACCGCCAAGGCCAGGAAGAAAAAGAAGGAAAAAAGGATGCCGGAGCCAAAGACGCCCACGGGTCCGTGCAGTAAACGGTAATACAAAAGATGCCCCAGGGAACCGCCTCCGCCGCGGAACGCCGCCTGGCTTTCCTGAAGCTCATCATTGTCCACTTGTACGACGCTGCGGGTGTATTCATCCTGCAGGAGGTTTTCCCAGGTCCCAAACCGGTCCTGCATCGACCAGAGGCCGGCCGCTGACAAAAGAAGAACGGGGAAGGCAAGTCCTCGAATCCACCCAAAACTTTGGCGCCGGGAGAAAAAGATCCACATCAGCCAAAAAAGAAGAACCGGAAGAAGCCAGGCGGTTCCGCCGAGAAGAAGAAAACTGATATGCCCGATTTCCACGCCCACACTTCCCACCAGACTGGAACCGGGAACGTCTTCACCCTGGTAGAGGCGGGGGCTCTTGGAGGGTTGATAGTCGGCTAGGGCTACTAAAAGAAAAAGCCCCAGGAAAAGGCTCAAGAGCCCCAAAAAAGGACGGGGCTTGCGGGAAGCTACACCAAAATTCGGGGTATCCGGGGATTCCGGAGAATCAGTTTTCGTGGATTTCTTGGGCATACAAAAGCAAGTGGCTACAGCGATCGGGCTTGATCAGAATAAAGCGGTATTTTAAGCCTCAAGAGGGCCCTTTGGCCAACTCTTTTTTGGATTTCTGTTGATGGAGAGTACTTTACCGGTCCTTTACCACATGAGCGAGAAATTCCTGGTTTCCATCACCTCCGTGAACCGGGCAATCGATAATCCGTGGTGCTCCCGCCCCTGGCAAATCCCGGCGGATGAACTCTTCAAACTCGTCCCGGATACGCGCCCGAATGGCCTCGTCCTGTATGACTCCACGAAACCGGGCGACTTCTTCCCGATGGGCTTCGAATTGTGGTTTGATTAAAAGAACCGCCTGCCCCGGAACCCCCAGAAAAGGCCAAACGGCAGGCAATACGGTGCGCAGTGAGATGAAGGAAACATCGATTACCAGCCAGTCATACAGTTCACGGGGCAGATCTCCTGGCTGTAAATGGCGGGCATTGCACTTCTCAATACTGGTTAGGCGGGGGTCAGCCCCCAGTTTGGGATGCAATTGGGCCCGTCCGACATCGATACCGGTGATCCCGACCGCCCCGGCCTGAAGCAGGCAGTCGGAAAATCCACCGGTGGACAGGCCGACATCGAGGACCGTAGCGCCGGCGGGACAAAGGTCAAAAGCGTCCAGCGCCGCTTGCATTTTTTCGCCGCCCCGGCTGACAAATCGGGGAGGTTGTTCGACGGTGACAGGGATATCCACCGGTTGGGCTTTTCCGGGTTTATCGAGCAGGCGTTCCTCCGAGCGGACCTTGCCGGCCATGATCAGGGCCTTGGCGACCGCTTTGCTGGGGGCCAAGCCGCGGTCAACCAGAATATCGTCCAGGCGCTTGCGTTTGCCGGTGCCTCTGGGCTGATGGCTCATGGGGCTTGGCGAGCCGGCCAATAAGAGACTCCCGGCAATTGAGCGTTCAGTGACTGCCGGAAAATCTCCCAACTTTCCACCGCACCCAGACTAACCAATTGCTGGCCCAGATTGCCCACCGCAGTTCCTTCCAATTCATAACTGACCACTTCAACTCCCGCATAATCTGCCGTGAGTTGACAGAGCAGACGGTTTTTGGAACCGCCTCCGACCATCACCACGCGATCAAAGGATTCTCCGGTCATCGTGGAAAACTTCTCCAACGCCCCCGCCTGACCCTGGGCCAGGGATTCGATAATCAAGCGAACGTAGGCCTTGCGATCGTGGGGAACCTGAGCGTTCCGCTGGCGCAGTTGCTCATCAATGGCCTCCTTCATATTGGCCGGATTGAAAAGGTGGTTATCGGTAATATCCAGAAGGGTCTCCGGGGACGGAGAGGTTTCCGCTTCGGAAACCAATTCTTCCCATTCCGCCGCCGTGGAAGGAACTCCTCCAATGTCCGGGAGGGTTTGTTCGAGGAGCCAAAGCCCCAGCAAAATACAGGTTGGCCGGAAGGTCCCGTCGCCATTGCGCTCATTGCTCACCCCGATTTCCCGGGCTTGGTCGGAGAGTAGGGGACGGTCACTCAAAAAACCGGCCAGGGACCAGGTGCCGCAACTGATATACAAGTCCTTTTTCCCGGCCTGTGACGGCATACTGCTGAAGGCGCAGCCGGTATCGTGGCCGGGCGTTAGGATAACCTTTACCTTTTCCAGACCAGGCTCCCGGAGGGGTCCCAATACGCGGCCGGAGACCTCGGGTTCGACCAAAAGCCCCGCGGGAACACCAAAGTGAGCCAGGGCCTCGGTGGAATAGTCGGTGCCGTCGACGGCCATCAACTGGGAGGTGCTGGCAATGGAGAGGTCATTGGCCATTTCGCCCGAAAGGAGAAAACTGAAATAACCGGGCAAAAAGAGGATTTTCTTTACCACCTCGCGCAAGGCCGGATAGGCGGAGAAGGTTTCCTGCAATTGCAAACTGGTATTGAAGGGCTGGGGCCCAATGCCGGTCCAGGCAAAGACTTCGGGAAGGTCCTTTTCCACCAGTTGCCGATAGAATGGTTCGGTGCGGTTGTCACGGTACGCATGAATGGGAAAAACAAGACGACCCTGGCGATCCAGCAAGGCGGTATCGACGCCCCAGGTATTCACACCACAAGAAGCCAGATCGGGGTATTTTTCGAGAGCTTTGCGCAGGCCGGTCAAAATCTCACCGTAAAGAGCCGGAATATTCCAATAATCGTACCCTCCGAGGGTCTGGATCTGGTTGGGAAAGCGGTGCACTTCCTCCAGTTCCAGACGATTCTGGTCCCAATGGCCTAAAATAACGCGCCCGCTGGTGGCGCCAAGATCAATCGCGGCGGTGGTGGTCATAAGCAAAATGCAAGGGGTTTACTTCGAAAAACCCCATCTTACCCCAATGAAAAACCCGATGACAAGAAAAGAGCCCAGGAAAAAGGAAGAAGTAAGAGTTAAGGTCGAAGACGACGCTTGGCGGGATTAAAACGGCGTAGCAATTAAGAAAACAGCCGGAATCGAAAGGATGATGTAGCGCGAGACCTGATCCGGAAACGGCCGGGTTCTCGCGCAGATGCTCAGGGACGCAGAGGGGAAGGAAGGATAACAGCCGCCGGGAGCATAGGCTTTGTCCATCCGCATCACAGGTGCGTCATGCCAAAGGTCGGGGCAACGCCCCGGCGGGAGGGTCCAAGACAAAAAAAGAGCCTAGTCGGGGCGGCATCTCTTTGCGCTCACCCTCTACTCGCTGAGGGTGAGGCCATCGCTGGAAGCCGGCAAGTCTCGAAGGTCGAAGAAGGTCTTATTTTTCTATAACGTTTTTGAGGAATTCCTGGGCGGGCTCGTGGTCGCTTTCGGCGGATCTGCGGATCCAATAGTGGGCTTTTTCGTCGTCTTGGTCAACTCCTTCGCCGCGGTAATACATTTGTCCGAGGAGATACATTGCAGTGGGGTAACCTTGTTCAGAGGACTGGCGAATCCACTTTGCCGCTTTGCGGTAATCCTGATCGAGATGATTGCCAAACCTATAAACTAGCCCAATGGTGTATTGGGCTTCGGGATCACCCGCCTGAGCAGATTTCTTTATCCAGTCAATGGCTTTTTCTTGATTCCGGGGGACCCCTTTGCCGACGAAATATAAATTTCCGAGATGCAATTTAGCTTGGGCGTATCCGGACTCAGCGGCCTTTCGATACCATTTTGCCGCTTCCTCATAGTCCACTTCCGTTCCTATACCGTGGAAATAGATATTGCCCAAGAGGGTTTTGCCTGGGGGAAATCCTTGCCGGGCAGATTGCTGATACAATTCCTTAGCCTTCGTCGGATCTGCTTCCACGCCGTAACCATTGAGATATAAAACGGCCATATGTATTTTCGCTTTCGGGTCGTCTTGCTGTACCGCTTTGCCAATCCAGCGGTGGGCCTCCTGATAGTCCTGCTCCAAGTCCTTACCATGCAGGTAGCGAAAGCCAAGATTTTCCTGGGCCCGAATATCGCCTCCGGCGGCGAGTTTTCGAAGGTTTTCAACATCTTCCGGGGGGGAGGAAACCTCTTTGCCCGGGCAAATGAGGGGCTGAAAAGCGAACAATAGCAGGAATGGTAGATTCCAACTCTGGAAGCCGGCAAGTCTCGAAGGTCGAAGGAGGTTCTTCAATGTCACTTTGCTGAGGGCAACAAGGCTGGAATCGTCTTTGCGAAAGAGAAAACGCGAAAGCTGAAAAAGGGAAAATGTGTTCATGTGGGAAGGGAAATTAAAACTTAAGAAGTAGGCTTTCAGAAAAATTGAAGTAGAGAGCGACTACAAAGTTATTTTGGGAATATTGATTATGCGGTGGGAGGGTGCCTCAATAAAGGGGCGGAAAAACGCGGGAAATCCCCATCGGCTGTTTTCGGTCACGTATGTACCCATTGGGGGTTCTGTTGCCAATCGACAGTATCAGAACAATAAAAAAACGCGCCCTTTAAGAACATCCTTCAAAGGGACGAGAGGCACGGCGCGTGTGTTATTTAGGGAGAAGTTTGATCATCCCTCAACCTTCAAACTTCATATTTATTTTCAATTGGTGCCCGGAGTCGGGGTCGAACCGACACTCCCGTGAAGGAACCAGATTTTGAGTCTGGCGCGTCTGCCAATTCCGCCATCCGGGCCCTGAAATTGACTTTTCTGAGGATTCCTATTTGCCGAAGGGTTGTCAACACAGGATTTTCGAAAAAAGCATTTTCGTGGAGATCGGGGATCCGGGAATGCGAATCGTTTCTTGCCGACCAGATCATTTTGGTCTAAAGTACAAGAAATGAAAATCTCTCTTTTGGCTCCCATCGCCCTGGCGTTGATTCTCGCGATTGCCGGTTTTGTTTTCCGGTTTTTTTCCCCCACGTACGAGGAATCCGCGATGGTCGAACACTTGGACGATTACATTCCCACCGAAGTACAAGGTTGGGAAGCCCGGGACTTGCCTTTGGGGCCCAATGAATTTGCCTCTGACCGGGCGGAAAGGATTCTCAAATTTGATGAATTCCTTTATCGGGAGTTTACCCGGGGAGATATCGAGTTTGCCGTTTACATTGCCCATTGGGGAAGGGGACGTATGCCTATCCGCGACGTCAATACCCACAATCCGGACCGTTGCTGGACGGAAAACGGCTGGGCCTGTACCGATATGGTTTTTAACAAGGATCTGGAATTGATGGGGAAATCTTTTCAACCCGGGGAGTGGCGGATTTTTGAAGATGTCGAGGGCCGGGAAATTTACGTGATGTTTTGGCATCTGGTGGAAGGCGAAGTCTATGATTTCGGGGAGCGTTTTAATGCCATTCCGCATCCCTCCCGCTGGGTGAGAGATGTCTTTTATCAGGCTTTCCGGGGAAGTCCTGAGCAATACTTTATTCGTATCACGGCGAATGTTCCCCTTGAAGAAATTTGGTATGAGGATCCCGTTTTACAGGTCATGGATGGTCTTTATCGCCTCGGGGTTGGGCGCAGTCATGTGGAAAGAGAACTCGCTGCCGTTGCCAAACCGAACTGATCACCTATTGTAATATCATGCAAACCAGAGATTTTGACGAAGTTGTAGAGTTAATCCGTAAAGAAGACCCACGCTATGAGAGGGGGGCTTACACCTTCATCCGCCATGCTCTTGACCACACCTTGAAGGCTCACGCCAAGGACCAGGAGAAAACCTTGCGCCATGTTCGGGGGCAGGAATTGCTGGAGGGCATCCGGGAGTTTGCGCTGGATCAATTCGGCCCTCTGTCGCTTACCGTTTTAAACGAATGGGGCATCCACAAGTGCAAGGATTTCGGGCATATCGTTTTTAATTTGGTGGACTACGGCTTGCTGGGAAAAACCGAGCAGGACAGCATCGAGGACTTCGTCCATGGCTACGATTTTGACGAGGCTTTTGTGATTCCCTTTTTATCCTACCGCCGCCTGACCAAGCACCTGAATCTGAAAGAAGAAGAAATCAAGGAAAGTTAATCAGCGGTCGAAAAAAACAGGTCGGGTCAGTCAAGCTTGGAGAGTGCGGACGGTCGCCCCCTCATCACAGGGACTTTATGTCCCCGATCCGGCTGTTTCAGTAGCGCTGGCTTTAGCCTGCGTTTTGTAGGATGACGCACCACTCCTGCTGCATTCCTTTGGTTTCCCCATAACCGAACTGCGGCTAAAGACCGCAGCTACTTTTCCTCCCCGGCTGTTTCATTCCCCTCCTAGCTTAGGAGGGAGGAACCGCGAAGCGGTGGGGTGGTCCCGGTTTCCCCGCCCAACTGCGGCTAAAGACCGCAGCTACTTTGTTTCCCCAACTGCTGGCGCAGCCAGTCCCGCCGAAGGGCAATGAGCGAAGCGAATCGGGATTTCATTTCATCCCCCATCCTTCACCCCTCATCCTTTTTCTCCCCGGCTGTTTCTTGTGAACCACGAATGAACATCAATAGACACGAATAAAAGTAGCACAGGCTTCCAGCCTGTGTC